>JAFUTQ010000072.1 GCA_017484135.1 Lachnospiraceae bacterium
AGAAAAGCTATTCAGCAAAAAAATGAATATTCTGTATAACCCAATGGGTGAAAAGATATAATCAATGTCAAGTTGCTGTAAAGCCCTTGTAATGGCGGTTTTAACGATGAATAAGCGGGATTAGATCCACGGAATCAGGAACAATTATAGAGCGATTGGTTGGATTATCCTGTTCTGACTTCAGTTCCACCACGAAATAGCAATGAAACTTCATGCCTTTAACTACAAATACGACAGATAAGTCAGTATTCCGTCAAACACTTCATCAATACTATTATCAAGCCACCGCTTATCACTTAAGTCAACTCTTCCTTTATATCCTGTATCACTGAATACCTTTTCCACCCTTCTCACTATGTCCCTCATATTATTCTCACGCATTCCGGAATCTCCAAAGATCAGGATTTGGAAGCAGTTCATCAAATTCTTTTCATTCAGTTTTCCGCATTGATAAAACATATCATAAATATCCTTATACCTTGTACTGAATGTTCCGAATTTAAGTAATGACCTCAGTTTTTCAGAAAACATCTGCTCCCTTGAATTTATCAGAAGTGAAGCACCCTCATTATCAAATGCAATATCAAAACAATATTCCTCCTGCTCAATATCAAAATATTTATGCACTCCCAAGTCAATCTTACTCTCTATCGTATTATTGTAATTATCTTTAATATGTATAAATACCCTTTTTCCGTTATAATCCTGCTGGCTTAATTCCGTTATCTCTCCAACCCTTGTGATGGAAATGCCGTCTATCGTGTTCAGTTTTTCTATAAACATATCTATAGAATCATCTGCCAGTGAATACCTTATAAAATCTATATCCATATCCTGCGTAGCACGACGCACCTCATTTGTAATGCTTCTCATGACAACACCGCCCTTAATTGTGGCATTTCGTGACAAGGAGCTTGAGGATAGAGCTTTAAGAACAATATCCTGACAAACACGTGCTCTTGCATCATCCGGCTCATACCCGATTTTCTTCATTTCTTCCGTAAGATCATATAAATTCATCAAAATACTTCCATCCGTAGTGTTTCCATTACCAGTTTCGTCTTGGGCAGCTTTTCAGCATATTCCTCTACAGCCTGTATATCCAACTCATACAAAAGTTTTCTATAATTTGCAATTATCTCTTTGTAATAATCAAAGGGTAGTTTTTTCTTATGTCTGACCAGTTCTATAAGCATTCTCTCACGACTGAAGATCCTTATGCTTGCACCGTCAATTTCTTTTAGCACCGTCCCAAGACCTAAGCTATCGCTGTTATCAAAATACTGTACTATCCTTAAATCTTGTATTTTTGTGGAATCCTTATCTGTGATCAGATAATACTTCTTAGGAATCGTATCTGTCAAACCATGATAAAAAAAAGCACTATTCATTGTAAATACTGCGTAAGGATATGTTTTACCAATAACAGACAGATCATGCTCTTTCCCGACATCTGAATAGACCCCCCTTGAGATTTTTATAAGATCCCCGGACAAAAGGGCTTTTCTCATAGCATAATCCGTATGATATTTTTGCTTACATTCTTTATATGAATATAACATGAAATCACCTCATTTTACACAAAATCCGTAATTCGTTTTATTTTACGGATTTTGTGTAAATTATATCATTGATTTCTTAATTGCTCAAGTTTAAATTAAGTAAATCCGTAAATTGTCATTTTTTACGGACATAAAATCAGCCGAATCTCTTTCAAAAAGAATACGGCTGATTTTTATGAAATAGCGATTGAAATTGATGACAAATCCGGTATATAAAAAAGGCTATTCGTCAAAAAATGGTTTCTTTTATCTATGAGCATTATCAGGATGCCTTGACGCTGGATGCGATTGCGGGTTCCTGTGGTTTTAATCATTTGAGTTATTTTTCCAAAATATTTTTGCGAAACTACGGATGTACGCCGACGCAGTATCGAAAATTGTGAAAAGAAGCCGGTTACATGGCTGCAACCGGCTCCCGAATACACTCCATTATGATGTTGATTGAGAAAATCATTTTGCAGCAAGCTGTGCATCCACAAGCTCCCTTATCTTCTCTAGATCTGTTTCAGAAGCTCCGATTGCCTCAAATGCATCTTCCATGGAGTAGTTCTTTGTCTGCATCATATGCAGAACAATATTTGCCTGCGTTTTCAGCGCAGTCGTTTCACTTGCTTCTGCATATGCCGTTTCATATGCCGTCTCATATAATCCTTCGCCCAGATTGCACATGACATTCGCCTCCTCACTCATTGCTTCTGACATTGGAATGTTAAAATCCTTTTCGAGTATCTCTTTCTTTTCCTCTGGCTTCTTCTTCGATGACAGCAACACATCCAACAACCGGAGAATCGGCTCATTTTCTGCCTCATCTGCACTGCCCAGTCCTAACATGATCACTGTCAACAGATCATAATCGCTTTCTTTCTCTGTGACTGCTCCGGCTACATTTTCCTCTGTGATTCTGTATCGGGTAATCGTATTTGCCTTTTCCTCGTCCACATTCATCTGAATCCAGACGGAATAGACCTTGCGGATTTTCTCATAATGGCTCTTGGTAAAGATCTTATTTTTCTGTGCCGAAATCATACGGCTCCCATAATAGATCGCCCGCTTGATTAAAGGATATGGCGTTTTATCACTTTTCTGCGCTTCGATGTTGATGATCAGCTGTATCGGTTCCTTTGTGTCAGGCACAACGGCCGAAAAACGGATGTCGTAGTATATCTTTCCCTCTCGGATTGAGGAATCCTCCGTATTCATCCCCTCGATCTGTTGAGCAACCGTTTCCTCCATGTAATCAAGTTCGTCCTGATCGACAGCTATCATGGAAACGGTTGGCTCACCCTCAATACAGTCCTTCATAATCTGTGCAATGGAGAACCGCCGGAACTCGCTCACACACTCCTTGAGTATCCACGCGAGGATAATCTTCTCGGACAAAAGCCGTTTCACGCAGGCATCGTACTGCGCTTCCTGCTGTACCGTTTCGATTGTTCTGGATACCGTTGCGGATATCTTATTTTGTTTTAGCATATCCCACCTTTCCACTCTCTCACAACTATAGTAGCGCATAATCCGGCCATTTTCAATGATTATTTTTCTTCCATAACCTCATGCCCAATCATGGAAATGAAATTTATCTGACCCATACTCCGTTCGCATTGATGCGATAACTGCCGATTCGGGTATTTGCCGCCATCTGGCCGGACGCATAGCTGTAATACCACTTGCCGTTTACGTTGTACCAACCGGTCTGCATCGCGCCGCTGGTGTTCAGGTAATACCACTTGCCTGCGTCTTTGAGCCAGCCGGTTTTCATGGCTCCGCTGTCATTCAGGTAATACCATTTTCCGCCGTCACTGAGCCAGCCGGTCTGCATTGCGCCACTTTCGCTGGTATAGTACCATGTACCGCCGTCGTTAACCCAGCCCGTCTGCATTGCTCCGCTTTCGCTGGTGTAGTACCATGTCCCGCCGTCGTTGACCCAGCCCGTCTGCATCGCTCCGCTCTCGCTGGTGTAGTACCATGTCCCGCCGTCGTTGACCCAGCCCGTCTGCATTGCTCCGCTTCCGCTCATGTAGTACCAGGTACCGCCGTCATTGACCCAGCCGGTTTGCATTGCTCCGCTCTTGTCGGTGTAATACCATCCGGTCCCGTCGTTAATCCAGCCGGTTTCTGCCACACCGTCTGCATTATTGTAATGCCAGGTATCGCCGACCTTGACCCAGCCGGTCTGCTTGGTAACGCTTGACTGCTGAGAGTTGTCCGTTTTTTTAGTATCATCGGACTTCTGAGTGTCGTCCGACTTCTGAGCGTCATCCGTTTTCTGAGGGGCATCCGTTTTCAATCCGTCCAAGGCTACAAAGCTGAATCCGTTTTCATTGGCATAGGTTTCTGCCGCAGATCCCGGGTAACCAACTATAGTGAAATTCTCGTATTTTTTATACTCAACAATCTCTTCTTCCGAATCTATATAACAACCAAAAGCACTCTCGCCAATCTTTGTTACACTAGACGGTATGATGACGCTGGTCAAACTACTACACTCAAGAAATGCTTCCCTGCCAATCTCTGTCACACCGGACGGTATGCTGATACTGGTTAAACTGCTACAGTAAGAAAATGCAGCGTTGTCAATCTCTGTTACACCGGACGGTATGCTGATACTGGTTAAATCGCTGAACGAAAATGCATTTAAGCCAATCTTTGTTACACCAGACGGTATCGCATATGACGTTTTCCCCGCTGGATAAGCGATCAATTCCGTACCATTTTTATTGAGCAATATCCCATCAACAGATCTGTAGTTTGCATTGTTTCCTGCCACATTTATACTGGTCAAACTGCTACAACCGCTAAATGGATTACCCACAATCTCTGCCACACTAAAGGGTATATCTATGTTTATTAAACTGCTACAATTCCAAAATACACCGACGGTAATTTCTGTTACACCAGACGGTATACTTATGCTGGTTAAGCTGCTACAGTCAGCAAATGCCTCCCATCCAATCTTGGTTACACTAGACGGTATGCTGATGCTAGTCAAACTGCTACAACCCCAAAACGCATAGCTGCCGATCGTTTTCACACTAGACGGTATGTGAATATTGGTTAGACTGCTACATGAATTAAATGCATTCGCTCCAATCCCTGTCACACCATATGGTATACTAATGCTGGTCAAATTGCTGCAGTCATAAAATGCACCGTTGCTAATTGCTGTTACGCCAGACGGTATACTTATGCTGGTCAAACTTCTACAACCTTCAAATGTACAGACGTCAATTTCTGTTACACCAGACGGTATATTTATGCCGGTTAAACTGCTACAGTCAGCAAATGCTCTGTTGCCAATTGTTGTTACACCAGACGGTATACTTACGCTAGTTAAATTGTTGCAGCTATAAAATGCATACGATCCAATCTCTGTTACACCAGACGGTATACTTACGCTGGTTAAATTGCTACAGTCATAAAATGCATACGATCCAATCTCTGTTACACCATCACCAATCTCAACACTTATGATAGCCTGACGTTTCTCATACCACGGGCTGACGAAGGATCTTCCATCATCATCATACATATCCCCCGTCCCGCTGATTGTCAGCGTCCCCTCAGAATCCAACGTCCAGCTTACATCTTCTCCGCACACGCCCCATGCCACTATATCCGTCGCATACGCTGTGATATCAACTGCCCCAAAAAGCAAAGCGCACATCAGACACATGGTAACCACTCTTTTCCATAAGCTTTTTGTTCCTACTCGTTTCATAATCTTTCTCCTTACTCGTGTATTTTTCAGTGATTTCCGTTTTTTGCGGTACACTGATGAAATTTAACATTCATAACAGCTACGATATTTGCTGCCTGCTACAGAAAATTCATCTCCTCTACCTGACCCACTCTCCGCTGGCATTGACCCGATAACTGCCAATCCGGGTATTTGCCGCCATCTGGCCGGACGCATAGCTGTAATACCACTTGCCGCTCACGCTGTACCAACCGGTCTGCATCGCTCCGCTGGCGTTCAGATAATACCACTTGCCGCCATCATTCAGCCATCCGGTTCTCATTGCCCCGCTGCCATCCAGATAGTACCACTTGCCGCCCGCAAACTGCCATCCGGTTACCATCGCTCCGATGCCATTTAGGTAGTACCAGGCATCTCCGTCATTGATCCATCCGGTCTGCATCGCTCCGCTTCCGTCAGTGTAATACCATGTACCTCCATCGCTTATCCATCCCGTCTGCATTGCCCCGCTTCCGCTCAGGTAATACCATGAGCCTCCGGCATAAACCCAGCCCGTCTGCATCTCTCCCCAGTAGTTCATATAGTACCACGTACCTCCATCGTTTACCCAGCCGGTCTGCATTGCTCCGCTTTGATCCATGTAGTACCATACGCCTGCAATATTTAACCATCCGGTCTGTATATTTCCATCTGCATCCAGGTAATACCAGGTAAACCCATCATTTCCCCAACCAAGCTGTGTGATATCAAATACATAATACCAACCACTCTCATCCTTTTTCTCGTCGGTCTGATTGGCATTTTCTGCTTTCTGGCTGTTGTCCGCTTTCTGGCTGTCATTCGTCTGCGGTGCATCCAAATCTACAAATTTGAACCCATTATTATTGGCATAGGTTTCGGCTTCCGTTCCTGTATGTCCATAAATAGTGTAGTTCTCCATTTTGCTTTCGGATGATAGCCCTTGATAGCCCAGTGCGTAGTTACCGATATAAGAAACACTCTTAGGTATCGTGATGCTGGTCATACTGCTGCATTCCCGAAACGCGCTATGCCCAATTTTATTTACATTGTCGGAAATGGTAATACGGCTCAAATTGCTGCACTGATAAAAAGCCATTTTTTCTATGCTGTTCACACTCTCCGGTATGGTATAAGAACGATTTTGTTTTCTCGCCGGATATGCAATCAGTGTGGTTTTCGCTTTATCAAACAAAACTCCATCCACAGAAGTGTAATTTTGATTCTTTGTATCTACAGTTATTGTGTCCAAATTTGTACAATACGAAAATGCGCTGTCTCCAATGCTGGTTACGCTCTCCGGTATCGTGACGTTTGCCAATTTACTGCATCCCAAAAACGCTCCATCTTCGATGCTGATTACACTATTTGGAATCGTTATACTTCCCAGCTTCGAGCACCACGCAAATGTCTGATTTCCAATATTGGTTACATTGTTTGGTATGGTTATGCTTCCCAAATTTGAACAGCCTGTAAATGCCTCATTTCCAATATAGGTTACACTGTCTGGTATGCTTACGCTATTCAGACTACGACAATTTTTAAACGCGCAATCTCCAATACTGGTTACCCCCTCCGGCATGGCAACGCTTTTTAATTTATCGCAATCCTTAAATGCTTCGTCGCCAATCGTTTGCTTTGCCTCTGGAAAGACAATAATTTCACTTTTCCCTTTGTTTAACAAAATGCCATCCAAAGATACGTAATTCTGATTCTTTTCACCTACCGTTATCTGCTCCAGACTGGTGCACTCCGCAAAGGCATTTTTTCCGATACCGGTTACACTGTCCGGTATGTGGATGCCGGTCAGACTGCTGCAGCCCAAAAATGCTAAGCTGCCAAGCTCGGTCACTTGATCCGGTATGGTAAGGTCTGTCAAACTGCTGCACCGCCCAAACGCATGATATCCAATATCCGTCACACTGTCCGGCAGGATGACGCCGGTCAAATGATCGCAGTAAGAAAAAGCTTCATCTCCGATATGAAGCACACCGTCCGGCACAACGTAGGAGCTGCTTTGCTTTGCTGTCGGATACGCAATCAGCGCAGTTTTATCTGCATCATACAAAACTCCATTGATCGAGCGATAATTCGGATTCTCTCCATCTACGGTTATGCTTTCCAGATTTTCGCAACCGGCAAACGGGTTTTTCTCAATATCTGCCACACTGCCCGGTATCCGTATGCTCGTCAAATCAGTACAGCCAAGAAACGCATACATGCCAATCTGTAAAACCCCGTCCGGTATGGTTAAGCCGGTCAAGCTGCTGCACCACCGAAATGCATAGGGATCAATGCTTGTTACGCTGCCAGGTATTGTGACACTGGTTAAATTTACACACCCGGAAAATGCAAATTGTGAGATATTTGTTGCTCCATTCTCTATCACAACTTTCTTGATATCCTCGCGTCCCATCCACGAAACCCAGGCATCGTCATACATCTCGCCTTTTCCGCTGATCGTCAGCGTGCCATCAGAATCCAGCTTCCAGGTCAAGCGTGCTCCGCACCTTCCGCTGTTTTCTGTTTCTTCCACATAATGCGGCATCTCCCCCACGTCTATCCCCAGAAAATCGCCTAATGCCTCCGGCTCCGGGCCTTCAGATTTATAGACAAGGCTTCCGGTTCTATCAAAAACCAGTACCATCGGTATCGTGAAACCATCGTAATAATTGTCAACATAACTGAACGGATGCTTAATATACTCTGGACTGTAGGCAACGGTTACCGTCGGATGCTGATTGGCATAGCTTTTCAAGCTGTCTGATTTACTTGCATAATCCATCAAAACCGGACGAATGGATATCCCCTGCGCAACTGCTTTCTCGCCCACTGCCAGCATTTGTCCCACATAATCACAAGCAGTCATCCCGCCATACACCAGTTCCACCATATCCTCACTGTAATCACTCAGAGAATTTGTTGTCCCGTCGATATTGTAGACCACAATATTGGAATAACTGTATGCCTCCGCCGCCGACACATCCTGCGAAACTCCCGCACAGACCAGCACTGTGAATATCAACAATGACAACAACCATTTTCTCCCTGCCTTCATAATCCACCACTCCTTTTTATGCTTCGTAATATCATGCCCTGCAACATTCAAAAAAATCATTTTATTATTACAACGTCATATTGTTTTCTAAAAAACTATAACGCTTTTACGTTCTATTGTCAACTTATTTTTGCTACGCTTTTATCTTATGACAACAAAAAACCGACTGCATCGCTGCAATCGGCTTCTGAAGCTCCTCTTTATTTCACCCACTCCCCATTTGCATTGACCTTATAATTCCCAATCCGCGTATTTGCCGCCATCTGACCGGACGCATAGCTGTAATACCACTTGCCATTTACGTTGTACCAACCGGTCTGCATTGCTCCGCTGGCGTTCAGATAATACCACTTACCGGCATCATGTAACCATCCGGTTTTCATCGCCCCGCTGCCGTCGAGATAGTACCACGCGCCATCCACAAGCTGCCATCCGGTCAACATCGCTCCGCTGGCGTTCGTGTAGTACCATGTGCCTCCGTCATTGATCCAGCCCGTCTGCATCGCTCCGCTTCCGCTGGTGTAGTACCATGTACCGCCGTCATTGACCCAGCCCGTCTGCATCTCTCCGGAACGATCCATGTAATACCAGGTACCTCCGTCATTGACCCAGCCGGTCTGTATCTCTCCGTCTGTGCTCAGATAGTACCATGCATCTGCCAGATTCAGCCAGCCCGGCTCTGCGACTCCCTCAAACTCCTCGTAATACCAGGTATACCCATCACTATCCCAGCGGGTCCTTGCTATCTCATAGTAATAATACCTTGTTCCTGCACCGGTCTGATTCGTGCTTCCTGATGTCTGGGTATGATTTGTTTGTCCGCTGTTCGTATTCTGCTGCTGCTCTGACTTTCCTGTATTGCTTGTTGTCTGCGTATTGTTCGTATTCCGATTATCCGATTTTGTCGTGTTGTCAGAGTTTGTTGTATTGACCGGCTTTGTCGTGTTATCCGGCTTTGTCGTATTGTCTGGTTTTGTCGTGTTATCCGGCTTTGTCGTGTTGTCCGGTTTTTGTGTATCAGTTGCCGGCTGTTCCGTTGAACCCCCGGAATTATCCTCATCCGCCTGATCCGCGTCTTTCGGCTCCGCCGGGGCAGCCTTTACGGTAATCGTACTGGTAACCGTCTGACTTCCTCCGATATCAAACGTTTCCGTCCAGATAGCCGTTCCCGCAGAATTCGCATAAATGATTCCGTCCTGCTTACTGACAGTTCCATCGCCCGAAAAGCTGCTGCTTGTCGGTGTGGGGGATATCTTTTTCTGATAGGAAGTCCCCTTGATCGTAAAGCTCATTGATATCGGCATTTCCGAAATATCCTTGGTATCTCCCACAGTGAGTGTAAGATTGGCTCTGGAAAATCCGGTAATATAATCTGCCAGAATCGTTGCTGTCTCTACCGAGGTACTGTCATTGGACTCCGTTACCGCCTCTGTTCCCGCCATACTGCTCGGTTTTGCAAACTCCTGTACCCAATAGTATCTGCCCCCATAGGAAACACAGGCAAAACCGCAGACCGTAAAATTCGAACTCAGCATATTTCTGCGATGTCCCTGTCCGTCATAGTCCTCCTCTGTCTCCTGCCATGCCCGAAATACGGACTCTGCACTGCCGTATCCGTAAGCAATATTTTCGCCCACAGCGTAATACCGATAGCCATAGTCTGAATAAGTATCAAAGCAGGATTTATCATCTGGCCTTGTATGCGAATAATAAAGCGCAATTTCCACCGCCCGCTGCATCGCGATTTTTTCCAGATTATAATCATAAGTCAGTGTTTTTAACCCTGTGAGGGTTGTTTTTGTCGTATTATCCGAATTCCAATACCAGGCATCACTTCCCGTACGAAATTCATTCAGCATCGCGAGCTCTGACCGGGCTTCGCTCTGACAGAATGTGACAGACAACGGAACCTCTGCCACCGCTTCCGCCCCTCCCAGAAACTCACTCAGCTTGTCCGTTTCAAGCCCTTCTGATTTATAAACCATATTCCCGCTTTTATCATAAATGACTACCATCGGTAACATGATCACTCCGTATCCGCCTTTAAATTGCGCGAGCTGACGGTTATATATGGTGTCATGATGTGCCACCGTCACGTTCGGATGCTCCCGGGCAAAGCTCTGCAGACTATCTGAGCCGCTGTCAAGATCCATTAAAATCGGCCGGACCGATACCCCTTTCTGAATCGCTTTTTCTGTTGCCGTAAGCATGGAATTGGTGTTCAGACAGCTCGTACGCCCATAAAACAGCGCAACCAAATCCTCACTGTAATCACTCAGCAAATTTGTCGTCCCATCAATATTGTAAACCACAATATTGGAATAATTATAGGTCTCCGCCGCCGATACCTCCTTCGGAACTCCCGTACACACCAGCACTGCTAATAATAGCAATGACAACAACCGTTTTCTCCCTGCCTTCATAATTCATCGCTCCTTTTACTTCACTGATTTGAATAAACATGTATCGTCTGTTCGTTATACATTTTCCTGAATATTATAGCGTTTTTACGCACCATTATCAAGAGCAAATTACTATGTCTATATTCATCTGATAAAACCGTAGCACAAAGGATAAAATTTATATAACGCTTTTACAAAGAGGTGCATATCATGAACGAAGTATTGACTCGTATACAGACTCTGATGGACGAAAGGAACTGGACACTCTACAAGCTGGCACAGGAGGCAAACATCCCCTATTCGTCTCTCAGCAGCTTATTTCAGAAAAACAATCAGCCCACGATCGCAACCTTAGAAAAAATATGTCAGGGCTTGCACATTTCCATCGCAGAGTTTTTTTCCGACAGGCCTCCCTATCGCGAACCGACGGACACTTATTCCGAGGAGGAAAAAGCATTGATCCGGGACTACCGTAAGCTCAGCAGGAAGAACAAAACCTTCCTGTCAGATTTCACAAAGCTGCTTCTGTCGCAGGAATGAAAGAAGCCCGATTCTACTGCTCCCCTCTTTTCTGCAATCCCTGATACCGGATCAGATCCTCATTCAGCTTTCTGGCCTCAACAGACGCTTTCAGCCAGGCAAATGCACACACCATGACGTAGATCACAAGAACACTTGCTGCCAGCGCCAGAACAATCTCCACCCGCCCGGTATCAATGGTCGAACTGGCACAGGCAATGGCGATTACCACTCCCTCGATCAACAGAAACTCAATCACGAGCCGAACCAGAAATTCCTTCAGCCGCAGTTCACGCTTCGAGTATGTGACAAACGTCGGCAGCACGCATGCACCGGCAAAAATTAACGGGGAAAGAAACGCTTCATATCCAAAGCTTGCGTCCCCGTCATATACAGAACCGATGAGAAAGATCGCGATGGTAATCAAGGTTGTGAGCATAAAAAACAGGATGATTTTATTGATCAAAAACTGTTTGAAATCCATTAGCTTGTCTGTCCTCCTTTCAAGGCTTCTTTGAAGTCCTTTACATATTTTCTCGAGATAATCAATTCCTCCCCGGACCGCAAAAATGCCGAAAACCTTCCGTTCAGAGCCGGTCGTATGGAGTCGATCTTCATCAGATTTACGATGGTTGACTTCGAGATTCGAAGGAACCGCTTGTGTTTTAACAATTCCTCAAGTTCATACAGCCTGTAGCCCGTCTCGTATACGTTCTCCTTTGTGTAGAGGAAGGTTTTCCCGTCAACGGAGTCCAGATAATACACGTCTGAGACGGGAATTTCATATTGCGCGTCAGCGAATGTTCCGGAAAGATGCCCCTGTCTTGACTTGACAAACGTGACGATTTCCCGGACTTCATCCGTTATTTCATGACAGTGGATCGTCAGCTTCTCTTCCTGATCCTCGTTGATTTTAACAATTTCAACATCCATCGGTACATGCCCTTAGGAGAACTGCGACGGGAACCGATCGGGAACCGCTGGCATGCTGCAGGGGACACACGGTCATGCCGACGTAGTCGGCATTGACTCTTTGCCCAAAAATCTCTGGGGCAAAGCTAGCTTTCCCCCAGAGATTTCTTGAGCAAAGGGTTCACATCGCTTTGCGATGCGAACCTTGTGTCCCCTGCAGCATGCCAGCGGTTCCCGATCGGTTCCCTACGATCAGTATACCTCCTGTATCGCAAGTTCTCCCTTCCCTTTCAAATAATAATCAAAAAATTGCAGAATCACTGAATTTACGGTATTCATGGTTTCTGCCTTATCGCATGTTCCGCTTCCAAACATTGAGGCAAAATACGGCGACAAAAGCGGCAGATCCGTAAAGTCCATATGCTCTGTGTTTTGGACGGTTGTCGTATATCCTTTGAGCGCATTCTTCATTACCACATCATTTGCATAACGTGTCCCGGTCTCCGAGAGTGTCTTACACCAATTATATTGCTCCCAATTCATAAATTCCAGCAACGGCAGCGGATAGGGTTCTTCATTGATGATATAGCCCTCGTCATCCGCACCCAGATATTCTGCCAGCATGGTTCCGTCAATATCAACGACGGCGCTCACGTCATTTCTTTCACGCCCGATTTCCACACTGGCGGCACCGCCCATCGAATGTCCCATCACGCCGATATGCTCCATATCCGTCATCGCAAGAATCCTTTGAATTTCCTGTTCCTCACTGTCTCCAAGATACCACGACTCATCCAGAAGCGCCTTTTCTTTTGCAGCCTTCAGCTCATCCAGCACAAAATTCATATCGGGCACCCGCAGTCCCATCCATTCCTTGTAAACCTGCAGCGCTTTTTCCATCGCTTTGTCGTAATCTTCATCCTCGCTGCCGACCTCTATCGCTGTCTGGATAAAATTCGAATCGACAATGATCATGTTGCCATCGGTATCCTCTGTAAAGAACGCATGATGCGGGTGATCCAGCGCCACGACCACATATCCGTTGCTCGCCAGCTCCATATAGGTGGATGTATTGCTCTGATAATACCCAAAGGCACCGTGAGAAAACACGATCAGTGGAAATCCGCTATCCTCCTGCGTATCCGGATAATAAAAATGTGCCGGAACCTCCCGATAGCTTCCGTCCGTTTCAAACGGATCCGTCCTTGTTTCGTCAATCAGAATGACCTTTGTAGATTTTACACCATATTCCCCGCTTGTGGGAAGTCCTTTGTAACCGGTAAACAAAAAAGCCGGAATCAGCGTAATCAGAATCAGAATGATACTGCCCACGCACGAAACCACTGCACCGCTTATTTTCTTAACGCCAGCCGCCTTGTTTCTTCTGATCAGCCATACGACAACAGCAACGATCAGCCGCAAGATCAAGAGCGCAAAAACGATTGCGAGCCGCCACTTTTGTCCGATTGGCAAAAGCAATGCAATCCCTGCAAGCAAAACCTCCGCAATGCGGACAAGCGTCCGGTTCTTTAACCACTGCTTCTTTTCCTTCTGTTTTTTGACCGTCCATACCACAAGACCAATCTCAATCGCTGACAACAAAATCAATAAAAAAATGCCCATTTTTTCTCACCGTTCCTTTTTTATGCGAAGGGGACACATAAGAAAATATTTCGGCCGTCGCCGAATGCGCCCCGTGCGACAAGCAGGAGGAAATATCCCCCTACTCAATCTGATACAGTGAATACTATACCCACTGCATATCCGATTTGCAATAGGCGATATGATAAGATGCATTTTTTTTCGATAAGATAACATGATGTGATGGTCAAAAGATCAGCGAAATATCCCCATGAAGAATCAGCCGCATAATTCCTGTTATCACAAGGTCTGCCGGATAGAAAATGTAAAACAGCCATTTCATTCCCTTCCACTCTCCGCGCTTCCCGTTGTACCTGGCCAAAATCGGAATCGAGAGGAGCGTAAATAACTGGAGCACTCCATATAGCTTATCCAGAAAGATAAAATAAATTGCGGCATAAACGAACGCCCAGATCACAAAATCCCTTGCCTGCAGCTTGAAATCCCCTCTGTGCTGATAGAGATAAAACGGACACACGACCGCAATGCACGACCAATCCGATGAAAATCCGAGTGCGACAACCACAATCACCAAAAGTACCTTCGCAGCTTTTGGTATTTTTTCCGAGTTGGCAATTGCAACAGCCACTACCGCCAATGCCAGCGACCACATTACACTGGTTCGGTTAAAGATACCCGCGGACGGGGAAAAGAACGGAATCCCAAAGGCAAAATCATAGGCAAAATGAGAAATGATCGCAAACCCGAACAGCCGCATCATATATTTTTTCATATCGCGGGTATAATAACATCCCTCTGCAATGAAAAACCACATAATCGGAGCAGTCAGCCTTCCGATCATATGTAGTGCATATACATACCATACCTGCTGCGTTCCGGGAAAAAGCACCCAGGTAAGATGGTCAATTGTCATCGCAATAATCGCAATCAGCTTAATCTGATTGGAATTTAATCCTGTATTCTTTGCCTCACTCATCTCTTAATACCTCCAATTCTTTGATACAATATTCACACCACTCTTTTACCATTTTTTCATACATCATACCGTAAACAATCGTAAACTTCCAGAATATGGCTCTCTTTGGATCCGAAATCTGCTGTTCATACTGAAGCTTCGCCTGATCAGCTGCTTCATTTCCTCCGGGGAAAACGGACACCCGCTCAGCCAGTTCTCTGAAAAATTCGATATTTTCTTCTATGGTGCATTCGCCCCGAAAGAAGGTCTTCATCAGCATCGGACTCCGTATGTTACTCGTCAGCTGATCGTCCTGCAGCCAATGGTACAGCTCCAGCTTTCCGGCTTCCGTAATGGAAAAGACATTCTTATCCGGTTTACTGTCCTGCTCCACATGTTCCGAGGTGGCCCAACCTTTTTTCTCGATCGTCTGCAGCTCCCGATAAATCTGGCTTGTCTGCGCCACCCAAAAATGGCTGAGCGAATCACGAAACACATCCATGATTTCATACCCTGTCATACTCCCATAATTCAAAAGCCCCAGGATTCCGTGCTTAAGCATATTTTCCTCCCCTCCTATTCCACATGTGCAATATTATAATTCCACAAGTGGAATATGTCAATTCCAAGTTTATAGGTTTTCTTGTAGACTTTTCTATTTTCTTGTGCTATAATGCGTGGATGGGGAAAAAAAATCATTTAGGAGGAAAATTTTATGAAGAAAACAATGAAAAAAAGTGTAGCTCTGTTGTTGGTAGTTGTATTTGCGCTTTCCCTGGCAGCCTGTGGCGGGAAAGACATGTCTGACTCAAAGTATGTAGGCGAATGGGAGCTTACAAAGGGAGTCGCTTCCGGTGTAGAGGTAGCTGCCTCAGACATGAATTTAACCATGACGTTTAACTTTAAGTCTGATGGAAAATTTGAGTACAGCTCCAGTGTTGCGGGAAGCGAATCTTCATCCGGCACCTGGGAGGCGACCGACAATGGCGTTTCCTTAAAGGAAGTGGGTGGCGCCAAATATGAGTTTACCGCAAACGGTGACACGCTTGAAATGGAACAGGACGGCGCAACCTTGGTATTTGAAAAGAAATAACAGGATTTGAGGAACAAAAGGTTCACATCGTGAAATAAAAAGAACTATGCATACGCGTTATACGCTTGCATGGTTCTTTTTTTCTGTCACACAATGCCGTTTCAACAACCGGACACTTCGCGGCTCAACACTTCCTTTATGGTATTTACCATAACATTCACATCGATAGGTTTCGCAATATGCCCGTTCATCCCGGCATCCTGCGCTCTTTTGACATCCTCAGAAAACGCGTTTGCCGTCATCGCGATCACAGGAATCTGTGAGAGCTTTTGATCCTCAAGACTGCGTATCCCTTCCGCTGCCTCATAGCCGTTCATGACCGGCATCTGGATATCCATAAGCACGACATCATAATACCCCGGCTCGGATGCCGCGACCTTCTCAACCGCTACTTTGCCGTTTTCCGCCGTATCTACCGTAAATCCAAGATTTTTTAACAGCATGGTGGCAATCTCCCGGTTAATCTCCATGTCCTCCACGAGAAGAACCCTCATAGTGGAAAAATCCATTGCCAGACTGCGTTCCTTCTGCTTCTGCTCCTTCTCTGCTTCTGCCGCTTTCTCTCCGAAAAAGAATCCCTCATCCTGCACCTCAAACTGCAGTTTTATGACAAACTCTGTTCCCCGATCCGGCGCCGTATTTACTTCAATCGTTCCGCCCATCAGATCCACAATGCTCTTTGTGATGGCCATTCCAAGTCCGGTTTCCTGTATGCCGCTGACTGTAGATGTTTTTTCCCGCTCAAAGGCCTCAAAGACCTTCGCTGCAAACTCCTCCGTCATGCCGATTCCGCTGTCTGCCACCCGCAGTTCATATGTTCCGTATCCGTCTTTTATATCCCCGATCTGCCATGCGCTGACCGATACCGTCCCGCCCTCCGGCGTGAATTTATATGCGTTGCTCAGCAGATTCAAAAGCACGCGGTTCAAACGGTTCTTATCACAGAGAATATGGCGGTTTCTGATCTGCGATGTGTCGACGGTAAAGTCGATTTTCTTCTCCTCCATCTGTGTGGAAAACATGTCCCTGACCTCAAGCAATGTTTTCTGCAGATCAACCGCAATTGGTTCCAAATCCATCTTCCCGCTTTCGATACGGCTCATCTCCAGCACGTCATTGATCAGCGCAAGCAGATGGTGGCTGGATGTCTTGATTTTCGCAAGATATTCCCTAAGCTCCTCCTCATGGTTCTCCCCGCGCTCCGCGAGATTGATATACCCGATAATCGCATTCATAGGCGTCCGGATATCGTGGGACATGTTGGAGAGAAATACGGTCTTGGCCTTGTTTGACTCCTCGGCGCGTATGACCTTGGTATCCATCTCCTTCTCCCTTGTGCGTATTATGGAAAAAATATTAAACAGAATTGCAAGGCTTACCGCAATCAAAACGATCTGCACCATGCTGTTATAAAGCAATGCATCACTGAGCGCATCATATGCACTGCCTGCCTTCTCCATGACAATCTCATGTGTGATCTGATGCATCCAAAGTGCAGAAGAAAGCAAAATCAAAAACATCATTACCATCCACATGGCCGTCGATTTCCCAAAGCGGTTCTTGTCATCCCTTCGGAATGTGATCCAGTAGGCGATAAACCCGAGAATACTCCAGACTGCGAGTAACATATAGGACTCCGTAGCAAGCGCAAAGCGTTCCGACAGTAAATTTGAGGTGATCGGAAACAGGCAGAACAAAAGCGAAGCGAGAAAGCCCACGATGCTGATTGTCCGGATCCGGTTGTTATGCTCTGCGGCTGCGGCTTTGAAACAACAGGCAGCGGTCAGACAATATGCAATTGATGCGGTAATCGTCGTGATATCGGTCAGCCAGCCGATTGCGGTCCTGCCGAGAAAGGGAATCACAGAGGAAACGATCATGATCAGAATGATTGCATTTCGGGGAACACCGTTCCGATTGACTTTCGCAAATTTTCCCGGCAGAATGTCATCCTGTGCCAGACTACGGATCAGATTTGCCGACACCCGGTAATATCCGAGCAGGCTGGTAGCAAGTGCTGCCATGACCGCTGCGACAAGAGCCAGGAGTCCGCCCCGTCCCAATGTGCTTCTGACGCTGAACAAAACCGGAGCTGACGCAATCCCGGACAGATGCTCCAGATTGTCCACGTACTCCTGCCAGCTTGCGTATTGTCCCGGCCGGGACGAAACTGCGATACCGTTTAACAGCACATAAACCAATGCCCCGGCTGCCACTGCTGCTGCCATAATTCCATACGTTTTCTTTGTGGAAAACTTCAACTCGCCCGCACTGTGCGACACTGCCTCAAATCCCACAAACGCCCAGGGTGCCAGCATCACAATATGCATAATCTGAACACCTTCTCCCATATCGTCCGAAAATGCAGGCGTCAGCCCGGAAACACCATTGCCCGGAAACACCAGAAAGAACAGGACTCCAACAAGAGTCAGTAAAATGACGGCCAGAAAGGTATGTAAATACATCGTTTTCTTTCCGCCGCGGCAGGCAAGCAGCCCGAATACATACAAAATCAACAGGGTTGCAATGATTTCTCCCAGATAAATATCATATCCGGCAATCTGATAATGAAAGCCGACCTGAAGAACACTTCCCAGCATATATCTGCCGATCACGATAAATGCCGTTGCATTGGCCCAGATCAACGACAGATAGGCAAGCCCCAGAGACCATGCCGCCAAAAATGCCTGGTCATAGCCCAGGATATTTTTCGCATAAGAAAACACACCGCCATTGTCCGGAAACCGCTCCATCATATACCGGAAACAGGCACCGAGCACCAGCATGATCGCCGCACCGATAAACATCGCGATCATCGTACCTACGGGTCCCGCCATGGGAAGAAAGGTGGTCCCCGGCATTACAAAGGAGCCCCAGCCCACGATGCATCCGAAAGACAATGCCCACGCGCAGACCGGGCTCATATGCCGGGTAAGACCTGAATTTTCCTCATCAATATGAGCAACCTGATATTCCATTGCAAAGCCCTCTTTTCTTTGAATCAATACCTCAAAATGAAATGCATTTCAAGATATATCATACCAATCGGCCATTCAAATTTCAAGGACTTTGCAATGCGCAACCTGCCTTCTCAGTTCTTCGGAACATAGATGACAAACGTTACCGTTCCATCCTCATTCAGCGTGTTGGTTTCGATTACAAGCCCCTCCATGCTGCCCGGACCATCTCCGGATGCTGACCAGGAAAAATTCTTCTGCATCCCGGTCTCTCCGTCCGGAAATGCATCGGTAATGCTTTGGGTTCCGGAACCGCCATGCCCGTTCGACAATTCATAGTGATAAGAATAATAGCCGTCTTTATCCGGCGTCAGAACCTGTCTGGTGGATTCGACCGGCTCCGCATATTCGTCAATGTTTTCCGGTGTCAGCATATCCACAAACGCCTGCGCTTTACGGTCCGACAGATCCACATTTTCTTCCTCATCGTCCGAATGGTTGTCAATGCGCGCCAGAATCTCCTCTGCCTTTTGGGCATCCGCCTTTTCCGCAGAGATCGGCAGCGTGAAAAGTGCATTGACCCCCTCATAAGAGTCGTTCCTTGTAATCCTGCCTGTCGCCGGATCATAGTGAAACGCGTTTTGATTATAAAATGTCCCGTCCGTCACTCCGAGGTAAATCGTGTGATCGGCAAACGGCTCGATATTTGTGGTATGCATGATGCGGTACTCAATCCCGTTCTCCACGAAAGCCGAATATCCGCCTCCCTCAAAAGAGAAAATGTTATAAACTGCGGGGTTATATCCCTCAATATAGGGTGACACCAGAAAATCCGTTTTCCCGTATTCGTCGCTTGCTGTGTCCGGCATAGGCGTGCCATCGTGTCTGCTGATTGCAACCACGGCATACGTGTTATCGTCCATTACTTCCCCGTTTGCCGTAATCAGATTGTCTGAAATTTCTTTTCCAGAGACCAGCCCCAGCAAGGAAATATCATATCCTCCATACGACTGAACCTCGCCGTTTCCCCATGTCTTCTCATCTGCAAAGGCCTCTGCCAGCTTCTCATCCTGATTCTTCTCTGCCACATCACCCGCAGAAAGATATTTCCATGCCGCAAATGCTGTGACCGTGGGCACTGCCAAAAGCGCAATTGCCATTGCCACTGCCGCCGGTAAATTCTTTCGTCTCCTGCCAAACTCTGTTACCTTACTCATGTTCTGCTCCTTTCCCTCTGAAACACGCATCCGAATCTTTGTTTTCAGTTCCTCACTCATTTCCTCCTCTGGTGAAAGGGCTTCTTGTAATAATTCATCAATATTCTGCATCCTGCTCTCCTTTCCTCACTGGGATCATAATCTTTTGGAAATCATAGCCGCAAGCTCTGCTTTCGCATGATGCAGACGGCTTTTGACGGTTCCGACAGGCAATCCCAACACTTCGGCAATTTCCGTTTCCTTCAATCCCTCCGTGTAATAAAGCAGCACCACCAGCCGTTTCTTCTCGGAAAGAGAAGCTACACAGTCCCGGATCATGGTGCGTTCTTCCTGCCTGATTGTCTGTTCCTCCGGGGTATACTCACTGCCCGCCATCTCCATTTCATATTCAGCCATGGGAATGATCTGATTGTCCACGATTCTGCGCCGCCATGCATACTTTCTTTTTCTGTTCTTCCAAAGCTGCACCGCTATCGAAAGAAAAAACTTCTTCGCATGTTCCTCATCCGCAATGCGCTCGCGCAGCTCAAATCCCTGCACAAAGGTGTCCTGACAGAGATCCTCGGCTTCCTCCCGATTTTTCGTCAGATATCTGCAGAATGAAAGGATCTCCCGCCCGTATGTTTCCATAAACTTTTCTAAATCCAGTTGATTCATTTTTCGGTCTCCGCTTCGCTCCGGTCGGCGCTGAGCAATCGTCCACCGGACGATTAGCGCCCTTCAAGACGTCTTGTTCGGAGCTCTTTGCCCCTTCACTGATATATTGTAATGAGTCATGGAAAAGGTTCAAAGCTTGTAACTGTTTCCTTTCAAAAAAACAGAGAATATAAACACGATTGTATTTACATTCCCTGTTTTTTTTTATGACCTGTTAAGCTATTTTTTCGTTTGCTTCTTCCAACCCATACAACATATATGGATCGATATCTAAACAAGTAGTTTCATCTCTGTTTCCCTCTATATCCCAAGCTAGTGTGTCATTTAATATCGTACATGTATCCTTAAAAAGCTGTATATCCTTTAACACGGAAAATACTTCCTTTTCCAAAAGTCCCGAAGCGTCATAACACACAATTTTTCCATCTTCAAAGTATATATATACCTCATAGTTATCGGTAGGAACTACCTGAACAATCTCCGGAATCATCGCAAATACCTCCTGTCAAATTAGCGGATTGATGCGATTCAAAGGTTTCCCGTCCTTTGAAAGTTCCCAATTCTGCATCAATTCATCCTGATGAATCACACACCATGCCAGAATGAGTTTTAACTGTCTGGATGGCAATTCTCCCTTCATTACTTTCGCCTTATCAATCTGAACCAGCGCTTTATAACCATTATACTCCGCATGAAAATGCGGAGGATTATGATCCTCATAATACATCGTTACTCTTATTCCATAAAATAATGAAATCTCTGGCATAATTTTTCCCTCATTTACAAAACTCCCATCCCGGGCTAAACATAACCCGGAATGGGAATTCATTATTTCATCAATATTTGACCCACAAGCTCTTGCATATCCTACTTGTTTGCAATCGCTGCCTGTGCTGCCGCAAGTCTTGCAATCGGCACACGGAACGGTGAACATGATACATAGTCCAGACCGATCTTGTGACAGAACTCAACGGAAGAAGGATCTCCGCCGTGCTCTCCACAGATACCAACGTGCAGCTTCGGATTTACCGGCTTTCCTAACTTGATCGCGGTCTCCATCAGCTTGCCGACGCCAACCTGATCCAGCTTTGCAAACGGATCGTTCTCGAAAATCTTTGCGTCATAGTATGCATTTAAGAACTTGCCCGCATCGTCACGGGAGAATCCGAAGGTCATCTGTGTCAGATCGTTTGTACCAAAGCAGAAGAAGTCTGCCTCTTTTGCGATCTCATCTGCAGTCAAAGCTGCGCGAGGGATCTCGATCATCGTACCAACCTCGTACTCCATGTCAATGCCTGCTGCTGCGATCTCAGCATCTGCAGTCTCAACAACAACCTTCTTTACATAGGTCAACTCTTTTACTTCACTTACCAGCGGAATCATGATTTCCGGCTTGATCGCCCAGTCAGAATGAGCCTTCTTTACATTGATTGCTGCACGGATGACAGCCTTTGTCTGCATCTTTGCAATTTCCGGATAGGTAACTGCAAGACGGCAGCCTCTGTGTCCCATCATCGGGTTGAACTCGTGAAGACCTGCGATGATCGTCTTGATTTCCTCTACCGATTTGCCCTGAGCCTTTGCAAGCTTCTCAATGTCAGCTTCCTCGGTCGGAACGAACTCATGAAGCGGCGGATCCAGGAAACGGATCGTTACCGGACATCCCTCCAGTGCCTCATACAGCTTCTCGAAGTCTCCCTGCTGATAAGGAAGAATCTTGTCCAGCGCTGCCTCTCTCTCCTCTACCGTATCAGAGCAGATCATCTCGCGGAATGCTGCAATTCTGTCCTCCTCGAAGAACATATGCTCGGTACGGCAAAGTCCGATACCCTCTGCCCCCAGCTCACGAGCCTTCTTTGCATCTGCAGGAGTGTCTGCATTGGTGCGAACCTTCAGGGTTCTGTATTTGTCAGCCCATGCCATCACGCGGCCGAACTCCCCGGCGATCGTAGCGTCTACGGTAGGGATCTGTCCGTCGTAGATATTACCGGTTGTACCGTCAATGGAGATGAAATCTCCCTCATGGTACTCTTTTCCTGCCAATGTAAATTTCTTGTTCTCCTCATCCATCGCGATATCGCCGCAGCCGGATACACAGCAGGTTCCCATACCACGGGCAACTACCGCTGCGTGAGAGGTCATACCACCGCGGACGGTCAGGATACCCTGAGATGCCTTCATACCGGTAATGTCCTCCGGAGAAGTCTCAAGACGTACCAGAACGACCTTCTCTCCTCTGGAAGCCCATGCCTCTGCGTCCTCTGCAGAGAATACGATCTTTCCGCAGGCAGCTCCCGGAGATGCGCCAAGTCCTTTTCCGGCCGGTGTTGCAGCCTTTAATGCTGCAGCGTCAAACTGCGGATGCAACAAAGTATCTAAGTTACGAGGATCGATCATTGCGACTGCCTCTTCCTCGGATCTCATTCCCTCATCTACCAGGTCACAGGCGATCTTTAATGCAGCCTGAGCGGTTCTCTTTCCGTTACGTGTCTGCAACATATAAAGCTTTCCGTGCTCAACGGTAAACTCCATATCCTGCATGTCTCTGTAGTGAGACTCCAGTGTCTTGCACACATCCTTGAACTGTGCAAATGCCTCGGGGAATTTCTCCTCCATCTCGGTGATATGCATCGGTGTACGAACACCTGCAACCACGTCCTCGCCCTGTGCGTTGGTCAAAAACTCACCGAACAGACCCTTTGCTCCGGTAGCCGGATCGCGGGTAAATGCAACACCGGTACCACAATCATCACCCATGTTACCAAATGCCATGGACTGTACGTTTACAGCGGTTCCCCAGGAATACGGGATATCGTTATCACGACGATATACATTTGCGCGCGGGTTGTCCCAGGAACGGAAGACAGCCTTGATTGCTCCCATCAGCTGCTCCTTCGGATCGGTCGGGAAATCCTCACCGATCTTTGACTTGTACTCAGCCTTGAACTGGTTTGCAAGCTCCTTCAGATCGTCTGCAGTCAGCTCAACATCCTGCTGTACACCTCTGTCGGCTTTCATCTTGTCGATCAGTTCCTCGAAGTATTTCTTACCTACTTCCATAACAACGTCAGAGTACATCTGGATAAATCTTCTGTAACAGTCCCAAGCCCAGCGCGGGTTGTTTGACTGCTCTGCAATGACATTGACAACCTCCTCGTTCAATCCGAGGTTCAAAATTGTATCCATCATACCCGGCATAGAAGCTCTCGCACCGGAACGAACAGAAACAAGAAGCGGATTCTGAGCGTCACCGAATTTCTTTCCGGTAATCTCCTCCATCTTTACGATGTACTCATTGATCTGTCCCTGAATCTCCTCGTTGATCTCGCGACCATCCTCATAGTACTGTGTACATGCCTCTGTTGTGATTGTGAAGCCCTGAGGTACCGGAAGACCGATATTGGTCATCTCAGCAAGGTTTGCACCTTTTCCACCGAGAAGCTCGCGCATGTCAGCATTTCCTTCGCTGAACAAATACACCCATTTCTTTGCCATTTGATAATTCCTCCTACATTAAATTTACTTTGGTTTATTGATGTATGGCTCGTCTATAAACACATACATTTATTTTATCATACTTTCCTGTATTCGCAACCATTTTTTTACAGCGTTAAAATCGGAACTTTTCTGCAAAATAAGCCTCCAGCTCAGCCACCGGAATGCGCTCCTGCTCCATGGTATCCCGATCCCGCACGGTAACGGCTCCGTCTGTCTCTGACTCAAAATCATAGGTCACGCAGAACGGCGTACCGATTTCATCCTGTCTCCGGTAGCGTTTTCCGATATTTCCCCTGTCATCGAACTCACAGTAATAGGTTTTTGACAGCTGTGCAAAAATCTTCTCTGCGCCTTCATTCAGCTTTTTGGACAATGGCAGCACACCGATCTTGACCGGAGCCAGCGCCGGATGGAAATGCAGCACGGTTCTCATCTCACCGCCCTCTAACTCCTCCTCATCATAGGCTGCGCACAAAAAGGCCAGCACGACACGATCCGCTCCAAGAGACGGCTCAATGACATACGGAAGATAGCGCTCATTCTTTGTATCATCAAAATAAGTAAGATCCTGTCCGGAGGTAGTCTGATGCTGCGTCAGGTCATAATCTGTACGGTCAGCAATGCCCCACAGCTCGCCCCAGCCGAAGGGGAACAAAAATTCGATATCGGTCGTTCCCTTTGAGTAGAATGCAAGCTCTGCCGGATCATGATCTCTCAGACGCATTTCATCCTCTTTGATTCCGAGGCTTAACAGCCAGTCCCGACAGAAGCCTCTCCAGTATTGGAACCACTCCAGATCCGTCCCCGGCTCACAGAAAAATTCGAGCTCCATCTGTTCAAACTCTCTGGTTCGGAACGTGAAATTACCCGGCGTAATCTCGTTTCGGAAGGATTTTCCGATCTGACCGATTCCAAACGGAATCTTCTTGCGGGAGGTTCTCTGCACATTCTTAAAGTTTACAAAAATTCCCTGCGCAGTCTCCGGTCTTAAGTACACCGTATTTTTTGCATCCTCGGTAACGCCCTGAAAGGTCTTAAACATCAGATTGAACTGTCTGATATCCGTAAAATTATGCTTTCCGCAGGACGGACACGGTATTTTATGTTCTTCTACAAATGCCACCATTTCCTCCTGCGACCATCCGTCCACTGAGCCCTCTAATGCAATCCCCTTTTCCTCTGCGAAATCCTCAATGAGCTTATCCGCCCGAAAACGCTCATGGCATTCCTTACAGTCCATCAACGGATCCGAAAACCCTCCCAGATGACCGGAGGCCACCCAGGTCTGGGGATTCATCAGAATCGCGCAGTCCACTCCTACATTATAGGGATTCTCCTGTATAAACTTCTGCCACCATGCCTTTTTTACATTATTCTTCAGCTCTACCCCCAGATTTCCATAATCCCATGTATTTGCCAGACCGCCGTAGATCTCAGAGCCGGGATATACAAATCCTCGCGCCTTCGCCAGTGCAACAATTTTATCCATCGTCTTTTCCATGTTATGAATGCCCTCTCGTTTTTTATATGTTCATTTATATGATTGATACCATGATTTGAACCTTTTGACCCTCAAATCATATCATTTATATACAATATACGCGCAACCGGATTCTGTGGTATCCTCCACAGTCGCCGTATTCTTGTTTTTGACCGTGACCCCGTCCGACACATAGACAATCGTCCCGTCTACATGCACGTCCAGCAATGCACTTACCACTGCCACATTATATGCATCATGACCAAGTATCTCCTTTTTATCTACCGCATCCTCACTGTCCTCTGCCGCCTCATGAAATGTCGCTTCAAAATCATAGCCGTCTGCCATTGCCTGAACGACCGTGCCCACATAAAGCGTGCTCCCCACAAAATCCGTATAGGTTTTGCAGGAGTCATAGCTCATAACAAGCTTGACGATCTCATTGATTTCTGTAGCCTTTTCCAGACTGACCTTGCCCCCTGCACCGGAATCCTCATAGCTTTTTATATTTTCCTCAACAAAGCTTTTGAATTCTTCCAGATCATAGTTGCTCTCGGAAAATTCCCCTACTGTCACTTCCTCAATGACTCCCTTTTTTTCGATAAATATGGTATTTGTGTCGGCATCCGCGGTTCTCCCGCATCCCGAAAGGATACCGCTGATAAACACTGCCATAAGCAGGATACTCCATATACGTTTCATAAATTTCCTCCATAATCAATGCTTCCATAAATTTCCAAAGGAATTACAAACCCAGTGTCATGATATTATACTCTTTTCCGGGGCAGTTTGCAAGCTTACAAAAGAATATCGTCCAAAAATTTCTCTGACTTAAATTTGTGACCGACATATTTTTCCCGGTATTGACACAGCAATTCCTTCAGTTCTGCAAGCACCTGCCCGGATACTGTAAACTGATACAGCTTTTCAATTTCCGTACTTATGATATATTGCAGAGTATAAAGCGTTGACGGATGCATCGGCAAAACGGATTCCCTGCCGATACACTCTGTACAGACCACGCCCGCCTTTGAGACAGAAAATCCCACCAGGTTTTCTCTGCTTCCACAGCACTGGCAGGAAAACATGTTGGGATAAACGCCTTCCAGCACCAAAAGCTTCCAGTCATAGATCAGCTTGACAAGCTCCTTTTCCAGCCCTTCATGCTCCAGTGCCCGAAGCGTCTGGTACAAAAGCTTTACCATGTTTTTTTCATCTGTATTTTCCTGAGAAAAATAGGCAGCTTCCTCCAGAAAATATGAGCCGTAATATGTACATGTCAGATCCGAGGTGATGCCGGAGAAATAATTTTTGATCTCTGCCTTCACAAGCTGATAGGAGCTTCGCCCCTCGTATACCTCAAAATCGCCAAAGACAAAGGGATTGGTAGATGCCAAAAGGGGGCTGTTCGGCCGTCTTGCCCCCCTTGCAAATGCAGAAATCTTCCCCCTGTCCAGCGTCAGAATCGTCACCCGTTTATCATACTCACTAATTGGCATTGATGAAAGTACCATTCCGGTTATCGTGGTATTCATGCCCATCGCGTCTCTCACCCCTCGTATTCTGACCTTCTGTCTGACCCGTTGTCTGCTGTCTGTACTTTAAGTAATCACTCACACTTCCCGTTGCGGTAAAATGATTCCAGCTTTCTTCTGTCATTGCAGCTCACCTTCCTTTTCTCCGTCTCAGTAATATAACACTAGGATTTCCAGAAGGAAGTCTCGCAATACTGTAAAATATTGTAATGCTACGTTTCTTCCTCGCGATAGCCAAAATTTTTCAGCATGAAGTCGCTGTCACGCCAGTCCTTTTTTACCTTAACCCACAGCTTCAGATTTACCTTGGCATCCAGCAGCTGCTCCATCTCGTATCTCGCATTGGTGCCGATTTTTTTTAACATGCTTCCCTGCTTTCCGATCACAATTCCCTTGTGTGATTCCCGTTCGCAGATAATGGTCGCATCCACATCATACAGATTTTTTCCGCTGCGCTTCTTCATCCGGTCAATGGAAACGGCGATTCCGTGCGGCACCTCCTCGTTTAAGGCATGCAGCGCCTTTTCCCGTATGAGCTCCGCCGCAATCTGCCGCTGCGGCTGATTTGTCACGGTATCCTCATCATAAAACATGGGTCCGTACGGAAGATACGCAAAAATCACATCCAGAATGGTATCGGTATTCTGTCCCCGCAGCGCGGATGCGGGAATAATCTCCGCAAAATCATATACCTTGCTGTATTTTTCCATGAATGGAAGGACTTCCTCCCGCTCGGACAGGGTATCCGTTTTGTTGATGATCAGGATGACCGGTGTCTTCACACCCTTTAATTTTTCTATGATATGCTGCTCCCCCGCACCGATAAAATCGGTGGGATCCACCAGCCACAAAATCACATCCACATCATTTAAGGTCTGCTCTGCCGCATGTACCATATACTCGCCCAGCTTGTTTTTTGCCTTATGTATCCCGGGCGTGTCCACAAAGACGATCTGGCCACGCTCCGGATCCGTATACACGGTCTGTATCCGGTTCCGGGTGGTCTGCGGTTTGTTCGATGTGATGGCAATTTTCTGCCCGATCAGATGATTCATCAGCGTAGATTTCCCCACATTCGGTCTTCCGATCAACGTGACAAATCCCGACTTAAACTTTGTTTCCATGAGGTTCCTCTTTCTGTGTATTATGGTTTTTGAAGGATAGTCAAGATAAATTTGAGGGTAATAAGGTTCACATCGTGAAACGATGTGAACACTTTGCGCAAGAATCGCTTTGGAAAGCCAGCTTTCCAAAACGGTTCTTGTGCAAAAAAGTCAATGCCGACTCCGTCGGCATGACCTTTTGACCCTCAAATTACACCAATTCCTTCAACTCCCCAAACATCTCTTTCTCTTCCCTCAGGCTTTCCTCCGCACCGATGACGCAGAGATAGTCCTGCTTTAAGACCGCCTCCATCATATCGGCCAGTCCGCGCATATCCTCCACGGTGGCATTTAAGATCTCATCCCGCTCTCTCTGGAGATCTTCCACTGACAGATTGGACATCGCCGCACTGATGGAGCGGCTGCCCTGGGCGGACGGCGTCAACGGCGTATCCAGATCACTGATGGTACCTATGATGAATTTGGTCATATCGCGTTCATCTATCTCAAGGTTTCTCAGATAATCCGGTATCCCGTCATAGATTTCGTTGGTCTTTCGCAGATTCGGATCCCGATAGGAAGAAAAATAGGTGTCCCCGTTCCGGTGAAATCCGCTCATACACCCATATGCACCGCCCTTTACGCGCACATTGATCCACAGATAATCGTATCCCAGCATCACCTTTAAGATGCGGAGCAGACCGGTGTATGCATATCCCTGTTTCACAAAATTTCCGGCCCGGGACACATATTGTACCTTGGATGCATCCATAAAGCCCTCGTTCTGTTTCACACAGGCAGGCAGAGGTGCCTGTTTTGTATTGACTCCCGGGGTCAGCTGCTCTACAAACGCAGGCAGCTGCGTTTCCAGCAGACGATACCCTTCGGAGTCTGCCGTACAGGCCACGGTAAGGTGCGCCGCGTCAAACATACGCTCCATGATCTGTTGCAGCTTGCTGATCAGTCCTGCTTTCCGTTCTTCAAAATGCTCCTCGATATCCGCCACCAGACGATACAGCTCGATTCCGCCGATGCGGTCGCTGTAGTTTGCTACCTTGGAAAAATACGACATAGCCCGCATCGCAGACACCGAGTGTCCGGCCGAGCTTAAGGACATCTGAAGTCTGGATTTCGCCTGAGCTACAATCTCATACAGCCGTTTCTCATCCGTCAGTCTGGAATGCTTCAGAATCTGCAGCAGCAATTCCAATGCCGGTTTCATATTTTCATATAAGATTTTGACCTTCACTTCAAAACTGCAGGACATTTGATCCGCGTTCTTTGTATCTGCAAAGATCCCGAAATTGGACGCCATTCCCCCGGTCACCAGATTAATCTCATCCGCCAGCTCCGAAAAACTATATTGCTCGGTATCCACATATCCCAGCACAGCCTTCAAAAATCCCAGATAGCACACATCCTCGGCCGGTATATGTGCGGTATCAAACAGCAGGTGCAGATATACAATGCCGTTGGTATTGATCTCGGTATGGATGATCGGTATATCTCCGATTGTCTTGCGTGTGTAATGATACGGCGAGGCATTTTTGCGCAGGTCACTGCGGCGCAGCATAGGGATTTTCTCTAATTCTTCCTTCGAGGACGGCTCCTCCTGATACTTTTTCAGATTCCGGGTATCCTCCACCAGCTGTCTGAGCTGCTGCTCGTCCAGACTCTCCTTATAGCGCTTCATTTTCTCCGCAAGCCGCGCCTCCGTCTTTGCATTCAGCCCCTTCTCCGGCTCAATGCACACGATGGATTTATGCCTGTTTTGAATCAGATATGTCTCAATCAGCTTTTCAAAATATCCCTGATCCGCTTTTTCCTTCAGCCCTGCATAAAGATCCAGAAGCTTCAGATAAAGGAACGGCTCACTTTCGTCGTAGAGCCAGCTGTCCATACAATCCAATCCGTAAATCAGACCCTTGGGATAATTGCCGTAATCCGCTTCGCGGAAGCGGAATTCAGAGCTGTTGATTCCCGCCAGCAGTGAACGTCGGTTCAATCCCTGCTCCACAAGCCGCTTTAAGGTTTCCTCTACAACCTGCACCAGTTTGTCCTGATCTCTCGTATTTGCATTTTTTACAACAACCGAAAAAACAGGCTGCAGGGTGCCGTTGTCAAAACCGCCCATCACATCCTTGCCGATTCCGGCATCTAAAATTGCCTGTCGAAGCGGTGCCCCCGGTGCGCCCAGCAATGCGTAATCCAGAATCTCAAAGGCAAGGGCAAGCTCCGATTCCAGATTGGTTCCGACCACCGCATTATAGGAAAGATAGGCATTGTCCTCCTCACTCTCCCCGCTTGCAATCGGGTAGGATTTTTTGAGATACACCGGTTTGTCAAATGCTTTCTGCGTTGCAATCGTGGAATCCAACGCAATGCGGTCATAGTGGGACAGATATTCCCGATCCAGAAATTCCAGCCGCTCCTCCATATCCATATCCCCGTACAGGTAAATATAGGAGTTGCACGGATGATAATATCTCCGATGAAAATCCAGATACTGTTCATACGTCAGGCTCGGAATATCCTCGGGATCTCCGCCGGATTCAAATCCGTAGGTGGTATCCGGAAACAGCGAGTGGCTGATCATACGGTCGAGCACACTCTCCGGAGAGGAAAATGCTCCCTTCATCTCGTTGTACACCACTCCGTTGACCGTCACCGGCGCATCCTCAGACTCCAGCTCATAATGCCAGCCCTCCTGCTTGAAAATCTCCTCTTTTTTGTAGATATTCGGATGCAGTACGGCATCCAGATACACATCCATCAGATTCTTGAAATCCTGCTCATTGCAGCTGGCCACCGGATACATGGTTTTATCCGGATAAGTCATGGCGTTTAAGAAGGTATTCAACGATCCCTTCACAAGCTCTACAAACGGATCCTTGACCGGAAACTTTTCCGAACCGCACAAAACAGTATGCTCCACGATGTGCGGAACTCCGGTACTGTCATCCACCGGTGTGCGAAAGCCGATAAAAAATACCTTATTCTCATCGTCATTCGGAATCAATGCGATACGCGCCCCGCTCTTTTTATGCTTCAACAAATATCCTTTGGAATGAATATCCGGCAAATTCTCTTCTTTGATCAATTCATATGCCGTCAGCGTCTCAAAATCCACCATAGCTCTCCTTTCGCTCTCTGGTAATTGTAATTAGTATAACACAAAATCGTAAAAAAGAATCTCGCATGCGAGATTCTTTTCCGGTTCATTCTCTGTTTCGATTTATAGATTAAACCAAACGAACGACGTTCGCTGCCTGTGGTCCCTTCTCTCCATCTACCACCTCGAACTCAACAGCTTCTCCGTCCTTCAGTTCCTTGAAGCCGTCCATCTGTAACGCCGAAAAATGCACGAATACATCATTTCCCTCTGCATCAGAGATAAATCCGTATCCCTTCTTCGCGTTAAACCACTTTACAGTTCCTTGCATGAATTCTTCCTCCTAATACATTAAAACTAAAAACTGCACAATTGTGTGCCCCACGTACTTACACACATTAGCACATTTTTCAAGGTTTGTCAAATAAATGTTATGTAGCACTCATGTGTACATCAATCTGGGGATACGGAATTTCAATCTGATGCGCATCCAATGTAAGCTTGATCTGCTCCATCAGATGCCATCTGCATTCCCAATACCGCTCGGTTCGCGTCCACATGCGGATACCGATGATCACACTCGAATCTCCCAGCTCCGAAACAAACACCTGCGGATCTTCCTCCCTGATCCGATCCGGCTCATTTCGCAGCACCTCCAGGATGACCTCCTTCACTTCTTTTAAGTCCGCCTGATAAGAGACTCCGATCTCAACATCTACCCTGCGTTTGTCACTGTGTGTCGCATTGGTAAGGCTGCTGTTTGCCAGTGTACCGTTTGGAATAATGATCACTTTATTGTCAATGCTTTTCAGTTTTGTATAAAACAAAGAAATCTCTGCTACGGTTCCTTCATTGCCGTGGGTGTCCTCAACAATATAATCCCCCACCCGAAACGGCTTGAGCAGCAAAATCAAAACTCCTCCCGCAAAATTGGACAGACTTCCCTGCAGCGCCAACCCTATGGTCAGTCCGGCAGAGCCCAGCACCGCAATCGCAGAAGTGGTGGCAACGCCAAACAGCGACAGAATCAAAAGAATCAGCAGCACATAGCATACACATTTGACTAACGCATCTAAAAACTGCTTGACTCCCTCATCGGTTTCTTTCTTATCCAACGCCTTGCGCAACAGCCTGCGCAACAGCTTTATGATCCTGACACCGATAAAGTATACGATGATGGCCACCACAAGCTGAAAGGCAAAACCAAGAATATCCGGCACCAGACCCTGAAGGTAAGTCTTGACCACGCCCGGCTCCTTTACCTTCTCGAACACTTCCACCACCTCATCTGTGGTAAGTCCCTCTGTCTCCGGCTCTAATGCTGTCAACACCCATTGATTCATACAAATCTCCTAATTAAATGGCATGGATAAAAAGTCCGCTGCGCAACTTTGGCTCAAACCAGGTGGATTTCGGCGGCATCAGAAGTCCGGCATCCGCCACTGCAAATAATTCCCGGATATCGGTCGGATACATCGCAAATGCCACCCTGCAGTCAGTGTGTACTCTGCGCTCCAGTTCTTCTAAGCCCCGGATTCCTCCCACGAAATCAATCCGCGCATCTGTTTTGGGATCTTCGATCCCCAAAACGGGAGCCAGCAGCTTATTCTGCAGAATGGACACATCCAATCCCTCCACCGGATCCGCACTCTGATCCTGCTTCCGGATCCGACATTCATACCATTGATCTGCAAGATACATCGCAAACGTTCCCTTTTTATCGGGATGAATGGGAGTATCCTGCGGTGTGCCTGCATCAAATACTGACCGCACCTTTTCCAGAAACTCCGCGTCACCCATGCCGTTCAGATCCTTCACCACCCGGTTGTAATCCATGATCATCAGCTGATCATCCGGAAAAAGCACGGAGAGAAAATAATTGAACTCCTCCGCCCCGGTATAGTCCGGATGCTTTTCTCTGCGCAGAAAGCCCACCTTTACAGCAGAAGCGGCACGGTGATGGCCGTCTGCAATATAGATCGCCCCAATCCGGTCAAATGCCTGTCGAAGGGCAGCAATGTCCGTTTCCTCTTCAATCACATAGACCCGGTGACCGACACCGTCCTCTGCCACAAAATCATATACCGGTGTGCCCTGCTTTGCCTTTGCCACGATCTCATTGATTGCAGCATTGGAGCGGTACGCCAAAAAAATGGGACCTGTCTGGGCATCACAGATATTCACATGGTTGATCCGATCCTGTTCCTTATCCGCTCTGGTGTTTTCATGCTTTTTGATGGTGCCATCGGCATAGTCATCAATAGACGCACAGGCCACAATTCCTGTCTGGGTTCTGCCATTCATCGTGAGTTCATAGATGTAATAGCAGGGCTTTTTCTCTGTGATGAAATCGCCCTGTGCAACCATCTCCCACAAGAGATCATGGGCTTTTTGATATACCTCCGGCGCATAAGTGTCCACCGAGTCGTCAAACTGTGTCTCCGCCCGGTCAATCCTAAGGAATGATTTTTCGTGGCCGGCCACTGCCGCCTTTGCCTCTTCTCTGTTGTATACATCATACGGAAGCGCTGCGATCTGATCTGCCAAATCCTCTCTCGGTCGAATCGCCGCAAACGGTTTGATATCTGCCATATATTACTCCTATTTTACAATGCGAACCTTCAATACCCCTTCGATTTCCGCCAGCTTCGCTGCAACCTCTTCTGTCACGGCAGCATCCACATCCAACAATGCGCATGCATAATCATTCTTGCTCTTATTGGTCATATTGGAAATATTGATGCCCGCATCTCCGAGCACTGCCGTATAGCGGCTGATCATGCCCTTGACATTTTTGTGGAGGATCAACACTCTGCCTGCCGTGCTGCAGCCGCCCATGTTGCAGTCCGGATAATTCACCGAATGGGTAATATTTCCGTTTTCCAGGAAATCCCGGATTTCTTTGACTGCCATTACCGCACAGTTATCCTCAGATTCCTCTGTGGACGCTCCGATATGGGGCGTTACGATACAGCCCTCTTTTCCTGCCGTGATCGGATTCGGGAAATCAGATATGTATTTCCGAAGCTTTCCCTCTGCCAGTGCTGCAACAACCGCCTCTTCATCCACCAGAAGATCTCTTGCAAAGTTCAGGATCACAGTGGAGGGACGCATCATCTCGATGGCTTCCCTGCCAATCATCTTTTTGGTGGAATCCATCAGGGGTACATGAATCGTGATATAATCACACTGCTTGTAGATATCCTCTACGGAAGCCACATATTTTACACTGCTGGATAAATTCCATGCTGCATTGACCGAGATATACGGATCATAGCCATATACTTCCATCTCCAGATTTAACGCTGCGTTCGCAACCTTTACCCCGATTGCTCCCAGACCGATAACGCCGAGCTTTTTCCCTGCAATCTCACTTCCTGCAAAGGCTTTCTTCTGCTTCTCAGCCGCTTTTGCAATCTCTGCATCGTCTTTGTCCGCTTTGACCCAGTCGATTCCTCCGGTGATATCTCTGGCCGCTAAAAGCATGCCAGCAAATACCAGTTCCTTTACGCCGTTGGCATTGGCTCCCGGTGTGTTGAATACCACGATTCCGGCATCCGCGCATTTATCCAAAGGAATGTTATTGACTCCGGCTCCCGCTCTGGCTACCGCCAAAAGCCCCTCCGGCAGCTCCAACTCATGCATGGAGGCGCTGCGAACCAGTACCGCCTGCGCTTCCTTGATATCCTCTACCTTCTGATAATCATCTGACAACAGATCCAGCCCGATACTTGCAATCGGATTCAAATTGGTATATTTAAACATTACGCATTTTCCTCCTCAAATTTCTTCATGAATGCTACCAGCTTCTCCACACCTTCTTTCGGCATTGCGTTGTAAATGCTGGCGCGCATACCGCCTACGGTTCTGTGACCCTTCAGATTCACAAAGCCTGCCTCTGCCGCTTCCTTCACAAACTTCGCATCCAGCTCGGCATTTCCGGTCACAAACGGCACATTCATCAGTGAGCGATCCTCCGGAACCACCGTCCCCTGAAACAGCTTGCTCTGGTCTAAGAAATCATAGAGAATTTTTGCTTTCTCCTCATTGCGCTCCTTCATCACGGAAAGTCCGCCCATCTTCTTTAACCACTTAAACACCTTGCCGCAGATGTAGATGCCGTATGCAGGCGGAGTGTTGTACAGGGAATCTGCATCCGCATGCGTCTTATACTTGAGCATGGTAGGGGTTCCCGGCAGGGTATCCTCTGTGATCAGATCCTCACGAATAATCACGATGACCACTCCGGCAGGGCCGATGTTCTTCTGCACACCGCCGTAGATCACACCATACTTGGTCACATCTACCGGCTCAGACAGAAAGCAGGAGGATACGTCTGCTACTAATGTATGCCCCTTGGTATTCGGTAATGTCTGAAACTTGGTTCCGTAGATGGTATTATTCTCGCAGATATATACATAATCCGCATCCTCCGGGATATCAAGGTCTGAGCAATCCGGAATATACGAGAAGGTCTTGTCTGCAGAGGAAGCAACCTCCACTGCATCGCCGTAGATCTTTGCCTCCTGAAACGCCTTCTTTGCCCACTGACCGGTGACAATATAGGCTGCCTTCTTATTTTTCATCAGATTCATGGGAATCATGGCGAACTGCTGGGATGCGCCGCCCTGTAAAAATAACACCTTGTAATTGTCCGGAATGTTCATCAGCTCCCGCAGATCTGCCTCTGCCTCTTTGATGATGTTGTCATAGGTCTTGGAGCGATGGCTCATCTCCATCACAGACATGCCGCTTCCCTTGTAATCTAACATCTCATCGGCTGCCTCTTTCAATACCTCCTCCGGCAATACCGCCGGTCCTGCTGAAAAATTGTATACTCTGCTCATTTTTTCGATTCCTCCTAAAGCTATATAATAATTTATTTATTTTTCAGATCCTCATCGGTAAACACCTCGGAGAGTGCCGCTCCCGGTGCTACCATCGGCCATACCTTGTCATCACTGTCAATGATGCAGTCTATGACAACCGGCACCTCGCTTGCAAGTGCTTTCTGCATTGCCTCGGAAAATTCCTCTCTGTTTGTCGCCCGATAGGCTGTCGCGCCCATTGCCTCTGCCAGCTTGACGAAATCAACACCGTCGTCTAAAACCGTTGCCGAATAGCGCTGTTCATAAAACAGGGTCTGCCACTGACGCACCATACCCAGCACATGATTGTTGATGATTATCTCAATCACCGGAAGCTTTTCCCGGGCTGCGGTTGCAATCTCGTTCATGTTCATACGGAAACATCCGTCTCCTGCAATATTGACCACAGGCTTGTCGGGGTGCGCTGTTTTGGCTCCGATTGCCGCGCCGAGTCCGTACCCCATGGTGCCAAGACCTCCCGATGTCAACAGTGTGCGGGGGTTGGTATATTTGTAATACTGGACCGCCCACATCTGATGCTGCCCGACCTCTGTGACCATAATCGCCTCGCCCTTCGTCTGGCGATAGATTTCTTCAATGACAAACGGTCCGCTGAGTCCTGTATCCGCATATTTTAACGGATATTTCTCCTGATATTCCTTAATATGTGCCAGCCACTCTTGATGCTCCTGCTGCTTTAACAGCGGATTGATTCTCTCTAAGATGGCCTTGATATCGCCAACCACACCGGCTGTCACCACAACATTTTTATTGATTTCCGCCGGATCAATGTCAAACTGTACAATCTTCGCATTGGATACAAATTTGCTTGCATTGCCCAAAACACGATCCGAAAACCGGGTGCCGATCGCCACAAGGAGATCGCACTCACTGACGCCCAGATTCGATGTCTTGGTTCCATGCATGCCCAGCATACCGGTGTATTTCTCATCCGTTCCGGGAAATGCCCCCTTCCCCATGAGCGTATCACAGACCGGTGCATCTAATTTTTTGACAAATTCCGCCAAAGCCTCATTCGCCCCGGACAGGATCGCGCCGCCGCCCACAAAGACATAGGGCTTCTTTGACTGTTCCAGCAGCTCCAGCACATTCTCAATATCCTCCTGCCGGATGGATGCCTCAGATCTTAAAACAGGCTCTGCCGTTAACGGCTCATACTCTGTCTTGTTGGCCGTCGCGTCCTTGGTAATATCTACCAGAACCGGACCGGGCCGCCCCTCCTGCGCGATGCGAAAGGCTCTGCGCAGCACCTCTGCCAGATTTTCCACATCCTTTACAATATAATTATGCTTTGTGATCGGTATCGTGATCCCTTTGATATCGACCTCCTGAAAGCTGTCCTTTCCGAGAAGCGGCACCGTAACGTTGCAGGTAATGGCAACCAGCGGAACCGAATCCATATACGCTGTGGCAATTCCCGTCACCAGATTGGTTGCTCCCGGGCCGCTGGTGGCAAAGCATACGCCTACTTTTCCCGTACTTCTGGCATAACCGTCTGCCGCATGAGAAGCACCCTGCTCATGGGAGGTCAGCACATGCTTGATCTCATGACTGTGCTTATACAACTCATCATATACATTTAAGATCGCTCCGCCCGGATAACCGAATACCGTATCGACCCCCTGCTCCTTCAAACATTCTATTACAATCTGTGCTCCTGTCAAAAGCATTTGATGATTCCTCCTTTACGGCAATTCCAGAATTGCCCCTCTGTTGCCGGATGTCACAAGGGCTGCATAGCGTTTCAGGTACCCTTCCGTAACCTTCGGCTCTCTCGGCTGCCACTTTGCTCTTCTCTTCTCTAATTCCTCGTCCGATACCGCAAGCTCCAGCTTTAATTCGGGAATATTGATCCGGATGAGATCTCCCTCCTCCACCAACGCGATCGGCCCTCCGACTGCCGCCTCGGGTGACACATGACCGATGGAAGCACCACGGCTGGCACCGGAAAACCTTCCGTCTGTAATCAATGCCACGGAAGATCCAAGCCCCATTCCGACAATCGCAGAGGTCGGGTTTAACATCTCCCGCATACCGGGCCCGCCCTTCGGACCTTCGTAGCGGATGACGACCACATCACCGGACACAATCTTTCCGCCCTTGATGGCCGCAATTGCATCCTCCTCACAGTCAAAGACTCTCGCCGGGCCTTCATGCACCAGCATTTCCTCCACAACCGCGGAGCGTTTTACCACAGAGCCGTCCGGTGCAAGATTTCCCTTTAACACAGCAAGCCCGCCGGTCTTTGTATATGGATTGTCCGTCGGACGGATCACCTCGGGATTCTTATTGACTGCATGTGCAATATTTTCTCCCACTGTCTTTCCTGTGACGGTCATACAATCGGTATGGATCAGGCCGATATCTGCCAGCTCCTTCATTACCGCATAGACACCGCCCGCCTCGTTCAGATCCTCCATGTAAGTAGGTCCTGCAGGTGCAAGGTGACACAGATTCGGCGTCTTCTCACTGATTGGATTTGCATAGGCAATATCAAAATCAAAACCGATCTCATGGGCAATGGCCGGCAGATGCAGCATACTGTTGGTGGAACATCCCAGAGCCATATCCACAGTCAATGCATTGATGATCGCATCCTTGGTCATGATATCCCTCGGACGGATATTCTTGCGATACAGCTCCATCACCGCCATGCCTGCGTGCTTTGCAAGCTTGAGCCGCTCCGAATAGACTGCCGGAATCGTTCCGTTTCCGCGAAGCCCCATACCCAATGCTTCCGTGAGACAGTTCATGGAGTTTGCGGTATACATGCCGGAGCAGGAACCACAGGTCGGACAGACCTTTTCTTCATACTCCTTCACATCCTCTGCTGTCATGGTTCCCGCCTCATAGGAGCCTACCGCTTCAAACATAGAGGAGAGACTGCGTTTCTGTCCCTTGACACGCCCCGCCAGCATAGGACCGCCGGATACAAATACCGTCGGCACATTCACTCTGGCCGCCGCCATCAGAAGTCCCGGTACATTCTTGTCACAGTTCGGAACCATAACCAATGCGTCAAACTGATGCGCCGTAGCCATACATTCCGTGGAATCCGCGATCAGATCTCTGGTAACCAGCGAATATTTCATGCCGATGTGTCCCATGGCAATCCCGTCGCATACCGCGATGGCCGGAAAGACCACCGGAACACCACCCGCCTCTGCAACGCCCAGCTTTACGGCATTTACAATTTTGTCCAGATTCATATGTCCCGGAACAATTTCATTATAGGAACTCACGATTCCTACCAGAGGCTTTTTCATTTCCTCTTCCGTAAATCCCAGCGCATTGAAAAGACTGCGGTGGGGTGCCTGCTGCATACCGGTTTTCACATTATCACTCTTCATGATCGTATCCATCTTCCTTTCCTTTGCAATTTGCTCCTTACAGGTTTTCCACAATCAGATCGCCCATCTGTACCGTACCCACCTGTGTGACCGCAGCTCTCCCGCTTTCCTCCTGCGGCATGATATCAATGGTTCGGTAACCGGCCTTTAACACCCGCTTTACCGCCTGCTCCACTGCGTCCGCTTCTGTATCCAGATCAAAGGAGTAGCGCAGCATCATCGCAGCACTCAGAATCGTCGCAATCGGATTGGCAATACCCTTTCCCGCAATGTCCGGTGCAGAACCGCCGCTCGGCTCATAGAGTCCGAATTTTGTATCGTTTAAGCTGGCAGATGAGAGCATCCCAATGGAACCTGTGACCATACTGGCCTCATCCGACAAAATATCTCCAAACATGTTCTCTGTCAAAATCACATCAAACTGTCCCGGATTCTTTACTAACTGCATGGCGCAATTATCCACCAGCATATGCTCATAGGAAACCTCCGGGTAATCCTTTGCCACTTCCTCCACAATCTTTCGCCATAACCGGGAAGAATCCAGCACGTTCGCCTTGTCCACACTGGTCACTTTCTTTCTCCGCTTTCTTGCAATGTCAAAGCCTCGCTTTGCAATTCTGCGGATTTCCTTCTCATTGTATGTGAGGGTGTCGGTGGCAGTGATCACGCCGTCAATCTCCTCTGTTTTTCGCTCACCGAAATACAAGCCTCCGGTCAGCTCCCGCATGATCATGATGTCAAAGCCGTCTCCGATGATGTCGTCCCGCAGAGGACACGCCTCCTTCAGCTCCTCATATAAATATGCCGGTCTGAGGTTTGCAAACAGATTCAGTGACTTTCTGAGCTTTAACAAACCTGCCTCCGGCCGAAGAGACGGCTCCAGCCGATACCACGGCGAGGTGGCTGTATTTCCGCCAATGGATCCCATCAGCACTGCATCCGCCGCCTTCGCATGGGCAATGGCATCCTCCGTAAGCGGTACTCCGCACGCGTCAATGGAACATCCTCCCATCAGAATCTCGTCATAAGAAAATGTGTGACCAAATTTTTTGCCTACTGCATCCAGTACTTTTCTCGCTTCGCCGACGATTTCGGGTCCGATTCCGTCGCCTGCGATCACTCCTACCTGATAGTTCATCAAACTGTCTCTTCCTTTTTGTCTTCTTTTTTATTTTCTTTCTTTTTTGCTTTTTTTCCCGCTTTTGTATCTTCTGCAGCATCCTCAGCAGCCTTTATGGAATCCTCCGGTTTTTCCACTGCGGAAATCGCCGATTTCTGCATCGGAATGCGACAGTTGCGATTGCTGCCGAATTCTACAATGACGGTATCCTCTGCGACATCAATGACAATCCCGTAAAACCCGCTGGTGGTAAGAACCGTATCTCCCACTGCAAGCTCCGACATCATCGTTTCCTTTTTCTTGGCATCCTTTTGCTGCGGCCGGATCATGAAAAAATACAAAAATCCAAATAAAATAACAACCCAGATCAGCATTCCGCCCCATGTTCCGGCTGTAGAGCCCGCGGTAGCGGCATCGGTTAATAAAACAGACATATTCTTCTCCTCCTGATTTTCATCTGACACTACAGATGATATTTTACACAAAAACCTGGTGTTGGGCAAGTCTTTTCTTTTTGGGCTGGCAGCTGCTACAATTCAGTGCCTTACCAATAAATAGCTGCCAACACGATATAGTACTCTCTCGGGGCACTTGAAAAACGCCGGTTCTTGGCTTGCGTATTTTGCAAGCCTAGTACCGCTGCGTTTTTCGCGTAGCGGGATGCCTGCGCACTTAGCGAGGTGTTTTCGAGCTTAGTGCAAAGGTATGCGTCAGCTGCGTGCCCCGAAGAGTACTATATCGTGCTGGCAGCGTCCGTTGGTCAATCACGTTAGCCAGCCATAAAATAAAAGAC
>JAFUTQ010000073.1 GCA_017484135.1 Lachnospiraceae bacterium
AAAATGTGTGACATACTCAAACTGATCGCGGAAATATTCCGGTATACAGCTGTAGTTTGGAATCACCACCCGAATGTCCCAGTATTCTCGGTCAAATTCTTTCGGCAGTGCACCACACACATCCGCCAGTCCGCCGGTCTTAATAAACGGTACACACTCTGAAGCCGCAAAAAGTATCTTTTTCATGTCGGATCCCTCCTCATACTAACTACTCATATCAATATGTATCGGCACGCGCCGCTTCGCGTCACCTGCCATGTCGTCGGAAGCCATCCTGGAATGAGCTTCGCTCATTAGGCTTCCTCCTAAGATGTATCGGCACGCGCCGCTTCGCGTCACCTGCCATGTCGTCGGAAGCCATCCTAGAATGAGCTTCGCTCATTAGGCTTCCTCCTCCCAATTATGATATACTTCCTGAACATCATCATCTTCATCCAGAAGATCCAAAATCCTGCGAATATTCGTCAGATCCTTCTCATCCGTCAGCGATACATAGGTCTGGGGAAGCATCGTTACCTCTGCACTTGCCATGACAATATTTTCTGCCTCCAATGCCTCACGCACCGCACTGAAGCTCTCCGGTGTCGTAAGCACCTCAAAGCTGTCATCCTCCTCGGCAAAATCCTCCGCTCCGGCATCCAGCGCCATCATCATCAGATCGTCCGCCTCCAGATCACAATCCTCCTTCGCAATCAGAATCTGCCCCTTCTCATCAAACATATAGGATACACATCCCTGCGTGCCGATACTGCCCTGTCCCTTGGTAAAGGCATTGCGCACATTCGCCGCCGTACGGTTCTTGTTGTCAGTCAGCGCCTCCACGATAATCGCCGTACCGCTCGGCCCGTAGCCCTCATAAGTAACCCGCTCATAATTGACCGATGAAATATCTCCGGCGGCCTTCTTAATGCCACGATCAATGGTGTCGTTTGGCATATTGTTCGCCTTTGCCTTTGCAATCACGTCTCTCAGCTTACTGTTGTTTGCCGGATCCGGTCCCCCCTCTTTTACTGCGATGGCAATCTCACGTCCGATAATGGTAAAAATCTTTCCCTTTGCCGCATCATTTTTTTCTTTCTTATGCTTGATGTTCGCAAATTTAGAATGTCCTGACATAGCATGTTTCCTCTTTTCTATCTGTTTTCATCTGTTTTCTCTGTTTTATTCTATCATTCTTTTATTTTGCTGACAAGCACCGACTGTATGATCTTATCCTCTACCGCCAGCACCTCAAACCGGTAGGATTTGTATTCCACATCGACCTGCTCTCCCTCCGCGGGAATATGACCAATCAAGGAAATCAGCAGACCATTCAAGGTATCAAAGTCCGCTTCCTCCAGATCCAGCTCCAACACCTCTTCTACCTCCTCCAACGGAGTCATTCCGTTCATCAGGAAGGTTCCGTCCTCTTTTTTCTCGATAAAGCGGTCCTCCTCATCGTGTTCATCAAAAATATTGCCCACGATTTCCTCCAGAATATCCTCCATTGCTACCAAGCCTGCCGTCTGACCATATTCGTCCACCACAATGACCATATGGCTTTTTGCAGACTGCATCTCCTGAAACAGAGCATTGATATTTCTCGTTTCCGGAATAAAGCTGACCTCATGCACCAGACCTTCAATTTCCCGGATCGGAGTTTTCATCAATTCCTGTTTCTGACTGTTAAACAAGGCCTCTTTGATATGTAGGACTCCAATGATGTTATCAATGCTTTCCAGATACACCGGGAAACGGGAATACCGTTTTTCGATCATAAAGCCTATGGCCTCTTCAAAGGTGCGGTTTCCGTCCAACGCCGCAATATTTTTGCGGTGTGTCATAATGTCCTTTGCTTCTTTATCTCCGAATTCAAAGATATTGTGAATCATCTCTGCTTCGTTTTCCAGAAGGACACCCTGCTCATGCCCTTCATTGACCATAGAGATGATTTCCTCTTCGGTCACATCCTCGGTGTCCACAAAGGGCAGCTTTTGCATGAGTTTTTTCAAAATACCCGTATTCGAACTCCCGCCGTCATCCATGTATTTTCTCCTTATAATGAGTATCGGCACGCGCCGCTTCGCGTCACCTGCCATGTCGTCGGAAGCCATTTCAAAATGAGCTTCCTCCTTAAAAAATAATGTCTGTAGTATATCATCTCTGCCCGGAATCGTCAAGTTATGTACTTAATTCCAGGCTGATCTTCAAGGCTTTGTCTACTTTTTTCAAAATCGGTCCGTCCAGATGACACACCTTATCCCGAAGTCTGGATTTGTCAATGGTTCTCACCTGCTCCAGCAGAATCACGGAATCCTTCACGATATCGTATTCATGGCAGGAGATCTCTATATGCGTCGGAAGCTTTGCCTTATTCATCTGCGAGGTAATCGCCGCACAAATCACAGTCGGACTGTGACGGTTTCCGATATCATTCTGAATGATCAATACCGGACGAATACCGCCCTGCTCGGACCCCACGACCGGTCTTAAATCTGCATAGTAAATATCTCCGCGTCTAATGATCATAATCTTCACTCCATCCTGCAATAACATGTATTTATCATAAGTATTGCCGGATTTTTTCAAGTGTATGCAATGATTTGAGGGGAAAAAGGTTCACATCGTAAAACGATGTGAACACTTTGTGTGAAAAATCGGATCGGAAAGCTCGCTTTTCGAGACGATTTCTTACACAAAGTGTCTATGCCGACGTAGTCGGCATGACCTTTTTTCCCTCAAATCATTCACTTATCTGTAAACTGTAACAAATGCTCCCTGACGCGTACTTCTTCCCCGTTTTTACAGTATACTCTGGGAATACGGCGGCTGCTGAGATCGCAGACCAGTTCGTAATGAAACCGTCCGGACAGACTGCTCAACTCCTCGACGCTGAGACATTCCTTCCCGTCACAGCCGATCAACGTCACCGCATCCCCCACTGTAACCCCCGGAATCTCCGTCACGTCCACCATGAACTGATCCATACACACCCTGCCGATGATGGGTGCACGCCTACCCCGAATCAGAACGCTTCCTTTGTTGGAAAGCGGCCGTGGATATCCGTCTCCGTAGCCAACAGGAATCGTTGCAACCATCCGGTCGGTATCGGCGGTATAAGTGCCGCCGTAGCTGACACTTTTTCCTGCCGGAAGCTTCTTAACAAAAGAGACGCTGCTCTTGAGTGACAAAACCGGCTTCAGCAAAACCGCCTCTGTGTCCACCTCATCCGAGGGCTCCAATCCATACAGTGCAATTCCCGCGCGAACCAGATCCATATTTGCCTGCGGAAGCTCCAGAATTGCCGCACTGTTTGAACAGTGCCGATAGGTAAAACGCGTTCCTTCCTGCTCGCACAGCCCGATCATATGCTCAAATTCCCTAAGCTGTTGCAGGGCATCGGTTTTATCAGCCTCATCGGCTCTTGCGAAATGCGTAAATATCCCTTCCATTATTATATGCGGAAGCTTTCCGATCTGCGCAATCTCCTTTGCACTTTTTTCATTGGGAAAATATCCGATCCTGCCCATTCCGGTATCCACCGCAATATGAATCGGAACCTCCCGTTTTAACGCTTCTGCAGTCTGCGAAAGCTCCTTTGCCATTTCATAGGTAAACACTGTCGGTCGCAATTCTTTGCATATTACCGTCTCATATTGCGGAGGAAACACATATCCCAGGATCAGAATCGGCTTTTTGATTCCCGCCAGACGAAGCTCCACTCCCTCCTCCACCGTTGCGACACAGAAACCATACAGAAAATCCAGTGATTCCAGCTCCAAGGCTACCGGCACCGCGCCATGTCCATAGGCATCTGTCTTGATTACCGCAAAAAAGAGAGTTCCCTTTTTGGTATTGTCATGCATGGATTCCATATTAAAACGCAGTGCATCCAAATCGATCTGCGCATATACACGCTCATATCCCATCATTTTTCTTCCTTCCACTCTTGTCTGATATTTTGAAACACAGCCGCAATTCCTTCCACCAGATCTCCTGCCATCATGCTGTGCTGACCCTTTGCAGCAGCAACGCAGTCCCCTGCCAATCCATGCAGGAATACACCGCCGACCGCGGCCTGCTCTGCCGCATGCCCCTGTGCCAGCAGACTGCCGATGATCCCGCTGAGCACATCGCCGCTTCCGGCTGTCGCCATGCCGGAATTACCGCTGAGATTGAGATACGTCCTGCCAAACGGAACAGATACAACGGTTCTGCTGTCCTTCAGCACGCAGAGAACATTGTAGGTTCGGGCAAATTCCTCTGCGGTCTGTACAATATTTTCCTTGATATAAGAAACTGCCAGTCCGCTCAGCCGCGCCATCTCACCCAGATGTGGTGTGACAATCAACTCCGTGTGGGGATTCAGCAAAACCTCCACCTGCCCGGAAATGATATTCAGCGCATCCGCATCCACCACCATGGGCACTGCAGCATTCTTAAGCGTATTCTTTAAGATATGCTGTGCCGTCTCATCGGTTCCGAGTCCGGAGCCAACCACGATCACATCTGCCCACGACAAGCATTCGTTCATAACATTCAGATCCGGCTTTTTCACAGAATAGGTAGTCAGAATTGCTTCGGGTACCGCAGTCTGTATGATCGGTCGGTTTTCCTCCGGCGTATAAATACGAACCAGCCCACAGCCTGTGCGGTACGCTGCCCGCGCCGCAAGAACCGCGGCCCCTGCCATATTGACGCTGCCTGCAATCAGCAAAATCCTGCCAAAACTCCCCTTATTGGCATCTTTGGGACGGTTTGCAAGAAAGGTAAGATCCTTTCGGGTCAGATGGCACAGAAACGGCTTTCGCTCCAGCCAGCTGTGACGGTCGATTCCGATATCCGCCACGACAATCTCTCCGCACGCATCCGCCGCAGGATAAAGCAGCATCCCCAGCTTTTTATACGCAAAGGTCACCGTAAGATCCGCACGAAACACCTCGCCGGGAAGACTGCCATGATCCGCCGACACCCCGGAGGGAATATCGACCGCCACCTTGTTTCCATGAAATCGGTTAATTTGTTTTAATACCGCTTCCTGCGGCTGCTTTACCCTGCCGGACAAGCCCACGCCCAGGATCGCATCCACAATCAAAGAATACCGATCCTCACACATCTCAAGATTTTTGATAAATGGGATCTCATATTGTGTCGCAATCTCATACTGCTGCTTCATCTCCGGCGTAAAATGTGACTTTTCTCCGGTCAAAAGCACCTCTACCGCGATATTCTTCAGATGCAAAAGCCGCGCCACTGCCAATCCATCGGCTCCGTTGTTTCCGCTTCCGCACAAAATCAGCACTCTGGTACAGTCCAGTTTTCGACACTCGATCAGATTTACCACTGCCAGCGCCGCGCGCTCCATCAAAACCAACGCGGGCACATGAAAATGCTCTATGGTATTCCGGTCAAATGCTTTCATTTCTTTTCCGTTCACAATATATTCCATATCTTTACCCAAAAAAGCTCCACCCCGGGGCGAAGCCTAATCATTCCTTTTTATTCTTCTTTCTTTTCCTCAGTCTGCTCTTGCTGCTCACTTTCCTCCTTGATATCAAAGATATCCAACACCTGCGCGCCAAAGATATCATGCATATAGGAATAAATCTGTTTGTTATTAATCTCCCGATTCTGCTTTTTGATCACGTTTTTTTTGAGATCGATCCGCACCTGATTGATCCACGCACCGATTTCGTCAATCTCCTCTTTGTTCGTGCGAAGCCTGTCATAGCTGAAGTCCATGGTCTCCAGCATCAGCTTCCGGTTTGCCTCCTGAATCAGCTTCGGCAGCTCTAAAAGCTCATCCTCGTAAGCCTCCATCTTCTCATTGATCTCGTCAATCAGACGCCGATCCTCCTTCAGCTTTTTGGAGGAAATGTCGTTTGCATGTTCTTCGTGCGTCCCCTCCATGTTCTGGACGATATTCTCCATCAGCTTGTTTTTGGTCTTTTTCAGATCCTTCAAATCATTATTCAGCTTGCCCTGACGCTCAACCAGCCGCTTCAGCTCTTCCTCCAGCGGAAGAATGGATGTCGGCTTCCCGCTCAGCGCAAACAGCTGATGCCACTTCTGATCCAGCACCAAAAGAGGAATTTTTACCTGTGCCAGATTTTTTTCGAACTCCTTCTGTTCCTTCATATGATCCCCCTGCGCATTTGTTTTTAATGATGTGAGGTTGGGGAAAGAGCGGGCAAAAGGTCATGCCGACGAAGTCGGCATTGACTCTTTGCACAAAAACCGGATGGGAAAGCTCGCTTTCCCACACGGTTTCTTGTGCAAAGGGTTCACATCGTTTCACGATGTGAACCTTTTGCCCGCTCTTTCCCCAACATCACGATTGTGATCCCAACATCATGATATTGTAAGAAAGCTGCATCAGGCTGTCTGACAAATGCACATTCTCCACTACCACATCCCGATCCGGGAGATTCAAATCTACATGTGCGAAATTCCAGATCGCCCGAATCCCAAGCTCCACCAGATGGTTTGCAACTGACGGAGCGCTTTCAGCCGGAACGGTAAGTGCCGCAATATCCACCTTGTGATGCAAAACAAATGCATCCAGTTCCTCCAGCATGGCAATCTTTTTTCCCCGAATCGTGCGTCCCTTCAAGGATGGATTGATGTCAAACAGTCCCTCTATCACAAAACCGATTTTTTCAAAATTCATATAATTTGCAATGGCCTGACCGAGGTTTCCGGCACCGATCACAATGATATTGTGCCGTTCGTTCAAGCCCATGATCTTTCCGATTTCCTCGTACAGATGCTGTACGTTATACCCGTATCCCTGTTGTCCGAAGCCGCCGAAATTGTTCAGATCCTGTCTGATCTGTGATGCGGTCACGTTCATTCTGGCGCTGAGCTCGCCGGAAGAAATCCGTTCCACTCCTCCGTCCAGCAATTCTCCCAAATACCGGTAATATCGCGGCAATCTGCGAATGACCGCCTGTGAGATGTCCTTTCCCACGTTTCTCTCCTCCTGGTTGGTATCGGATCGGCACGCGCCGCGCCGCGTCACCTGCCAAGTCGATAGAACTATTTTAATTATAGTTATTTCAAAAATATCTGTCAACGGAACAATTGTTATGCTTCCTCCTGCTCCAAGCTCAGTTGCTCCCACTTTTCATAAAGCGCCTCCAGATTTGTCTGAATTTCCGTCATCCGCTCATGGATCGTTCCAAGCTCATAAGAATTCGAAGCAATTTCCGGATCCGAAAGCTGCTGATTCAAAGCTTCCAACGCTTCCTCCTGCGCCGCAATTTCCTGTTCTGTCTTTTTCAGATCATTCTCCAGCTTACGCTTTGCGGCCTGAAGCTTTTTGCTTTCCTCCCAGCTTTGCTTCTCAACGGACACTGCTTTTACGCCATTTTCCACATCCGTTTTCATCAGAACGGGCACTGCCGCCTCCAAAGTCTCCTTTTTTTCCAGATAATAATCATAGTTCCCGATGTAATTGATCAGCCGTCCGCTGCTCAGATCCAGAATCCGGCTCGCCGTTCGATTGATAAAATAGCGGTCGTGGGACACATACAGCACCGTACCGGTGTATGCATTCAGCGCAGACTCCAAAATCTCCTTGGAGATAATGTCCAGATGGTTGGTCGGCTCGTCCAATATGAGAAAATTCGCTTTGGAAAGCACCAATTTTGCCAGCGATACCCTGCCCCGCTCTCCACCACTGATATCTTTGATTTTCTTAAAGACATCATCCTCGGTAAACAAAAAGGCTGCCAGGACATTGCGCACCCTGGTATTGGTCATATCCGGGTAAGCCTCCCCGATTTCCTCAAATAACGTATGCTCCGGATTCAGATTCTGGTGCTCCTGATCGTAATAGCCGATATGCACATTCGTGCCAAGCACAATTTCTCCCGCATCGGCAGGCACCAGATCATTGATGATCTTAAGAATCGTCGTCTTTCCGGTTCCGTTGTTTCCGATCAACGCCACCCGCTCTCCCCGTTTCAGTTCAAAATCTATCCCCGAAAACAGAGGCTTTTCGTAGGATTTTGCCAGAGACCGCACGGTCAGCACGTCATTGCCGCTGATGATTTCCGGCTCCAATGTAATATGAATGTCCGTATGTTCCTCCACTGGCTTTTCCATGCGCACGACCTTTTCCAGTGCCTTTTCCCGGCTCTCGGCTCGCTTGATGGATTTTTCCCGGTTGAAGGATTTTAATTTGTCAATGACCTGTTCCTGATGCTTAATCTCCCGCTGCTGGTTTAGGTACTGGCGCATCAGGCTCTCACGCTGGATCTCCTTTTGTCTGGCATATTCCGTATAATTTCCGTGAAATACCGTCGATACATGCCGAGAAAGCTCCACGACCTTCGTCACGATCTGATCCAGAAAATAACGGTCGTGTGCCACCACGATCACCGCCCCCTTGTACCCGGCCAGATAATTCTCCAGCCATGCAATGGAATTCATATCCAGATGATTCGTGGGCTCGTCCAGAATAATCAGATCCGGCTTCCCCAGCAAAAGCCGACTGAGCGCCACCCGGGTCTTCTGTCCGCCGGACAGCTCGGATACCTTTCTTTCAAATTCGCTCTCCTGAAAGCCCAAGCCCTTTAACACGCCCACAATTTCACTTCGGAAGGTCAGGCCCCCCTGCAGTTCAAATTGTACGTTCAGTCGGTGATACTGCTCCATCAGGGAATCCAGCTCCTCTGCACCGACCTGTTGCATCTTTTGTTCCAGACTGCGCAGCTTCTCCTCCATCTCGATCAGGTGCCCGCAGGCCGAGAGCACCTCCTCATAGATCGTCTCATCTCCCGCCTGATCCTGATATTGAGCAAGGTAACCAATGCTCTTGCCCTTTGCAATGGTTACCTCTCCCGAATCCGGTATCATTTCACCGATTATAATTTTCAGTAATGTTGATTTGCCCGCACCATTGATCCCGACGATGGCAGTTTTCTCATGCTCCTCCACATGAAAGGAAACATTTTGCAACACTGTCTCAGTCCCAAAGGATTTGCTGATGTTCTGACAAGCTAAAATCATGCCTTCCTCCTTCTGAGTTGGCACTGTTTTACAGTGTTTTCTCCAAAGTCTCGCGAATCGCTTTGATAAACCCTTCGCTGTTTAACACGGTAGGATTCTCAATCGTTGTGATCAGTGCCAGATCCTTCGTCATTTTTCCTGCCTCAATCGTATCCACGCAAGCCTTCTCCAGCTTATCCGCAAAGGTACAAAGCGCGGTATTTCCATCCAGCTCGCCTCTCTTGCGCAACGCCCCGGTCCATGCAAAGATGGTTGCTACGGAGTTAGTAGAAGTCTCTTCCTCCTTCAGATGCTTGTAATAATGGCGCTGTACCGTGCCGTGCGCTGCTTCATACTCGTAATAACCCTGCGGGGAAACCAGCACCGAGGTCATCATGGCAAGGGAACCAAATGCCGAGGAGACCATATCGCTCATCACGTCTCCGTCATAATTCTTGCAGGCCCAGATAAAGCCGCCTTCCGCTTTCATGACGCGGGCTACCGCATCATCGATCAGCGTGTAGAAATACTCAATGCCGGCCGTGTCAAATTTTTCTTTATATTCCGCGTCAAAAATCTCCTGAAAGATATCCTTGAAGGTATGGTCATATTTTTTGGAAATCGTATCCTTTGTCGCAAACCACAGATCCTGCTTGGTAGAAAGCGCGTAGCCAAAACAGCTTCTGGCAAAGCTTTCAATCGACGCATTCACATTGTGCTGTCCCTGAATGATGCCCGCTCCGGTAAAATTGTGAATCAGCTCTCTTGTCTCGGTTCCGTCCTCTGCGGTATATACCAGCTCACATTTTCCAGCTGCCGGAATCTTCATCTCGGATGCCTTGTACACATCTCCGTAGGCATGACGGGCAATGGTGATCGGTTTTTTCCAGTTTCTCACACAAGGCTCAATCCCCTTTACCACGATGGGTGCGCGGAATACGGTTCCGTCTAACATCGCACGGATCGTTCCGTTAGGACTCTTCCACATCTCCTTTAAGTTGTATTCGGTCATGCGGGCTGCATTCGGTGTGATGGTTGCGCATTTCACCGCTACTCCGTATTTCTTTGTGGCATTTGCAGAATCCACCGTCACCTGATCATTGGTCTCATTCCGGTATTCCAGACCCAGATCGTAATACTCGGTATTCAGCTCGATAAACGGATGTAACAGTTCCTCCTTGATCAGCTTCCAGAGAATCCTCGTCATCTCGTCTCCGTCCATTTCCACCAAAGGGGTTGTCATTTTGATTTTTTCCATCTTTTTCTCCTCCTTTTTCTTGTCATCCTTCTATTTCAGTAAATTCTCCCAGCCGTACTTATCCATATTTGCCATCGCATTTCGGATATGCCGATTGGCGAGCTTTTCTGCCCGATCCTCGTCATGCTGCTTTAAGGCTTCTACGATCTGCCGATGCTCATTGTTTGATTTTATCACACGCTCCGGCATAGATAAAGTAATTTTTCTTACCCGCTCCACATAATGATGCAAATTTACCAGCTCCTGACTCAGCATCCTGCTCCCGGAAGCCTCATACAACAGATCATGAAAGCGGTTGTCCAATTCCAGCATCTGCGCGTAGTTCCCCTTCGCTTCATGAAATTCCACCAAAAATACATTTTCCTCCAGTGCGGCAAGCTGCTGCTCCGTAATCCGGGTAGCTGCCCATCCGGCACAGAGCCCCTCCAGATGCGCTCGAATCGCATAGATATCCTTGATATCTGCTACGGAAATGCCTTCTACGATTGCGCCCTTGTTTGGAATGATCTTTACCAGACCTTCCAGCTCCAGCTGCCTCAATGCCTCACGCACCGGCGTGCGGCTGACCCCCAGCTCATCGCCTATGGTTTTCTCCCTCAATTCCTCGTTTGCATGATACCTGCCGGACAGGATATCCTCCCGCAGCCGGTGGAACACCCTCCCACTCAGCGAATAGCTTTCCTCGCTCACGCCAAGACCTCCTAAAATTTATCGGTAACTGTTCAGAAGCTTTGAAGCCTCACAATCACCCGTATAAATCAATACATGTATAATTGTATACAATTCAGATATATATTGTCAAGAAAAAAGATGGAAAGTCTATCAAGAACTTCCCATCTCTCTTTCTTTTTGTTTTGGTTTTATGTGATCTTCTTACTTATTGCTCAAAAACTCGTGAATTCCCTTTGCCGCAGCCTTTCCTGCCCCCATCGCCAGAATGACGGTAGCCGCACCGGTCACGGCATCTCCTCCCGCATACACACCGGTCTTTGAGGTGGCGCCGGTCTCTTCCTCTGCGATGATGCATTTTCTCTTGTTAATGTCAAGACCGATCGTGGTGGAGGAAATCAATGGATTGGGAGACGTTCCCAGCGACATAATTACCGTGTCTGCCTCCAGCTCATATTCCGAGCCCGGAATCTCCACCGGACTTCTCCGCCCTGACTCATCGGGCTCACCAAGCTCCATTTTAATGATTCGGCAGCCCTTTACCGCTCCGTCCTCGTTTACCAATATCTCAACCGGATTCTGGAGCAGGTCAAAGATGATTCCCTCCTCCTTTGCGTGATGCACTTCCTCTTTCCGCGCCGGAAGCTCCTCCTCGCCGCGGCGGTATACGATATGTACCTCCGCACCGAGACGCTTTGCCGTTCTTGCCGCATCCATGGCAACATTTCCACCGCCGACTACGATGACCTTTTTGCCCGAAGCGATCGGCGTATCGTACCCGTCCAGATAGGCTTTCATCAGATTGTTCCGGGTCAGAAATTCATTGGCTGAAAATACGCCCATTGCCTGTTCTCCCGGAATTCCCATAAACCTCGGAAGTCCTGCACCGGAGCCGATAAATACCGCTTCAAAGCCTTCCTCGTCCATCAGTTCATCAATGGTCGTGGATTTTCCGATTACCACGTTGGTCTCGATTTTCACTCCCAGACTCTCCACATTCGCAATCTCGGCAGCCACCACCTTAGACTTCGGGAGACGAAACTCCGGAATTCCATAGCTTAACACGCCGCCAGCCTCATGCAGCGCCTCAAAGATGGTCACATCATAGCCCAGCTTCGCCAGATCCCCCGCACAGGTCAATCCTGCCGGTCCCGAACCGATCACCGCCACCTTGTGTCCGTTGCTCTCCTCTGCCTTTTTGGGCTTAATGCCATTCTCTCTCGCCCAATCTGCCACAAAACGCTCCAGCTTTCCGATCGCCACCGGTTCTCCCTTGATTCCCCGGACACACCTTCCTTCACACTGCGTCTCCTGTGGACATACCCGCCCGCAGACTGCCGGCAATGCAGAAGACTGACTGATGATCTGATATGCCTCCTCAAAATTGCCGGCCTTTACCTCCTGAATAAATGCCGGAATATCAATGGATACCGGACAGCCGCCGACACAGCGGGCATTCTTACAGTTTAAGCAGCGGGAAGCTTCTGCAATCGCTTCCTCCTCACTGTATCCCAGACAAACTTCTTCAAAATTAGCCGCACGCACAACAGGATCCTGCTCACGCACCGGAACTCTTACCATTGGATCCATTATTTGTCACCTCCACACTGACCGCATCCGCCATGATGGGTATCGCCCTCTTTTAAGGCAAGCATCGCGCGGCCTTCTTCTGTTTTATACTGAAGCTGTCTTTTCATCGCCTGATCAAAATCTACCAGATGTCCATCAAACTCCGGCCCGTCCACGCAGGCAAATTTTACTTCATCTCCGACTACCAGGCGACAGGCTCCGCACATACCGGTTCCGTCCACCATAATTGGGTTCATGGAGACAATCGTCTTGATCCCCAATTCCTTCGTCAGCTTGCACACGAACTTCATCATGATCATCGGGCCGATGGCGACACAGTGGTCATAACGGACACCCTGATCATACAAGTCCTGCAGCTGATTGGTGCCCATTCCATGAAACCCGTAGGATCCGTCATCTGTCGTCACATACAGATTTGTTGCAACCTCACGCATCTTATCCTCGAAAAACAACAGTTCCTTGGTGCGGGAGCCCATGATCACGTCACAGTCTACACCATGCTCATGCAGCCATTTTACCTGCGGATAAACGGGCGCAGTACCTACCCCTCCTGCGATAAACACAATCTTTTTCTTCTTTACTTCCTCCAAATCTTCTTCCACCAGATCTGACGGGCAGCCCAGCGGACCTACAAAGTCCTGAAAGCTGTCGCCGACCTCCAGCTCAATCATTCGCTCGGTAGAAGCACCCACTGTCTGCAAGACGATGGTTACCGTACCGGCCTTCGCATCATAATCGCAGATCGTCAGAGGAATCCGCTCCCCCCACTCATTCGTCTTGACAATCACAAACTGACCGGGTTTTGCAGCCTTTGCGACACGCTCTGCCTTGACGTCCATCAGGTATATCTTATCTGCTAATTTTTCTTTCCTTAAGATCGGATACATACCTTTCCTCCATGCTCATTTGTTTCCGTAATACGGATATGAAAAACATCCTTTTCTATCATATCGAAAAAAATTCTCAAAATCAACCATTTATGTTGACATCAAAATCCGGTCATTGTCTAACTGCTTCCCTGCCTGAATGCGGAACCGTTCCAGCAGATCTTCCACCGTGATATTTCTCTTTTCCTCTTCCTTCAGATCCAGAATAATTTTGCCGGAATCCATCATAATCACGCGGTTTCCCAGCTCCAATGCCTGATGCATATTGTGCGTTACCATCAGACAGGTAATGTGATGCTCCGCTATAATCTTTTTGGTAAGGCCAAGCACCTTCTCTGCCGTGGCCGGATCGAGTGCCGCCGTGTGCTCATCCAGAAGCAGAATCTTTGGTGTCACCACGGTTGCCATCAAAAGGGTCAGTGCCTGACGCTGTCCTCCCGACAACAGACCAACCGGCTCCTTCATGCGATCCTCCAGTCCCATATCAAGCTGTGCCAGATGCTCCCGGAATCTCGCTTTATCCGCACTGTTGATATGGCTGAAAAAGGCTCTCCGGTTCTTGGACGCACGCAGATACGCAAGGGAAAGATTTTCCTCAATCGTCATGTGCGGAGCCGTCCCCTTCAGCGGATCCTGAAAGAGATGCCCGATCACCCGGCTTCGCACATACTCTTTTTGATAGGTGATATCCTCCCCATCCAGCAAAACCCGTCCCTCATCAATGTAAAAAGCGCCTGTGATCGCATTAAAGGTCGTGGATTTCCCGGCTCCGTTGCTGCCCACAATCGTGGCAAAGTCGCCGTCATCCAGATGAAGGCTCAGATCGCGCAATGCCTTCTTCTCGTTTACCGTTCCGGGATGAAAGGTTTTCGATACATGAATCATATCCAGCATTACGCCTTTCCCCCTTTCCCGTATTTGCTGCCTGCCGCCGTCTTTTGCTTAAAAAAAGCAACTTTTTTCTTCAGATACGGAAATGCGATCGCAACTGCAACAATGATCGCCGACACCAGCTTTAAGCATTCTGCCGGAACATTAAGCCGCAGTGCCACCGCGACAATGAAACGATACAGGCAGCTGCCCAAAATCACACCGATCACCCGGCGCATCACCGATCCCTTTCCGATGAGCGTTTCTCCGATGATCAGACTGGCCAGTGCGATTGTGACCATACCGGTGCCCAGATTGATATCGCAGGATTTCTGATACTGCGCCAGCACACCGCCGCTCAGTCCGGTCAGCGCATTTGACACACACAGACCTACCGTAATGGTAAACGCCGGGTTGATGCTGGATGCCTTTACCATGTCCGCATTATCCCCGGTGGCACGAATCGAAAGCCCGAGTCTTGTATTTAGGAAAAGCGCCAGCAAGATTCCGATGATGGCCACAATCACAAGCGCCACCAGCAGCTTATACCAGATTCCGCCGATGGCTTCCTTTGCCATAGAAAAAATCGTCTTGCAGTTAAAGAGGTTCACGTTCGACGAGAAACCCATCACTGCAATATTAATTGTGTAAAGACCTGTATTCACAATGATTCCTGCAAGAATCGATTCGATACCCATTCTCGTTTGCAGGAATGCCGTCACAAATCCGGAGCATACCCCGGCCAGCATCGCTGCCAGCAATGCCAAAACCGGATGTCCGGCAATCGTTACCATCGCACAGACCGCGCAGCCTAACGTGAAGCAGCCGTCTGTAGACAAATCAGCAATATTTAAAATGGAAAAGGACACAAACAAGGCCAAGGCGACTAAGGAATAGATACATCCTAATTCCAGGGCACTTTGCGCAATGGATAACGTGAATATGGAAGCCATATGGAACGTCTCCTTCCTCCTAAGCTACGTTTCTATTCTTCAAATTCTTCTGCTGTTTTCGTCTCAACCAGATCTGCGCACAGATCCTTGAACATGCTGTAATCCAGTCCGATCTGTTCCGCGATCTCGGTATTTACGGTTGCAATTCCGTTGCTCATGCGCTGAACCGGCGTAGAGGCGGGATCCGCACCATTTACCAGAATCTCTGTGACCATATCCGCGGTAGCCGTACCAAGATCCACATAGTTGACGCCGAATCCGCAGAACGCACCGTTTAACGCAAAGGAATCCGCTCCGGCATAATGGGGAATTCCCGCATCCGCAAATTTCTCATAAATGGCAAGCTCTGCAGTCATGACGGTGTTGTCCGTAGGCGTAAAGACCGCGTCCACCTTCGCAGCCACCAGTGCATCTGCCGCAAGAGAAATCTCATCGTTCGTTGTCCCGGTCTTCTCTACATAAGATACCCCTTTTGCGTCCAGGTAAGCCTTAGCCTCCTCAATCGGATTCTTGGAAGCGTCCTCACTCTTATTGTATAAGAGACCCACTGATTTGATATCCGGATCTGCCGCAAACATCAGATCAAACAGAGCCTCCGTATTCAGCCCGTCGGAGGTTCCGGTCAGGTTGGAACCGGGCGCTTCCAGACTCTCTACCAGACCTGCGCTTACCGGATCACTGACTGCGGAGAAAACCACCGGAATCTGGTTTTCCTCGGTTGCGGTCTGCATAATCATTGCCGTAGGGGTGGCAATCGGGATGATAACATCCACATCCTCTGCCACCAAATCTGCTGCAATCTGATTCAATGTGGTGGAATCTGCCTGCCCGTTGTAGGTGTAATCCTGATAGTCAAAGGTTACGCCAAGCTCGGCGCCCTTCGCATCCAGCTCTGCCTCGATCGCGCGCTCAATCTGATTTAAGGACGCGTCGTCTACGTACTGCACGATCCCGACCTTGTATACTGTTCCCGTTGTCTCTCCCGCATCCGCTGTCGTTTCGCTGGACGGTGTCTGGGACTCTCCGTTGGAACTATCGGTTCCGTTACTGCCGCATCCGGCTGCCATACACGAGATCGTGGCAATTGCCATTAAAATAGCACAAAGTTTCTTTTTCATAATTTGTTCCTCTTTTCTGATATCATGTTTTCGTTCCTAGATTAAAGGATTTGGCTTGAAAAATCAACCCTTATTCGGTCACATCAAGTGTGAACTCATCATCCTCCTTATTCCAGATGAGCTTCAACTGTGCTGTGGCCTGACTGAAGTCGTCTTTGGGCAGTGTGGCGGAACAGGTACTGTTATTGCCATCATCGGTCAGTGTTGCAACCTTGGTTCCCTCTGTATTTAACAGGCTTACCGAAACCTTGTTGCCTTCGTAGGAATACATGATGTCTGCCGCCCCGAGCCCCCCAACGCTTGCCGGAATATAAATACCCAAGTCTGCATTTGAAAACTCTCCACTCGCATCTTGCGTTAATCCCGCTATCATAACAGGAGTGCCCGACGCAGTATAATAAACCCCCGCTCTGGTAATATATGGCATTAACAATTCCGTAGTATAAATACTCAGTGTCCCAGCAGGTGTAAGCATCTGTGAAACTACGCCCTCCAGACAAATCGTCACGTCATCGTCTGGCATGATAAAACTCAATTCATTATCGCTATAAACTGACTCAACAATCTCACCATCGCTCTTTTTTACCTTTACCTCAAATGAAGTGAAGTAATCGCCATAAATATATCCTGAAACCACATTATTTTCACGTGCCTCATAACTCTCAAAATTAACAGACAATTCCGCGGCTGACGGCACACTCAGAGTAATTTCATCAGGCACACCGATTCCAAACACCGCATCCGCTGTCTTCACGGACACCGTCACATCGCCCGCCGGCATCGTAAAGCTTGCCTTTTTGTAACCGGTCGCACTGTCCGTGCTGATCGCGCTGTGAGAAACCGCTGTGCCGTCCGACTTTTCTATGGTAATATCCGTGATCCTCCGACCGCTTTCCAGCTCCATCAAAACCGTCACGGTATCTCCCATCTGTGCGGTCATGACTTCGCTGACTGATCCATTCTGGAACTGAATGGATGCTAAGCCCGTGGTGGTTCCGGACTCGATGCTATAAGACTTCTTCTTCATCGTGGCAGAAACCGTCACATCATATGCCGGCATCGTAAAGGTCGCTTTATTCGGGTTATCCGGTGTGATTTCCGTCACAAGCGTGTTTCCGTCACTCAGCTGCACATTCCATTTGTCCAGCTCATATCCGGTGTCGGGGGTTGCAGTCAGCGTGATCAGTGTTCCCTTTACCGCGGTCGCAACGCTGGCCGCAATCGCTCCACCCGTTATGCTCGAGGAAACGTTTACCCGATAGGTTGCAATCTCCTTGAATGTCGCACTGACGGTCACATCACTTGCAGGCATCGAAATCGTTGCCGTATTGTTGGATCTGTTTTCACTGAATGCAATCTGGTTTCCGCTGCTGTCCTGCACGCTCCAGGAATCCAGTTCATACCCGCTCTGCGGTGTTGCCGTCAGCGTGACCGTAGCGCCTTCTACGGCAGTGGTGGCACTGGACGTTACCGTTCCGCCTGCCAAAATGTGGGTCTTGATGTTATACGTCGCAGGTACAGTCTCCTTGAAGGTCGCGCTGACGGTCACATTGCCTGCCGGCATGGTAAAGGTCGCGGTACTGCCTGTGCCGTTCGAGCTGAGCGCACCGACCGTGATCGCATTTCCGCTGCTGTCCTTGACACTCCATGCATCCAGCTCATATCCGCTCTGCGGAGTCGCAGTCAGCGTGACCACATCTCCCTCCTTCGCATCGGAAGGGCTGGTCGTTACGGTTCCGCCTGTCGCCGTGGTGGTCGATACACGGTACGTCGTGACGGAAGCTTCCTTGAAGGTCGCGCTGACCGACACGTTGCCTGCAGGCATCGTAAAGGTCGCCGTATTGTTTGCACTGTTTTCACTGACAGAAATCGCATTTCCACTGCTGTCCTTTACGCTCCATGCGTCCAGCTCATATCCGCTCTGCGGAGTTGCAGTCAGCGTGACCACATCCCCTTCCTTCGCATCAGAAGGGCTGGCCGTTACGGTTCCGCCCGTTGCCGTGTCTGCCGTAACCGTATAGGTGTCAGTTTCTGTGTTGTTGTCATTCTCCTCCTCATTGGATGGTTCAGGATCGGTTGAATTGTTATCCGTATTATTCGTATTACCCGTATCGTCCGTATTCTCTGCCGGAGTATTGGTATCGTTCGTATTGGTATCGTTCGTATTGGTATCGTTTGTATTGGTATCGTTTGTATTAGTATCGTTTGTATTAGTATCATTCGTATTGGTATTGTTTGTAACCGTATTGTTCGTAGTCGTCTCCGAAGGATTTGCCGCAGCGGTATTTGCATTCGCGGCAGCCGGAACGGCAGGATGATTTGCTGCATTTGTCTGCTGATTTTCCTGTGGTTCTTCCTCCGCTTCTTCCTCCTCAGGCTCCTCCTCTGCGTCTTCCGTTTCCTCGTTCTGCTCCTCGCTGTCCTCTTCCTCACTGACCTCCTCGGTGTCTGTCTGTGCAATTTCCCTCAGCTTCTCCTCGGAAAGTCCACTTTCCTCTACTACCGCCTTCAGCACGTCAGGCTGTTCCACAAGGCTTTTCACATAATAAACCGGCAGATCCTCTTCGTCAAAGCTGTCTATGATAAACTCAATGCTGTCCTCCCCCTGCCTGTCATTATAAAAATAAGTCTTTACACTCTGTCCCGCGGTAATATCCGTTTCCCGTTTGCCACCGGTCACAGGATTGGTTCCCTCAATATGTACCTTTCCGGAGGTCAGCTGCAGCGTGGTCACTCCTGTCTCCTCATCCGCGCGCACATACCCCGAGGTGCCGCGAATCCCGATGATCATAGTGGACGTACGGATATCAAAGGTCTCGTCATCCTTCAGCTTCTCTGTCGTATAGAAGTAAAGTCCCCCGTTGACCAGCGAGATATCCAGCTTTTTGCCGGACTGATTAAACTCCGCGCGGCTTGCCTCATCCAGCCCCACCACCTTGGAATCATCCAGGCTGATATCAATATAGGACGCATCCTGCGTTGCCAGCACATTTCCGCTGTGAAGCAGCATATTTTCCATCAGGGTGTTTTCCTTGTCGTTATCAAACAACGATACGCTTCCCTCATATCTTAAGATCCGCATCGTTGTGGCTGACATCGGATTCCGTCCGAAGAAGAAGAAAAACACTGCCACACCGATTGCAACCAAACAAAGTGCCGCAACAGAAATGATGATCGCCTTCTTTTTCCCATTTTTCTTTGCTTTCTTTTCCTTTTCTGCTTCCATAAATTTTCTCCTTCTATGTATCATGACTATGCAATCATTCTTCTAGAATAAGCACGCAAAATAGTGTTGTTATTGTACCATATTATTTACAAAAAAACAAGATTCGCCACAATATTTCCCTGCGCAAAAAAGCATCCGGCCCTGGAAAAGCCGGATGCTATTTCTTCCTGCAGTATGAAATTACAGCAATTCCTCTACCTTAAGCACCTCAAAGCCCTCGCTCTTCCCCTTGAGCGTGACGGAGGTTCCCAGCGATGTGGTGCGGATTCTCCCGGAAAGTGCATCCGCAACGACACGGCTGATATAAACCGTCCCTCCCGGGGCATTCGCCTCCAGACGGGCGGATGTATTGACGGTATCCCCGATTGCCGTATAGTCCATATGCCGCTTTGCACCGATATTTCCCACGACTGCCGGGCCAAAATGGACG
>JAFUTQ010000074.1 GCA_017484135.1 Lachnospiraceae bacterium
AACAAACTCGAATATGAAAGCCACCGTGAAGAGTGGATGAACGAAGCCCGTAGCGAAGGGCTCATCAAGGGACGTAACGAAGGACTGAGTCAGGGACTGGAAGCTTGGATTATTTCCTTGAAAGAATTTTTGACCAGCCCTGAGGAAATTTGGGCAAGGATTGTGCAGAATCCCAATTATGCGGATGTGACGTTGGAGCAGGTTCAAAAATATTTTTAGATTGATGGAGGTTTTTCCCTAAACTTTTTCTTGCATTCCGTTCTCTTTTCTGTTAAGATAGTCATGTTGTGGGTGTATAGAGATGTATACGAAACGTGTTAAAGGAGGTGCAATCATGGCAAAATGTGCAGTTTGTGGAAAAGGCGCTCATTTCGGAAACAACGTGAGCCATTCTCATAGAAAATCCAACAGAATTTGGAAATCCAATATTAAATCCGTAAAATGCAAAGTAAACGGAACACCGAAGAAATTGTATGTGTGTACTTCCTGCTTAAGATCCGGTGCTGTGGAGCGCGCTTAGCATCCATTCGCATCAGACCGCAGGAAATCAAGTTATTCATACGCAAAAAAGAACTGTCCTTCCGACAGTTCTTTTTTTGCACAGGGACGCATCCTTCTACTTACACTTGCTGCAAAACAGGTTGTACCCCACGATCAGAAGTACAATACTGATGATCACGCCCAACACATCATTGGGCAAAATCAGCATAACCAAAATCCCGATTCCAATCATAAACAAGGTATATCCGCACAGCCGCTTCATAAACCGGCTCCTTCCGCCTGAATATCAAAGGCACTCTTTTATACTATATGCCCGTTTTGCCGCACAGTATACCATAAATTCTAAGCCAGAAAATTATTCGCCGCTGTCATCCACCGCCTCCTGCAGCATCTCTGTCATCTCCGCTGCCGCCGCTTTCTTTGCAGCTTCATCGTATTCTACTGCTGTCTCCTGCTCTGATTTTTTCCCCTTCTTGGATGTAAAACGGTCTACAAAATCCGGAACCATATCCAGCACCTTTGTCACGCTGTCCTGATTCTTGATGTTTACCAGCTTAGTGGTTCCGTTCTGGATCACCAGAACCGCACTGGGAGTGATTTTCCCTCCCATACCGCCGCCGCCGTTATTCTTTTTGTCTTCGACAAATGCCCCGGCGCCCACGCCGAAGGAAACATCCACCAGCGGAAGGATAATGGTGTCACCGATATGAACCGCATCACCCACTACCGTTTTGGTGGTAATGAAGCTGTCCATCCCCTTAAAAAGCGACTCTACCGTATTGCGAAATGTGTTGTTGTCTGACATACTCTGCCTCCTTGTTTCATCGAATCTTCTTTATTAATGCTTTTACATTGTCATCCTTGTATAAATGAATCAGGCATTTCAGGATATGATACGTCCGGAAACGTCCCCTGACATCAATTTCTCCCAAAATATAAAACGAATCCGTCTCAAAATCCGGGACAACATGCACCCCTTTTTTGTACAGAAGCGGCAGCATACTCAGTCCTCCCAGAATTTCTCCGGTCAATGCGGGATCTCCCGCCGAAAATCTGACATCTGCCTTTCCCTGTTTCGGTGCCAGCTTTCGAAGAAGGTAAACTACCTCTCTTAAAATTGCCTTTACTGCCTTTCTGTTTCCTATATCCGAAATTTCTTTCTTCCATTTTTCTGCACTGTGAAGAATCTCTTGGAACCGGTTCCAAATTGCCCGCAAACGCTCCGGTATGCTGCGAATCCGCTGCCGGATCTCCTGCAGCCGGGCGCGAAGGGCAGCCCCTTTTTTCTTCGTGGTCGATGACTCTGGGTAGAATTCATCCTCCGCAGCCGATTCCTCTGCGGCGAAAGTCTCCACCGCCGATTCCAAACTGCTTTCGGGTTCTTCTCCGCTTTTCGGGACTTCCGTACGATTCTTCTTTTTCCGCGTCCTTTTGACACGGGCAGTCCGCTCCTTTTTCGGATACAACTGAATCGGAATCCCCAGAATACGAAGTGTCAGCTTCTGCTCCTTTGCATCGTTTCGAAAAAAACTCAAACAGACCAGATAGAGCAGCCAGTGTACACGGATTTGAAGCTGTATCTGCTTTTCCTTCGAAAACGTACCCGCCAGCCTGTAGCGGATAGGACAAAACAGGATCGCCAAAAGCAGAAGAAGCAGCAAACCCAACAGGCAAAGAAGGATCAGCCCGATTATTTTTAAGACCATGATAAAAATCGTCATATCGTTTCTGCTTCCTTTTGATTCAGGAGATAATCCCTCACGTCAAAAGCCCCTGTCTTATGATATACCTCACTTACAATCCGCGCTGCAAGCTCCATGGCATCCTCCCGCCCTCTCTCCATTCCGATCACATAAAGCTCCCGCCGGGGATATCCCTTTTGCATCAGCTCTACCGCCGGAATAATATCAATCAAACTGTCGGGATGAACGGACAGCGTCAAAAGATACACCTGAAAGGTTCCGGCATTGTGCTCGATTTTCCACCGGATTTTGTCTGCCTTTTTTCCGATTTTTTCTCCCACATACAACTGCTCATACCACTGCATCCCGCACCTCATGGCTTTTAATAATACTTATGAGTTCCCCAGAGATTACTTTTTTTCAAATACAAATATTCATCATATGCTTTTTCCAGGATCTGTTTTTCATTCGGAAATTTTAACAGATGGTACGCTTCGTGGAATTTGTAATAACCGGAATCCACAAAATACTCTTCGCGCTGCGGTTTGCTGTAATAACTGTCCGCCATCATCAGATACCAGTAAACATGCTTCTCTACCGTATCCTCCGATGCGCTAAAGGTATAGCGGCTCTTTCCCACATATTTTATGATAGCAGCATCCGCTCCTGTTTCTTCCTTTACTTCTCTTGTTGCAGTCTCCTAGTATTCCTCCCCCGGTTCCACAGTTCCCTTCGGTAACACCCATCCTTCATATTTATTTTTGTAATTTTTATATAGCACTAATATTTTGCCTCGAAAAATTACCACACCGCCACAGCTCGTTGCTTCGATCATTGCATACCTCCTGATGTGTGGTCAACATCTAAATCCTGTACTAGTATAACCTTTTTTTTACAGATATGCAATAAAGAAGATTATTTTGACCAATGGACGCTGCCAGCGCAATATAGTACTCTTCGGGGGACGCTCTCGCTACGCGAAAAACGCAACGGTACTAGGCTTGCAAAATACGCAAGCCAAGAACCGACGTTTTTCAAGTCCCCCGAGAGAGTACTATATTGCGCTGACAGCTGTATATTGACAGTTCATCAAATTAACGAATTCGTCAACGATAATATGCATCAAAAATCTTCTTTGCTGCCGGAACAGCTACTCCGCTCCCGGAACCGGCGCCCTCTGCGATCACAGCCACTGCGATATCCTCTTTTCCGTCCTGATGGGCATAGCCCACAAACCAGGCATGGCTTTCTCCTTTTTTGGAGCCGTATTCCGCCGATCCGGTTTTTCCGCAGGCCTCATAGGACGCACCCGACATGGCAGATGCCGTCCCCTCTGTAACAACCGCGCTCATATACTCCTGCAAGACCTGTGCCTCTTTCGGATCCATCAGCTGCCGCACCTCAGACGGCTCATACCGTTTTACCTCAATTCCCTGATTATTCTCTACATGATCCACCAGATACGGCTTCATCAGCACCCCGTCATTTGCAATCGCAGAAGCCAGCATCAGCATATGCAGCGGTGTGACCAGTGTCTCCCCCTGTCCGATGGCAGTCTCCATAATCATAGAAGCCGAGCTGTCGGAGTCCGCGGAATAGCGGCTCGCACTGCTCTCAAAGCTGACCGGAAGCTTCTCTCCAAACATCAGCTCGCTGCAAAGTGCATTCATCTGATGGGCATCAAGCTGCAGTCCGATATTTGCGTAGGAGGAATTGCAGGAGTTTGCAAAGGAGCCCATGAGATCCTCCTCATGATGCGCAATGCTCCGGTAGCAGTGAATCGTCGTCCCCGAGGCCGTATAGGTTCCGTCACAGTCAAAGCTGTATTGTTCATACGACGGATTCTCCCTCATATACTCCAGTGTCGTTATGATTTTGAAGGTCGAACCCGGCGGGTACAGACCCTGCGTTGCCCGGTTCAAAAGCTGCGAATCATTCTCATCCTGACTGATGATGCGATCCCAGTCTGCCGCAATGGTATTCGGATTGTAATCCGGCTTGGAAACCATGGCAAGAATTTTTCCGGTGTGCGGCTCCATGACAAGAATCGCCCCGTCATAGTTTCCCAATGCCTGATATGCTGCCTCCTGAAGCGAGACATCCAGTGTCGTGACCACGTTGTCTCCTTCATTTTTCTGTCCGCTCAGCTCCTGAATCACCCGTTCTCCGATAAACGCATGGGAGCGAAGCAGATGAAAGTTCATGGTCGATTCAAGGCCTGCCTTGCCGTTTGTGGAAAATCCCACTACGTGTGCAAACAGCTTTTCATAGGGATAGCTGCGGCTCTCCGTACCGTTCTCATCCGTTACGGTCTCGGCAAGCACCTCTCCGCCCGACGCAAGTATTTTTCCCCGGATTACCTGTTCGGAAAAGCTGTCCTGTCTGGTATTGTAGGGACTGTTGATAAAGTCCTCACTTCTTTTGATCTGGAAATAAACCAGATAAACCATCAATCCCAGAAAAAGCAGCAGAAACAGATAGGTAATGACCACAAACTCCCTATTCCCGGTTGAAGTCTTCGACTTCTTCCCCGAAAAATTCTGTTTTTCCTGATCGTTTTCCTTTTTCCCTGTCATAACGCGCGTCTCCTTCATCCTCACGCAAAATATATAATCCCTGTATAATGCCAAAGGTAATCAGTGTGCTTAGGACCGAGCTGCCTCCATAGCTTACCAGCGGAAGGGTTACCCCGGTAGACGGAATAAATTTGGTCACGCCGCCGATGGTAAGAAAAACCTGCACCCCGTAAATCGTGCCAAGTCCCAACGCCACCAGTTTATAAAAGCTGTCCTTTAGCTGCATGGCGATATTAAAAAACATAAGCAGACAGCTGACACAGATCAAAATCAGACAAAGCGCAAAAATCAGCCCCATTTCCTCTGCAATCGCGGAAAAAATAAAATCCTGCATGACCTTGGGGATTTTTTTCGGCATTCCCTGATACAAGCCCATCCCAAAAAAACCTCCTGTGCCGATGGCGAAAAGGGACTGGCAGATCTGATAGCCCTCATCGTCAATGACTGACAACGGTGCCCGCCATGCCAGCACACGCTTTTGCACATGGGAAAACAGCTGATATGCAACGACGGATGCCACACTCCCTGCCGCCAGCCCCGCCACAAGATAGCCCGCCTTTTTTGTGGCCACATAGAGCATGACCAGATACGCCATAAAAAAGATCAGTGCTCCGCCCAGATCTCTGGAAAAAACGAGAATCAACACATGCACGGCTGCCACTGCCGACGTGATCAGAACCTGCGAAAATGAGGTGGAGACATGAAACATTGCCGCCACATAAAACACGAATAAAATCTTGATAAATTCCGAGGGCTGTATGCTGATTCCTGCGATATTCAGTGAGATTTTCGCCCCGTAGCTGGTGCTTCCCGCAAGCCAGACCACTGCGAGTCCCGCCACTCCGATCACCGCATACAGCCAGGTGAGACGCCGGAAAAATTTCATCCTGCGAATCATAACCGGAATGATCAGACAGAGCGCTGCAGAGCCTGCCGCAATAATAAACTGCTTCGTTGCCTTGTCAATGTCAATGCGCGCGAGAATCACAAAGCCGACCATCAGCAGCATGCACATATTGTTGGATACCAGTCTGGACGCCTTTGGATAAAACAGGCGGTAGCTGTTTTGGATTATCACAAACAAAATAATCTGCGCAAAATACAAAAACACCAGCTTTTCGTCGCGGGCGACCAGATACAGAACCAGATATGCCATAAAATGAATCAGATACAAAATTCTGCTCTGTTTGCGAAAACGTTTCCGCTGCCTGTCCTCGTCCTGTTTGCGAAAAACCGCAAAGCACTGATAGGTATAGATGGCACACAGCAGGATCATCAGATATTTTGTTATTTCAACGATCAAATGAACCATAGCAACTCCTCATCACTCCACACCACGCTTCCAATGACCTTTGGTATGCGCAAATCCGATCTCATCCGGGGGCTTCTCGACCATGGCAAGAATCTGCTCTGTCTCGCTCCGGCTTTCCGTGGTAAAGCAAAGCCGCACGGAATCCGGCTGCACAGCCCGGATGGTTTCTGATTCCGTCAGAAGACATAACGGGATGGAATTATATATCACATTATAGCACTCCGCACAATAATTGCGAACCGGAAACTGCATCTGATAACGGTCGGTCAGCCCGAAAAGCTTTGGCTTTCTGTCGCAGCCCGCGGTGTTTTTCTGTACGCACTGCGCGGAAATCATAAGCTCGGTTCTGCCGTATATCACAAGCTCGGAGTCCCTGTTCCTTCGATGGGAAATCTCCTTTTGATTCAATTCCGACGGAATCGTATCCACGGCAATTCCCAAACGGTGCAGCAGGTTTTTCGCGCGGTTGGAATAGGTATATAGTCTGCTGTCCGCAATCAGTTTTTTTTCGGTGGGATGTGTCAATGTAAAAAAAGCAAGCTCGTCCAGATTCCGCAGAACATATCCGTCCAACGGCAGTGCCTCCAGACTCTCAAAAATTTCTTCATAAAACTGTCCGGTTTTGTCCCGAAACACATGCGGCAGAATAAAAAATACCTTTTTCCCTTTTTCCCGCAAACAGCGCACATCCTCCGTCAGCTGCTCCACCAGCCCTTCCCGGTCATAATTCAGACAGTCGATATAAACCGTGCCGACTGCCCGGGATGCTTGCACCGCCGCAAACTGCTCCCTTTGCTCTACAGATGCGGACACCTTTGACCAACCGACGGCTTCTGTCTTCCACTGCGATTGTCCGGCTGATTTTTCCTGCTCCGAAAAAGATGCCGGGGAACGCTTGGGACATTCCCGCCGGTCAGAAGCCAGAATCTGCTCTTCCAGCGACTCCAGCGCCTCTCTGCGCAGCTGATTCAGCTGTTTGACCGGAAGGAACACATCGTCCTCCATCTCAACCGTGCATGTCACAAAAGCAAACGGCGTATTTCCGGTTTTTTTGAGCCTTTCGACCACAGCCTGTTCGGATAAGGGCTGCGACTTTGCCTGTTGTACCGCTTCCCCCTCACAGTACACCTGACGGATTCCGTCCGAGAGCTCCAGCCTTGCGGGCTTTCCCTTCTGCAGGGTCAGCTTCCCGGTAATTTCCTCCTGCAGCTCCTGCTCCAAATAGTTTTGTCGTATTTGCGCAAGCACAGGGCTTTCCCGTCTGGTATGACTTGCACTGCTGCCGCTTAGCATCGAAGTCTCCCCGCCTGTCTCGTAATACCCGCGGGTAAAGCCGCTCCGATTTCCCAGATCAAGCAATGTTTCCAGATCCTTCTGCTCCACCGGAATGCGGCGATCCTCCAGATAGGAATCCATATATTTGCGATAGATCTCCACCACGCCGGCAGCATACTCCGGACTTTTCATCCGTCCCTCAATCTTAAAGGAATACACGCCGCTGTCTGCCAGCTCATACAAAAAAGGAAGGGTACACAGATCCTTTAAGCTGAGAACCGGCGAAGCCTTTCTGCCGTTGACCTGATAAGGCAGACGGCAGGGCTGCGCACATCTGCCGCGATTCCCACTGCGCCCGCCCAGCATACTGCTCATCAGACACTGCCCGGAATAGCAGTAACAGAGCGCCCCATGCACAAAGCTTTCCAGCTCGATATCCACCTGCTTATGAATCCTTCGAATTTCCTCCAGGGACATTTCCCGTGCCGTCACCATGCGCTGCAGCCCCATTTTCTTTAGCAGCATGGCTCCGGATACATTGGTAACCATCATCTGTGTACTGGCATGAATCGGCAAACCCGGAAAATTGGACTGAATAAAATCCAGCACGCCCAGATCCTGCACAATCACAGCGTCAATCCCTTCCTCATAGCAGGGGCGCAGAAAATCAAACAGCCCTTGCTCCAGCTCGCGCTCCTTTAAGAGTGTATTCACTGCCAGAATGATTTTTCTTCCATGCAGGTGACCGTAACGAATTCCCTCCAGAATTTCCTCATCCGTAAAGTTTTTTGCATAGGCTCTTGCCCCGAAGCTTGCTCCGCCAAGGTAGACTGCATCCGCTCCGGCGCGTATTACCGCCTTCAGCGTCTCAAGGGAGCCTGCGGGAGCCAGTAATTCTAAGTTTTTCATTTTCTTATTTTTTATTCTTGTTTCTATCCCTATCTCTGTCTCTATGTTCCTTGTCCTCTGCCATTCCTTCGACTTTGCCCAGCAAAGCGTCCTCCAAGGTGGCCTCCAGACGTGTTTTGTTCAAAAGCAGCTCCTTATTTTCCTTTTCCAATTCCTGAATTGTCTTGCTGTCCGATTCCGTCTGCATCTGCTTGGAAATCAATTCATGCTTCAGATCATAGATTTCCTTTTCCTTCGTCTCCAGATTGTTCTCAAGCAATTCCACCTGCGTTTTGGCCTTAAAATAATCATCCGCAATGTTTAATGCCAGAAGCGTCGCACGCATATCACTGGGAATTCGCTTGTATTCGTCCATCTGCTTGAACTCTCCGACCTTGTCATTGATGTAGCCCGCCACCTTCTGCAGATACTCCTGACTTTCATACCCGCTTAAAGTATACACCTTGCCGTCTATGATTACTTCTGTATTTGTCTTTGTCGCCATATGTATCATCCTCCATACGTTTTATCGCTCAATGCCAAAATGTCCGTAGGCAAAATCCGTCAGCACCCTGCCCTTCGGGGTTCGGTTTATAAAGCCGTTTTTGACCAGATAAGGCTCATATACATCCTCAATGGTTCCTGCATCCTCGCCGATGGCAGCCGCCAGTGTGTCAAGTCCCACCGGACCGCCCTGAAATTTTTCCAGAATCGTCATAAGGATATTCCGGTCATTCTGATCTAAGCCCATCTTGTCTACCTCTAAAAGATCCAGCGCAAAGGACGCTACCTCCTTTGTGATTTTCCCGTCATACTGTACCTGTGCAAAATCCCGCACCCGTTTTAGCAGCCGGTTAGCCAGACGCGGCGTTCCTCTGGAACGCCTTGCCAGTTCAAAGGCTCCCTCGTCATCCACCTCTACTCCAAGCTTCCCGGCGGAATGCTCGATGATGATTTTTAATTCCTCTACGGTATAAAATTCCAGATGATGTACCACACC
>JAFUTQ010000075.1 GCA_017484135.1 Lachnospiraceae bacterium
ATACCTTGTATCAGTGCGCCCATTTTCCCTCCGGTTCTAATCCAAGCAGAACACAGCCTGTATTCTCATCCATGAAATCCTGTATGACAGGATTTCCACCTTATTGGAATCAGAATTGCGAACTTGTTTCGCAATTACCTAATGTTTCACAATCAATGGAAACCATTTGCCCCAATAACAGATTCATTCTTTTTTCACGGGGATGCTCTGCTCTGTCACTCGTGCAGAGGCAGCAGCTTTTCTTTCCCTCCCATGTAAGGGCGAAGCGCCTCCGGCACATTCACAGAACCGTCCGCATTGAGATTGTTTTCCAGAAAAGCAATCAGCATTCTGGGAGGTGCTACCACCGTATTATTCAGCGTATGTGCAAAGTACTTGTTTTTGTCCTTGCCCTTCACGCGGATTTTTAACCGGCGTGCCTGCGCATCTCCGAGATTCGAGCAGCTTCCCACCTCAAAATACTTTTTCTGTCTCGGCGACCATGCCTCCACATCGCAGGATTTCACTTTCAGATCCGCCAGATCTCCGGAACAGCACTCCAGAGTCCGCACCGGAATATCCAGACTGCGGAATAAATCTACCGTATTCTGCCATAACTGATCATACCATTTTGCAGATTCCTCCGGTCTGCACACAACGATCATTTCCTGCTTTTCAAACTGATGAATCCGGTACACGCCACGTTCCTCAATGCCATGTGCTCCCTTTTCCTTCCGAAAACAGGGTGAATAGCTGGTCAGCGTATACGGAAGCTTCTCCTCCTCCTGAATGGTGTCAATAAACTTTCCGATCATAGAATGCTCCGATGTTCCGATTAAATAAAGATCTTCTCCCTCAATCTTGTACATCATGGCATCCATCTCATCAAAGCTCATGACCCCCGTTACCACATTGCTTCGAATCATAAACGGCGGCACACAGTAGGTAAATCCCCTGTCAATCATAAAGTCTCTTGCATAAGAAATCACCGCGGAATGCAGCCTTGCAATATCACCCATCAGATAATAAAAGCCATTCCCGGCAACCTTTCCGGCAGCGTCCAGATCAATTCCGTCAAAACGCTCCATAATCTCGGTATGATACGGAATCTCAAAGTCCGGCACCACCGGATCCCCGTATTTTTGAATTTCCACATTGCAGGAATCATCCTTTCCGATCGGTACGGAGGGATCAATGATATTCGGTATGGTCATCATGATTTTGGTAACCATCTCCTGCAATTCCTTCTCCTGCTCCTCCAACTGCGCAAGGCGCTCTGCATCCTTAGCCACCTGCTCCTTGAGTGCCATTGCTTCCTCTTTTTTGCCCTCCTTCATCAGAGCGCCGATCTGCTTCGACACGGAGTTACGTTTTGCGCGCAGACTGTCCGCTTCCTGCTGTGCAGTTCTGGCTTTTTCATCTAATTCGATCACTTCATCTACCAACGGCAGCTTATGATCCTGAAATTTTTTTCGGATATTTTCTTTTACAGCCTCCGGATTTTCTCTCAAAAACCTTAAATCAATCATGTTACTCTCCTTGTTTGGTATTCCGTTTCCGGTACTCCGTCTATTATACACCCAATTCTTAAGCTGTGACAACAAGAAAAGAACTTTTTTATGATTAACCACCGGACGCTGTTTGTTTGTCACTCATGCCGCAGCGCCACAATCGGATCCAGATTTGCCGCTTTATAGGACGGAATCAGTCCGAACACAATTCCGATCACCATTGAGAAAACCACCGCAGCTGCTGCCGCGGGTATACTGATCGCTACCGGCATATCACTCAGCTTGGAGATTACCTCCGCAAGAATAATTCCTACAAGGACGCCAAACACCCCGCCGAGGCTGGTCAATACGGCAGATTCTGTCAGAAACTGTCCCAGTATCATTGTCTTTCTGGCTCCGATCGCCTTCTTCAGCCCGATTTCACTGGTGCGCTCCGTGACGGATACCAGCATAATATTCATAACCCCGATGCCCCCCACCAGCAGCGAAATTCCGGCAATCCAGATGAGCATCCGGTTCGTGGATTCACTCAGCTGCTGAATCTGCTTGGCCTGCTCCAGAAGGTTCTCAGAACGATAGGAAACCGTATCATCCGATACCGTCAGATAGCCATTTAGGATATCCGCGCTCTTTTTTCCTGCACCAGTCATATCGGATGTGCTGCCCGCCTTTACCACAAGCTGCTGCGGCTCATCGTAACGGTAGGGCACCGGCCACACTGCCTCCGGAATATACACCTTTCCGCTGCTGTCCTGCGCATAGGTATAATAGTCCTCCATACTGTTGATGACCGGTTCAAACACATCCTTTTTCGTCACGACTCCCACCACAACAAACGGCTGCTGGCGAACCTCAATGGTTTTTCCGATGGGATTTTCCCCCTGAAACAGAGCGTTTGCGGAATCCTCGTCCAGAATCGCAACCTTGTGAAAGTCTGTAAAATCCTTATCGACAAAGCCCCTCCCCTTTTGAACCAGCAGATCACAGGTGATAAAATAATCCCGATCCACACCATATACATAGCCGCCGGACAATGAAGTATTCTGATAATACACTCCGTCGTAATCCTGTCTGTACCGATACAGCGCTGCGGACTCCACCTCTTCCAAATCCGTAATCTCCCGCAGTATCTCCTCACTGATCACAGGAACTCCCTGCGGAACACTCTCATAGGAGAAATCGATCGTCCAGTCGCCCTGATAAAGCTGTACATTTACATTGTTGCTCCCCGAGCCGATAAGGTTTTGTTCGATCTGTTCATTCGTTCCCTTAATCGTTGATACAATCGCGATAATTGCCGCAATCCCGATGATGATACCAAGCATCGTCAGAAAGGAACGCAGCTTATGTGACCAGATTCCCTGAAAAGATAATCTTAAATTTTCAAACATATGCATACCTCCTTTGGCATTAATAAATTTCGTCCGCCTCATCATGAGAGGTTCTGACGCCATCCTTTGCCGTTTTCCCATACGGAAATGCAAGATAATCCTCCTCAGTGATTCCGGATTTTATCTCTACGGCGTATCCGTAGACGGTTCTCCCGGTCTGTACATATCGTTTTTCCAAACGTCCGTCCTCGTTTTCCCTGAAAACATAGGATTTCCCATCCTTTTGCCGGACATAGGCCTTTTCCAGATAGATCGCATCCATGCTGTTCATATCCTCAAACTCCATGTTTAGCTGTGCATACTCTCCGTTAATCAATCCCTGACTGTCCTCGATATACGCGGTGTAGGCATAATAGGACACGCAGGGGTTTCCGCCGTAGGCATCCGCATTCTCCTGCGGATAATCATCAATTTCCGTAATGGTGGCCTCAAAGCTGATTCCGCTGTCCCAGGTATATCCGCTGACGATCTGACCCGGATGTATCTGCTCCAGCACCAGTTCACTGACGCTCCCTTTGACATACAATCCCTCTGACCCGGTCACCGTCAAAAAGGGTGTGCCGTCATTCGGGAGATTCTCCAGATCTCCCACGGTCTTTACCATCCCGTTGATCGTTGCACGCACCATGCCGTCGGAGGACTGTGACTGCAGCTGTTTTAAAGTCAGCTCAGCCTTCCGCTTGTCTAAATCCAGTCCCTTCAGCTCCTTTTCTTTGTCTGAAATCGCCTTTTTGAGCTCCTGTGCCGTATATCCCTCCGGCTGCTCATCTGTATTTTCCTCAGCAGGCTGCTCTGGATTCTCCGGCTGCTCATCCGGCAATTGTTCTGTGTCTGCCGGCTGCTCCGGTTCTGTTTCTGTCTCCGGTTCTGCCTCTGTCTCGATTTCGGTCTCGGTCTCGGTTTCAGCCTCCGTATTGCCCTCGCCGCCGAAAACTCCTGCCGCCGCAAACCATCTGTGCTCCGATGAAAGCAGCGCCGTACTTTCCGCCGCTTTGCTCTCCTGCTCCGGTATGGGTGTGGTTTTTTTCAGCTTTTCCAGCTCTTGATTTGCCAGCGCAATATTGTTCTGGATCGCCTGTATCTGCAGCTTCTGCATCTCAATCTCAATATTTACCACAGTCATGTCATACTGCAGGAGCGGGTCTCCCACGCTCACGCTTTGTCCCTCCTCCACAAATACCTCTTGCACCGACTGGGTTGTGGCAAGATAAATATTCTGGGAATCGTCATTGGTAATCATTCCAAAGCTCTCCATCGTATCTCCCCAGTACCCCGTATTCAGATCCGCAACGCTCGTCACGCTTGCCGTCAGCTTCCGATCCGAATAGCTGCGGTATCCCAGGATTCCTCCTGTCACAGCTCCCACCGTCAGTGTCAGAACGAGCACGGAAATCACAATCTTTTTCTTCATACTGATCCCTCCTCCCCGGTCTCAATTCCGGCCGGATTCTGATCATAGATTTCCCCGTCAATAATGTGGAGAATCCGTTTCGCCTGATTTGCCACATTGACGTCATGGGTAATCATCACAATGGTAACGCCCTCATCGTTGAGCTTTTGAAACAGTTCCAGCACCTGTCTGCCGGATTTTGAATCCAACGCACCGGTGGGCTCATCCGCAAGCAGGAGCTTCGGATTGTTTACCATCGCCCTTGCAATGGCAACCCGCTGCTTCTGTCCGCCGGACAGCTGCGACGGCTTAAAGGTGGCTCTGTCCGCCAATCCTACACGTTCCAGCGCTTTTCCTGCACGCTCTCTGCGCTCTTTCTTTTTGATGCCCGCATAGCTGAGCGGCAGAGACACATTGTTTAAGGCACTCTCCCGCGGCATCAATTGAAAGCTCTGAAACACAAATCCGATACGGTTGAGCCGCACGGACGAAAGCTCCCGGTCTTTCAGTGACAGCACGCTTTCCCCTGCCAGCTCATAGCTGCCGGAGGTCGGACGATCCAGACAGCCGATAATATTCATGAGGGTGGTTTTCCCGGAACCCGAGGGACCCATGATCGCCACGTATTCTCCTTCCTCCACCTGCAGGGATATGTTCTTTAATACGGGAACTTCAAGTTTATCCTGGTTGTAATTTTTGTAGATATTCTGCAGATTCAGGATCATTCCAGCACCTCCGTATCGTAATCATCCCACAACAGTTCTGTGTCCTCCGGCAGGTAGTCTTCCTCCATAAAGTCTTCCTCCATACCATCGCCTTCCTGCTTATAAAGCGGAGAAGAATAATCGATCTCCTCATAGTCGGTTACAGTCGTGATGCCCTCATACATCCCTTCCATCGGAAAGGCCACATAATCATCCTCTGATAATCCGTCGGTAATTTCGTATGCATCCAGCATGGCATCGTATTCACCAAGCTTGATCGGCCGTTTTTCCAGACGGTTCTTGTTCCCCGCCATCCACACAAACGGCTCCTCCTCCGTCATGTCAATGTAATAGCTGTATAACCAGACACCATCCCGTTCGACTGTCTCCTGTTGACCGTAATCCGGCTCCAGATAAAGATGCTGCCCGAGAATCAGTCCGTCCGCACTGTCCAGTGACACATAAAAATTGTACTTGGATGCAGACTCCCCCTCATCATTCGAATAATAATTATTGTTCTCGCTGACCGTATTTTCCATGTCGATTTTTGAAATACTTCCCGTCCAGCAGGTATCGTCCACTCTGGAGCGCACAATCATGGAATCTCCCTCCGCCAGCGACCATATCGTCTGTTCATCTACAATCCCTTTTACCCGGTATTCTCCCGTTTCGAGAATTGTCATGTATGCCGCGGTATTTCCGTAGTTGTCTGTTCCACTCTCATTGATACTCTTTACCACGCCCGCAATGGTGCTGGTAACCGTGGAATTATTGATGGATTTATTCAGCTTGTCGATTTCTGCCTGTTTGCTCTTTTTGCTGTATTCAGACTGCTTGGCCGTCGTCTGAAGCGTCTGAATCTGCGTCGTATATTCAAACTTCTGATCCTCGGATGCCTTTTCCTTCTCTGCCTGCAGTTCCTTGATCTGCGCATTGTAATTGGCAATGTCAGTGTTGATGCTCTCCAGCTCCAGTTTTGCCTGTGATACCTGCATCTGCAGATCCTCTGTATCATAGGTAAAAAGGACGGTTCCCACTTCTACCTCGTCTCCAACCGCCACCTGAACCTCCCGGATCGTGCGTTCCGAATCCCGGTTGACTTCCAGCACATCCTGGGATTCCACCACCCCCATATACCGGTTGCCTATTCCGCTGCTCTGCTGCATGATCTGAGCCACCTGCTCCACATAAACCCGGTCCGCGGAGCCGCCTCCGTCTCCCATCCTGCTTCTTACCCACAGAATTCCTCCCGCGGCAATCCCCACAATTACCACAGACACTGCAATGATTACGCCTGTTTTCTTTTTCATACTGCACAACCTCCTGGTATTTTTGAGATTAAGAAACACTTATATTTTCTATTGTAGCATTGAACCAACGGCTTGAACATAAATATCCGGGATAATATTTCTTAATTTTATATTAAAATGTTATCGTTTGCGGTCGGGGGCAGGATGGGGGAGCATCGGTGCACATCGTGAAACGATGTGCACATTTTGCGCAAGAAATCTCTGGGAAGAGCTAGCTCTCCCCAGAGATTTTTGTGCAAAAAGTCAATGTCGGCTACGCCGACAGGACCGATGCTCCCCCATCCTGCCCCCGACCTTGTATCGTAAAATTCTTTCTTACGCATCCCGCACGCAAAACAGGAGACCGCAAATCCTTCCCGATCTGCGATCTCCTGTACAATTTCTAAGGCTATTAATTTTTTTACTCTACATCCTGCAGTGCCTCGATGTCCTCTTCTCCGGTACGAACCTTGACAACCTTCGCAACATCATATACAAAGATTTTTCCGTCTCCGATATGACCGGTATAGAGTGTCTTCTTTGCCGCTTCGATTACGGTATCCACCGGAATCTTGCTGACCACAACTTCTACCTTAACCTTCGGCAGCAGGGTCGCATCCATCTCGGCACCACGGTATTTCTCACCGGCACCCTTCTGCACACCGCAGCCCATGACCTGTGTGACCGTCATACCGGTAACACCCAGCGCATTCATCGCTCTTCTCAGCTTGTCATAGCGGGACAGCTTTGCAATGATTACCACCTTGTAAATGCCTGTGGCTGTTGCCGGCGTTGTTGCAGATACCACCTTGACTGCCGCATCCTTCTGTGCCTTGGATGCCTTTACATAATCGGAGGTTCCAAGCTCCGTATTCTCATTGACCTCCATGGTAGAAGCAGAAAAGTCGATGATCGAGAATCCTGCATATGCGGAAGCAAGACCATGCTCTGTGGTATCCAGACCAAGAATTTCCTCTTCCTCTTTTACGCGGAGACCAATGGTATGTTTCAGAACTAAGAAAACAATGGTAATCGTCACAGCTGTCCATGCTGCTACGATGAACAATCCTGCAAGCTGCAAGCCCAGCTGCTTGAATCCGCCTCCATAAAACAAGCCCTCGTGAATCCCTGCTACAGCAAAGCCCGGAGCAGATGAGGTTGCAAACAGACCGACTGCGATGGTTCCCCAGATACCGTTGAACATATGTACCGCAACGGCACCAACCGGATCGTCGATATGAAGTACATTGTCAAGAAGCCAGACACCAAATACGACCAACAGACCGGACACCGCGCCGATGATTGCTGCACCCGCACAATCAGTCACATCACAGGGAGCCGTAATGGCTACCAGACCTGCCAACGAAGCATTCAGACACATGGACACATCCGGTTTGCCGTATTTGATCCAGGTAAATAACATACATACAACAGTTGCAACCGCCGGAGCAACGGTTGTGGTAAGGAATACGGATCCCAGAGTCGGAACATCCGTAGCTGCCGCACCGTTGAAGCCGTACCAGCCAAGCCAGAGGATAAACACACCCAATGCACCGATGATCAGATTGTGTCCCGGAATTGCATTTACCTTGGTCACTTTTCCGTTTTTATCTCTGGTAAACTTACCGATACGAGGCCCTACCATAGCCGCACCGATAATGGAGCAGATACCGCCTACCATATGGATACAGGTGGATCCTGCATAGTCGTGGAAGCCCCACTGTGCTAAAAATCCGCCGCCCCATGTCCAGTGTGCCTCAATCGGATAGATCAAAGCAGAAATGATCGCGGAATAGATGCAATAGGTTGAAAATTTCGTTCTCTCAGCCATAGCACCGGATACGATGGTCGCTGTGGTCGCGCAGAATACTAAGTTGAAGACAAAGGACGAATAGTCAAAGTTCGCGTAATTGGTAAACACATCAAAGGAAGGTTTTCCAATAAATCCCATAATGTCCTCTCCCTGAGAGCCAAGCATCATCGAGGCTCCGATGAGAAACCACATAACGGTACCGATACAAAAATCCATCAAGTTTTTCATCAAAATGTTTCCGGCATTTTTTGCTCTGGCAAAGCCACTCTCCACCATTGCAAAGCCTGCCTGCATCCAAAATACGAATGCCGCTCCGATTAGGAACCAGACCGCGAATATATTGTCATTGACGCCGCTGATTGCCTGCATAATTTCTTCTGTCATAATTATCTCCTCCTTAATTTAAATGTAACGGCGCGGACTGCATTCGGCGCCAGTCAAATTTTACCTTACGCAGCCCTGCGCAAAAAAAGCGGCACTTTCCCCTGCTCCACTCCTTCGTGGCAAGAAAAAATGCCGCATTTTCTGCAAAAACATTTTACACTATAAAATTTATACCTCGAAAATCAGATCTCCATAGGAAGGCATCGGCCACAGCTCCTTGTCAACAATCATCTCCAGTTTGTCAACCGGTGCTCTCAATGCATCCATAGCAGACTTGACCTTATCTCTGTAGAACACGGCCTGCTCTCTGCCCTCTTCCATAGCTGCGCCCTCATCCGTGATCCGGATCAGCTCCGTCAACGCCTTGCTTGCTTCTGTCAGTAAATCCGATGTCTGTACGAGAAGCTCCGTCTGCGTGCTGAAATCTGCGCCGCTTGCAGCCTTTACCGCGTTGATGGAATCTGCCAGCTGCGTGGTATATTTGATTACCGCCGGAATGATCTGTTTGCCTGCAATATCAATCATTGCCTTGGCCTCAATGTTGATTTCCTTTGCATAGGTCTCGTATTCGATCTCTACACGGGAATCCAGCTCTGCCTTGGTAAATACCCCAAATTTCTCAAAAAGCGCTACCGCCTTTTCTGTGTTCAATGCCGGAATGGCATCTACCATGGATTTGATGTTCGGCAGCCCGCGTTTTTCAGCCTCTACGACCCATTCATCCGAATATCCGTCTCCGTTGAAAATGATGCGCTGATAATCCGTTGCATACTGCTTGATCAGATCATGTACCGCCATATTGAAATCTTCCGCCTGCTCCAACACATCACATGCCTCGGAGAACGCCTCTGCCACAATCGTGTTCAAAACCACATTCGGCTGTGCAATGGAATCCTGAGAGCCTACCATACGGAACTCAAATTTATTTCCGGTAAAGGCAAAGGGTGAAGTACGGTTCCGGTCGGTTGCATCCTTCATAAAGTCCGGAAGGCTCTTGACACCGGTTTCCAACCGCTCGCCCGACAAGCTTCTGGTGGCTTCTCCCGTGCTGATCAGCTGGGTAACCACATCCTGCAGCTGCTCTCCTAAGAACATCGAAAGGATTGCCGGCGGTGCCTCGTTCGCACCCAGTCTGTGATCATTTCCGACATCCGCAGCAGACTCACGCAAAAGATCTGCATGGGTATCTACCGCTTTCATGATACAGGTCAATACCAGCAGGAACTGAATGTTCTCATGCGGCGTCTTGCCCGGATCCAGAAGATTGATTCCATCGTCTGTTGTGATCGACCAGTTATTGTGTTTACCGGAACCATTCACGCCTGCAAACGGTTTCTCATGCAGCAGACACTGCAGCCCATGACGTCCTGCCACCTTCTTTAAGGTCTCCATAATCAACTGGTTGTGATCCACTGCGATGTTTGACTCTGCATAGATCGGTGCGATCTCGTGCTGTGCCGGAGCCACCTCGTTGTGCTGCGTCTTTGCGGATACTCCCAGTTTCCACAATTCCTTGTTTACGTCCTTCATGTATGCCGCAATCCGCTCGCGAATGGAACCGAAGTAATGATCGTCCATCTCCTGTCCCTTTGGCGGCATCGCGCCAAACAGGGTACGGCCTGTAAAGATTAAGTCTTTTCTCTGTAAATATTTCTCGCGGTCAACGATGAAATACTCCTGCTCCGGTCCGACCGAAGGGGTTACCCTCTTGGAGGTCGTATTTCCGAACAACCGCAGCAGACGAAGAGACTGTGTATTGATTGCCTCCATGGAACGAAGCAGCGGTGTCTTCTGATCCAGTGCCTCACCGGTATACGAACAAAACGCAGTGGGGATACAAAGCGTTGCGCCTGCTGCATCCTGTCTGACAAACGCCGGAGAGGTGCAATCCCATGCAGTATATCCTCTCGCCTCGAAGGTGGCACGCAATCCGCCGGAGGGGAAGGAGGATGCATCCGGTTCACCCTTAATCAGCTCTTTTCCGGAAAAGCTCATCAACACCTTTCCGGTTGGAAGCGGCGCGGTAATAAAGGAATCATGCTTCTCCGCGGTAACCCCCGTCAAAGGCTGGAACCAATGCGTAAAGTGTGTCGCGCCCTTCTCAATCGCCCACTCCTTCATCTCATGGGCAACCACATCAGCGGTTTCCAAATCGAGCTCTGCTCCCTGCTCCATTACCTCTTTTAATTTTTTGTAGGTTTTCTTCGGCAAACGTTCCTGCATCGTTGCATCGTTAAATACATTTTCTCCAAAAATGTCCGCCACATTAAAACTGTCGCTCATAGCATACTTCCTTTCTTTGTCGCATCTTAATATCTATGCTTATATTTTTGAAAATTTTGCAAAAAAGAATAAGGGTATCCCCTGCGGAACACCCTTGTTCGTTTTTTACATATTCTCTTGCTAAAACTACGATACCGCAGATATCCGGAAATTGCAAGTATAATTTTCGATTTTTCTTGTTTTCTGGCAAAAACACCAATTTTAAATCCCGGAATTCCGTTTTTTCGTCAAAATCTAACGATGAGGATCCTCAACCGGAACTTAATCGTTGGCTTTACCGATCGATCCGAACAACTCCATCTTCTCCTTTACGGTTGCCTTGATCGCGTCTGCACCCGGTGCCAACAGCTTGCGGGGATCAAAGCCCTTGCCCTGCTGATCCTTGCCTTCCTCGATATACTTTCTGGTAGCCTCCTGGAAGGACAGCTGGCACTCTGTATTCACGTTAATCTTAGATACGCCCAGATCAATCGCTTTCTTGATCATATCTGCCGGAATTCCGGTACCGCCATGAAGTACCAGCGGCATAATACCGGTCTTCTGCTGAATTGCATCCAACGTCTCAAAGCTGAGTCCTGCCCAGTTCTCCGGATATTTTCCGTGAATATTTCCAATGCCTGCAGCAAGCATATCAACACCGAGGTCTGCAATGGCCTTGCATTCATCCGGATCTGCGCACTCGCCCATTCCCACAACGCCGTCTTCTTCTCCACCGATTGAGCCAACCTCTGCCTCAATGGACAAGCCCAGTCCATGTGCAACTGCTACCAGCTCCTTCGTCTTCTCCAGATTCTCTTCAATCGGATAATGAGAACCGTCAAACATGATGGATGTAAATCCGGCCTTGATACATTTATAACAGCCTTCATATGTACCGTGATCCAGGTGAAGCGCTACCGGAACCGTAATTCCAAGCTCCTCATCCATCGCCTTTACCATGGCGGAAACCGTCTTGAAGCCGGTCATGTATTTTCCTGCCCCCTCAGACACTCCGAGGATGACCGGAGACTGCAGCTCCTGCGCGGTCAAAAGGATGGATTTTGTCTATTCCAGATTGTTGATGTTAAACTGACCTACCGCATAATGCCCGGCCTTTGCTTTCTTTAACATTTCGGTTGCTGATACTAACATTCTGTTTTCCTCCGTTTCCTATACTCGCCTTAGGGCTTACTGTTCTTGATATCCTGTGCCATTATAGCACGACTCTGTGAAAAAATAAAGCAAAAATATTTTCTACACTTTGCCAGCGGACGCTGCCAGCACAATATAGTACGCTTCGGGGCACGCTCTCGCTACGCAAAAAACGCAACGGTACTAGGCTTGCAAAATACGCAAGCCAAGAACCGGCGTTTTTTAAGTACCCCGAATGCGTACTATATCGTGCTGGCAGCTGTTGATTGGAAAAGCGCCAAACTGTATTACGGCTTAACCTTAATTTCAATTGCCCGGTGTCTGTTCCCGATCACTACCTCCCTGTGATTCCCGCCGAATTCTCCATCCAGCGTCCACGGTATATCTGTTTCTGAATGAATTCTGATTTCGCTTGTCTTAAAGGTATAGATCAGATCGGAATGATCCCTCCGGCTGGTAAGATTTACCACGATTTCGTTCAGCTCAATCGGATTTTTCGGTGCACGGATCAGGGTTACTTCGAATAATCCGTCGTCCAGCAGCACATTTTTTCCGGTCAGATTTCGAAAGCCTCCCACAGAAACGGAGTTTGTGACCATGCCGTAGATAAATTCCCCTTCCAGTACCTGATCCTCATATTCTACCTGAAGCTGATAGGCCGGGATATCAAAGAGACTCTTTGCTCCCTCCAGAATATATGCCGCATGTCCCAGCACATTCTTTAGGTTCTGACTGGTCTGATAAGATACCGCGGTAAACAGACCGAATGCCGCCACATAGATGAAGAAATTCTCATTAAAAGCCCCTACATCCACCGGAAAGCTGCGCCCCTGCACCACAACATTTGCGGCCTTTAACATCTCCTTCGGAAGCCTTAGAGAGTTGGCAAAGTCGTTGGTGCTGCCTGCCGGGATATACCCCAGCGGCACCCTTTGCTCCCTTTGCATCATCCCCGTAACCACCTCGTCCAGAGTGCCGTCTCCGCCGCTGCACGCCACCAGATCATAAGAGCCCGCATCCTCCCGGATTTTTCGGACAGCATCCCCCTTACATTGCGTAGGATAAATCGTGATCTCATAATCAGCCTTGGTCATAAGATCCACAATGTCTGACAGTCGGCTCTTTATTTTTCCTTTTCCGGAGTGAGGATTAAATACAAACAATAACCTCTTCATATCGGTCTCCTTTTTGTTTTCCCATGGGTATTTCCGCTAAATCCTTTGTTTTTCTGCAATTTCACTTATCTTCCGCAGTCTGTGATTGACCCCGGATTTTCCCACCGGCGGGCTTAAATATCCCCCTAATTCCTGCAATGTCGCTTCGGGATACTCCAGCCTTACCCGGGCAATTTCCTGAAGATTTTCCGGCAGCTTACGCAATTGATCCTGTGCCTGAAGATATTGAATATCTTCAATCTGACGCACTGCCGCATTTACTGTTTTGTTGATATTTGCGGTCTCACAGTTTACCTTCCGGTTCACACTGTTTCGCATTTCCTTCAAAATACGAACATTTTCCAGATTCATCAATGCCGCATGTGCGCCCATTACATTCAGCATATCCACAAGCTGGGCACCTTCCTTTAGATACACCACATAATGCTTCTTGCGCTCCACGATCTTGGCATCTGTGTCAAAGCTGCACATCAGCTCCTGCAGCTGCTGTGCCTGTGCCACGGTACGACAGACAATTTCAAAATGATAAGCCTTTTGCGGATCGCTGATTGATCCTGCCGCAAGAAAACAGCCCCGCACATACGCTCTTCTGCAGCATGAATTTTGCAAAAGGATTCCGTCTGTGCGTCCATCCGGCGGCTGTTGATCTCCCGGAGTCCGGCACAGTCTCAATGCCTCAAGAATTTTCCCCATCTGCTCCCGGTCAGAAATACGAAGCAGGCAGCCCGCATCCAAGAACAGCTCCGCCTGAAATCCAAAAGCTTTTTTGATCAGGGTATAACCCTTTTTTGCAAGTCCTGCATGCTCCGTCTCCAGTTCCAGGCAGCTTCCGTTTCCCCGATCTGTGATCTGTCCGCAAAAGCTGACCAGTGCAGAAAGCTCCGCAAGCTGGCAGTGTCTGCTTTTTCCAATTTGTTTTTCCAGTTCTTCCTTAACCTCACGCGAAAACGACATGACAAACTCCACCTATCTGCGCTTTGCATCCTTTTCAATATCCCGATGCTCAATTTTTAGTCCGATCTGTCTGTTTTTTTCATAGCGCTTAAAGAGTTCATTGGCCAGCGTTACCGATCGATGCTTGCCGCCGGTACAGCCAATGCTGACTACCAATTGGTTTTTCCCCTCGGCGATATAGTTCGGAATCAGGAAATTGATCATATCCTCCAGTTTATCCAGAAATTCATGGGCTTCCTTATACTGCAGCACAAAGTCCTGAATCTCCTTGTCATTTCCACTCTTGTAGCGCAGCTCCTCTATGTAAAACGGATTCGGCAGAAACCGCACATCAAATACCAGATCCGAATCCGCCGGAATCCCGTATTTGAAGCCGAAGGACAGGATGGTAATAAACAGGTTTTTGTATTCCTGATTGTCCACAAAAATCCTGTTAATCTCTGTCTTTAACTCTCTCGTGAGCAGGTGGCTGGTATCAATAATGTAATCTGCCCGTTTTTTTAGAAATGCAAGTCTGCGCCGCTCCTCGGACAGTCCCTTATCCACCCGGTCGCTGCCTGCAAGGGGATGGCTCCGCCTCGTCTCCTTGTACCGCTTGACCAGTACACTGTTTTCCGCATCCAAAAACAGAATTTCGCAATGATTTCCGGTCTCCTCAATACGGTCAAGCACCTGTGACAGCTCCTCTAAGGGCTGACCGTTTCGAATATCAATCCCGATTGCCACCTTCTGCAATTCCGAATTGTTCAGGCTTGCCAGTTCAATAATTTTCTCAAGCAGGGGAATCGGCAGATTATCGACACAGTAAAACCCGATATCCTCCATCATCTTAAATGCCGTACTTTTTCCGGCACCGGACATTCCCGTTATAATCACAAGCTTCAAACAAACTCACCGATCCTTCTGAGCTCCAGCTCCAGTTTTACTCCAAATTGCCGGAAGACCTGTTCCTGTACCTTCTCCGTCAGAAGCACGACGTCCCTTGCCACAGCACCTCCCCGGTTGATGACAAAGCCACAGTGCTTCTCGGAAATCTGTGCCCCGCCAACCGTGTATCCCCTCAGTCCTGCATCCATAATCAGTTTCCCTGCGAAATATCCTTCCGGGCGCTTAAAGGTGCTTCCGGCGCTTGGATATTCCAGCGGCTGCTTTTCCATGCGCTGCTCTCGCAGCTTTTGCATACAGGCGCGGATTTCTTCCGGCTCCCCCGGCTCGAGTCTGAGCACCACGGAACAAACAATCCCCCCCTGCTCCTCCAGAATACTGTGCCGATAGGAAAATTCCATCTCTTCACAGCTTTTCTTTATGATACTTCCGTCGGGAAGCAGCAATTCCACCGATTCTACAATTTGCTTCATCTCCCCGCCGTATGCTCCGGCATTCATGAACACGGCGCCTCCTATGGTCCCGGGAATCCCCGCCGCAAATTCCATTCCGCCGAGACGATGCTCCGCCGCGATATTGGCCACCTTCGAAAGCAGCGCCCCAGCCTCGGCACAGATGCAATTTCCCTTTACACGAATCCTGCCTGCAGGCTGTCCCAGTTCAAGCACCACCCCATGGAAACCACCGTCTCCCACCAGCAGATTGCTGCCATTCCCGATCACAACCCAGGGAATTTTTTCCCGCTCACAAACCGATATGAGTTTCTCTAACTGAGAAATGTCCGGCTGAATGAATAGCTCCGCCGGACCTCCGATTCGAAATGTGGTGTGCCGACTCATCGGCTCATCCACCCTGATTTGATTTTCTGATAGTCCGGCCTCCTGCCGCAGCTTTTTCGCCCAAGCTTCCTTCACATTGAATCTCCCTGTCATAACGATTTCCTGTGCAAAAAGTCTATGCCGACATAGTCGGCATGACCTTTTGACCCTCAAATCAAGCAGCTTATGCCTTCTTTAAGAATGCCACATATCCTTTGTATGCCTCATAGAGATCAGCCTTGCTGATAATTTCCCACGGCGCGTGCATATTCAGCACTGCCACCCCGCTGTCAATGACCTGCATTCCATAGTTCGCCAGAATGTATGCAATGGTTCCGCCGCCGCCCTGATCTACCTTGCCAAGCTCTGAGGTCTGATAAAACACCTGTGCATCGTCCATGATCTTCCGCAAATGCCCCATATACTCCGCATCCGCATCGTTAGAGCCGGATTTTCCCCTCGAACCGGTATATTTATTAAATACCATTCCCTTTCCAAAATATGCCGCATTCCGTTTGTCCATGACAGACGGGTAATTCGGATCAAATGCAGCGCTCACATCCGAGGAAAGTACCTTGGAATTTTGCAGGGCTCTGCGCAATGCCAGCTCACTGTATTGTCCTGCTGCATTCATAACCTCTGCCGTCATATTTTCAAAGAAGCGGGAATGCATGCCGGTAGCTCCCACACTTCCGATTTCTTCCTTGTCGACCAGCAGACACACACTGGTATACTTTGGCTTCTCCACTGCCAGCATCGCCTCAAAGGACGGATATGCACAAACCCTGTCATCATGACCATAGCCCATGATCATGCTTCGATCAAAGCCATAATCCCTTGCGGCTCCCGCGGGCACCACCTCAATCTCAGCGGATACAAAATCCGCTTCCTCTATATCATACTCTTTTTGTAGAATATCAAGAACATTTGCTTTTACCCGTTCCTTGATTTCCTTTTTTTCTTCCTCCTTTTTTACCGGAATGCTGCCGATGAGCAGATCCAGATTTTCGCCTTCAATGACCTTGGCCGCCTTTTTGTCCAGCTGCTCTCCCGCCAGATGAATCAAAAGATCACTGACACCAAACACCGGATCCTCCGGTTTTTCTCCAACGCAAAGATTTACCGTCGTGCCGTCCTTTTTCACAAATACCCCATGAAGCGCCAAAGGAAGGGTCACCCACTGATACTTTTTGACTCCGCCATAGTAATGGGTATCCAGCATGGCAAGCCCGGCATCTTCGTAGAGCGGATTCTGCTTCAAATCCATACGCGGGGAATCAATATGCGCTCCCAGAATGTTCATTCCTTCCTCGATCGGTTTTTTTCCGATGATATAAAGTGCAAGTCCCTTGCCCTTGTTGTTGGCATATACGCGGTCTCCCGTCTCAAGCAGCAGACCGTTTTCGATGACCTCCCGGATATCGACAAAACCTGCCTTCTGCGCTTTTTTCTCCAACTCCCTAACGCATTCCCGCTCTGTCTTGCAGTCAGAAATAAATTGGCGGTATTTTTCAGAAAAATCAAAAACCTTCTTTTTTTCCTTTGCACTGTAATGATCCCATGCGATTTCCCGTTCCATTTGTTCTGTCTCTCCTTATTTTTATAATCTGACGATGTGAACCCTTTGACTGTCGAATGGTTCACGGATCACAGGAACCCTTTTTCCTGCTCCTGCTCTTGATCCTGTCCCTGTTTCACAAGGTTTGCCTGTACACGCCGATACAACTCCTGTGCTGCATTGTATCCCATCTTCTTCTGTCTGTGATTCACTGCCGCAGCCTCACATATCACTGCCAGATTCCGTCCCGGACGGATCGGTAGCGAATGACAAACGATTTTATTTCCAAGAAGCTCTGTATATTCTTCCTCCAAACCCAGACGGTCATACTCATTGTCCTTCTTCCAGTCCTCCAGCTTAATGACCAGATCAATATTCTGCTTTTCCTTCACACACTCCACACCGAACAGGGTTTTTACATCAATGATGCCAATCCCTCGAAGCTCAATAAAATGTCTGGTAATATCCGGAGATGTGCCAACCAGTGTCCGCTCATTGATCTTGCGAATTTCCACCACATCATCGGTAACCAGTCGATGTCCCCTGCGGATCAATTCCAGTGCCGCCTCACTCTTTCCGATTCCGCTCTCACCGGTAATCAGCAAGCCTTCGCCATACACATCCACCAATACCCCATGAATGGTAATACAGGGTGCCAGCGCCTCATTCAGCAGATAGATGAGCTCCGCCATAAATTCCGATGTGCTGCGGGCGGTTCCCAGAATCGGCACGCCGCTTTCCACCGCATGCTTTAAAAACAGATCATCCGGCTGAAAATCCCGGCAGAAAATGATACACGGAATATCATATGAGAGAAACTTCCGGTAAATATCATTTTTTTCATCATCATTCAAATGCTGCAGATAGGTGTATTCCACTGTTCCGATAATTTCCACACGGGACTGCTCAAAATGCTCAAAATACCCGCTCAGCTGCAGGGCCGGGCGATTCACATCCGCCACCTTGATCGCATGTGCTTTCAAATCCATCTCCTGTGTAAAATTCTTCAGCTGCAGCTTTTTTGCCACCTTTTCTATGCTTACTCCATCCATATAACGGCTCTCCTTTGCAATCATTGGAATTGTCATTCATCATATTCTTACCAGCATCAGTTTAGCATAGTTACTGCTCTGTTTCAATATCACCATGGAAAAATTTGTACACGGAAAGCGCCGTCTGTCCGTTAAAATTCTCGATCCCGGCAAGCTCTTCCACCGTAGCATTTTTTATGTCATCGATCGACAAAAACCGCTTCATCAACGCTTTTCTTCTTGCAGGTCCAATACCCGGAATGTCGTCCAGAACGGAATGTGTCTGCTCCTTACTGCGCAGAGACCGATGATACGTGATCGCAAAGCGGTGCGCCTCGTCCTGAATCCGGGTGATCAGCCGGAAGCCCTCACTGTGGGTATCAATGGGAATTTCGATATTGTGAAAATACAACCCTCTGGTTCTGTGATGGTCATCCTTTACCATGCCGCACACCGGAATATCAAGCCCCAGCTCTGAGAGCACCTGCAATGCAATATTTACCTGTCCCCGGCCGCCATCCATCATGATCAGATCGGGAAACCTCGTAAAGCTTCCATACTCGTCGGAGATGCCCTTTTGTGTCAATTCCTCTTTCTCACGCTGTCCATGGGAAAACCGGCGCGTCAGCACCTCATGCATGGATGCGTAATCGTCCGGTCCGGTAACGGTACGCAGCTTAAATTTCCGATAATCGCTCCGCTGCGGCTTTCCCTTCTCATACACCACCATCGAGCCAACCGTCTCAAAGCCGTTGATATTGGAAATATCGTATGCTTCCACCCGGCTCAGCCCCTCCATGTGAAGCCAGCCGGCGATTTCCTTCATGGCGCCGATGGTACGCCCCTCCTCTCGCTTGATCTTTTCCCGATCCTGACTGAGTACCAGCTGTGCATTTTTCTCTGCCAGCTCCACCAGCTTTTCCTTCATGCCCTTGCGGGGCACACGCAGGGTAACCTTTTGTCCCCGTTTCTTGCTCAGCCAGTCCTCAATCACCGTCGCATCCTCCACATCCGCCTGCAGCATCAGTTCCTGCGGAATATAGGGCGTCCCCGAATAAAATTGCTTGATAAACGAAGGGAGGATCTGGCTTTCCGTATCCTCGTTGGCCACGGAAACATAAAAATGCTCCCGGCCGATAAGCCTGCCGGAGCGGATGAAAAAGACCTGCACCACCGCATCCCGGTCATCAGCGGCCAGTGCCAACACGTCCTTATCCTCTCCGCCGGAGCTGGTAATCTTCTGTTTCTGTGCGATCTGCCGGACACTGTTTCGCAGCTCCCGGTACTCGATCGCTTTTTCAAATTCCATGGCATCCGAGGCCTGTTGCATCTTTTGCTCCAGTTCCCGAAGCAGCGGCTGATAATTTCCGTTCAGAAAATCCAGCACCCCGTCCACCTGCTTCCGGTATTCCTCTGCGGAAATATAGCCCTGGCAAGGTGCAGGGCATTGCTTGATGTGGTAGTTCAGACAGGGACGTTCCTTTCCGATATCCCGTGGCAGACAGCGATTGCAGGAACGAATCTGATAGAGCTTTTTCAAAAGATCAATCGTATCCTTTACCGCTCCGGCGCTGGAATACGGACCAAAATATTTTGACTTGTCCTTTTTGATGCTGCGGCAAAACAGAACTCTGGGAAAATCCTCTCCCAGAGTTACCTCAATGTAAGGGTATGTCTTATCATCCCTCAGCATCGTATTATATTTGGGGCGGTGCTCCTTGATCAGATTGCACTCCAGCACCAGCGCTTCCAGCTCCGAATCCGTGATGATATATTCAAAGCGGCAGATCTTTTTTACCATCTGCTCCTTTTTAATGCCCTCATTGTGACTCGCCTGAAAATACTGGTGCACCCGTTTGCGCAGACTGACCGCTTTGCCCACATAGATGATGACATCCTCGGCATCATGCATGATATAGACTCCCGGCTGATCCGGAAGCTTTTTTAACTCCTCCTGAATGTCAAATGTCATTCTCTTTCTGCTCCTCTTTTTGCTCCTCCTCCGGTGCTTCTATGCCGGTCATCTCGCGGAACATATCCATGAATTCTTTTCCGGTAATGGTTTCCTTTTCATACAGATACTGCGAAATCCGATCCAGCACGTCCCGGTTTTCCGTCAAAAGCCGCGTAGCCGTATCATAGCATTGCTGCAGCAGCTTCTTGACCTCTTCATCAATCTGTGCCGCGGTATCCTCGCCGCAGTTGAGATGTGCCCGTCCGTCCAGATATTCATTATCCACGGATGCCAGCCCCATCATGCCGAATTTTTCGGACATTCCGAATCGGGTAATCATCGCTCTGGCAATATTGGTCGCCTGCTCAATATCATTTGCGGCACCGCTGGTGGATGATTGAAATACCAGCTCCTCTGCGGCGCGGCCTCCCATATAGGTCACGATTTTGGCCATCAGCTCGTCCTTCGTCTCCAGAAATTTCTCCTCCTCCGGAGTCTGCAGGGTATACCCCAGAGCCCCCATCGTTCTGGGAACAATAGTAATCTTTTGAACCGGCTCTGTATTTTTCTGAAGCGCCGTCACCATGGCGTGTCCCACCTCATGGTAGGAGACGATCTTGCGCTCCTTCTCGCTCATCACGCGGTTTTTCTTTTCCTTGCCTCCTACCGCCACAATTTCAAATGCCTCAAACAGATCCTGCTGATTCACACAGTCTCTTCCGTGCTTTACCGCATTGATCGCCGCCTCATTGATCATGTTTGCCAGATCCGAGCCCACCAGTCCGGCACTGGCAAGCGCCATTGCGTCCAGATCCACGGTTTCATCCATGTGCACATCCCTGGAATGTACCTTGAGTGTCTCCAGACGTCCGTTCAGATCCGGTTTATCCACAATGATGCGCCGATCAAAGCGTCCGGGACGAAGCAATGCCTTGTCCAGCACCTCCGGCCGATTGGTGGCAGCCAGCACCAAAAGCCCCTTTGACGTGTCAAAGCCGTCCATCTCGGCCAACAGCTGATTCAGTGTCTGCTCTCTCTCGTCATTGCCGCCGCCGTAACGTGAATCACGGCTTTTTCCGATAGCATCAATCTCATCAATAAAAATAATACACGGTGCCTGCTTCTGTGCGTCCTTAAACAAATCTCTGACTCTGGATGCTCCGACACCCACGAACATCTCGACAAAATCCGAACCAGCCAGTGAAAAGAACGGCACCTTTGCCTCTCCTGCAACCGCCTTTGCCAGCAGCGTTTTTCCGGTTCCCGGAGGTCCCACCAAAAGTGCACCCTTCGGAAGCTTCGCGCCGATGGTCCGGTACTTTTTCGGATTGTGCAGAAAGTCCACTACCTCCTGCAGAGATTCCTTCGCTTCATCCTGTCCGGCTACATCCGCAAACGTGACGCCGGTCTGTTTCTCCACATAGACCTTTGCATTGCTCTTGCCTACCCCCATCAGTCCGCCGCCGCTCCGTCTCAGAATGATACCGAAGACCACCCAGATCAATGCCAGCGGCAGGATGATGCTTAAAAGATTCCACACAATTGCGGAGGTACTGCTGGGAATTTCCCCGTCCACATCCACATCATGGTTTTTGAGAATATCAAGCAGCCTGGAATCATTTACCAGTCCGGTGTAATATGTGCGTCGAACCAATTCTCCATGTTCATACTTCGGCGTAATATTAAACTGCGTGCTGGTAATCTGAACACTGTCTACCTTGTCATCCTCAACCATCTGAATGAACTCACTGTATGTGATCTTCTTTGCGCTTGTCTCACTGCTGAACCGCTGCAGCATGGCAACCGCAAACAGCACAACCAGTGTGGTAATGAGGAATGCCATCCACAGCTGCCCGTTCCCGTTGTTCTTCTTGTTTCCGTTGTTATTTCCGTTATTCCCGTTGTTCCCGTTGTTTTTGTTATTTGGAAAAAAGCCGTTCGGATTCTGATCCGAATTGTTGAACTGATTGTCCATAATCTCCTCCAGTCTCTGTTCCAGACCTTTTGATTTCTGTACCATTATATGATTTGAGGGTCAAAAGGTCATGCCGACTATATCGGCATAGACTTTTTGCACAAAAATCGTTTTGGGAAGCTCGCTTTCCAAAGCGATTCTTGTGCAATGTGTTCACATCGTTTCACGATGTGAACCTTTTGACCCTCAAATTATTATATGAAATCTGCCTGGATAAATCAATATGGAGTCTATGAACTTTTCGTGTTTCCAGAAGTTGCTATCAGTAAATGGACGCTGGCAGCTGTTCATTGGCAGAGTGGTAACCCATAACTTTTTTGAAATATGATATAGATTTTCTTTCTTCATCGTTGTATAATGGAGTTTGTTTTTTAATAAAAAATGATTTCCAGATCAGAAGGAGGAAGCATTATGCCAGTAAAATACGTCTTTGTCACGGGAGGGGTTGTATCCGGGCTTGGAAAGGGTATCACCGCTGCATCACTGGGGCGTCTGCTGAAAGCCAGAGGCTACCGGGTAACCATGCAGAAGTTTGATCCCTACATCAATATAGATCCGGGAACCATGAACCCGATCCAGCACGGAGAGGTGTTCGTCACCGATGACGGTGCTGAGACAGATCTGGATCTGGGACATTATGAGCGTTTCATTGACGAAAGCCTGACCAAAAATTCCAATGTGACAGCGGGAAAGGTATACTGGTCTGTCCTGCAAAAGGAGCGGCGCGGCGATTTCGGGGGAGGAACCGTTCAGGTGATTCCACATATTACCAACGAAATCAAAAGCCGTTTTTACCGCAACTTTACCTCTGATGAAACACATATTGCCATTATTGAAGTAGGAGGAACGGTGGGCGACATCGAGAGCCAGCCGTTTTTGGAATCCATCCGTCAGTTCCAGCACGAGGTGGGTCATCAAAATGCAATTCTGATTCATGTGACCCTGATTCCTTATCTGAGAGTCTCCGGCGAGTTGAAGACCAAGCCTACCCAGTCAAGCGTCAAAGAGCTGCAGGGGATGGGAATCCAGCCGGATATCATCGTCTGCCGCTCTGAGCAGCCGCTTGATCAGGCACTCAAGGATAAAATTTCCCTGTTCTGCAACGTGCCCAACGGTCATGTGTTGCAGAATCTGGATGTGGAGCATCTGTATGAGGCGCCCCTTGCCATGGAGCAGGAAAACCTTGCCAAGGTAGCCTGCGAGTGTCTGCATCTGCCTTGTCCCGAACCCGATCTGAAGGATTGGATTTCCATGGTGGAAGCACTGCGCAATCCAACACAGGATGTCACAATTTCTTTAGTCGGAAAATATACTCAGCTGCACGATGCCTATATCTCTGTGGTAGAGGCATTAAAGCATGGCGGAATCGCCTCCCATGCGACGGTAAATATCAACTGGGTGGATTCTGAACTGATCAATGATGAAAATGTAGCAGAATCGCTTAAAGACTCGGATGGAATCATCGTCCCGGGCGGTTTCGGTGACCGGGGTGTTGAGGGTATGATCTCCGCTGCAAGATACGCAAGAGAACACAAGATTCCCTATTTGGGGCTTTGTCTCGGAATGCAGGTATCCATTATCGAATACGCAAGACATCTGTGCAAGTTGAATGATGCCCACAGTATTGAGCTGGATGCATCCACGACACATCCGGTGATTGCGCTGATGCCGGATCAGAACGGAGTAGAAGACATCGGCGGTACGCTGCGGCTGGGCTCTTATCCCTGTGTATTGGACAAGACCTCCAAAGCATATGAGGTATACGGAGACGAAACCATCCATGAGAGACATCGGCACAGATACGAGGTAAACAATGATTATCGGGAAACCCTGACCAAAAACGGCATGAAGCTGTGCGGTCTTTCTCCGGACGGAAGAATTGTAGAGATGATTGAGATTCCAAATCACCCGTGGTTTATTGCCACGCAGGCACACCCGGAATTAAAGTCCAGACCGAACCGCCCGCATCCGCTGTTCCGCGGATTTGTGCAGGCGGCCTGTGAATACAAAAACAAACGCGAAGCATAAGCAGGGGGGCTGTCGCATCATTTGATGCGGCAGCCCCTGCACTTTTACGTTGTCTCCAATATCTTTGCCAGATGATCAATGCCGTCCTGTACCTTCTCCATTGCCTGCAGAATACATTCTACTCCGGATACCTGTTCCTGTGTAGAAGCACTGATTCCCATGGTCATATCCTCAAAATGACCCGAAATCGTCTTTAACTGATTCATGGCATTAAACAACTCTTCCTTGATTTCTACAATGCCGACAAGCTCTTCTTTTAACAGCGAGGTGACAGAAATTACCTCCTCCGAAGATTTCATCATAGTCTGAAAGATTTCTACCGTATCGTTCAGCTGTGCATAAGACGCATCCACAATTTCCCCGTTTCGATCAATCTTCTCCTGTGTCGTCCCCACAGTTTCAATAATATCCTTGAGAATTTCATTGATTTTCTGCGTCGCCTCCGAGGACTCCGCCGACAAAGAATTGATTTCCTTTGCCACCACCGCAAAGCCCTTCCCTGCCTCTCCGGCTCTGGCCGCCTCGATTGCCGCATTCAACGCCAGCAGGTTGGTCTGCTTCGCAATCTGATCAATACTGTCTACAATTCCTGCAATCAGATCGGACTTTTGGGACAGATCTGCCATCCCCTCTGCCGCTGCCCTGGTAGCTTTGATGTTCTCATCAAGCGCTTCGGAAAGTCTTCCGATGGATTCAATGCCCTGCCCATTTTTCTCCTTCAACTGATTCATGGTATCCACTGTCTGATCCACCTGTCGGTCAGAGGAAAGAATCTTATCATTCAGCTGATTGAAAATCTCAATGCTTCCATCCACTTCCCCGATCTGCCGGTCAGCACTTCCGGTAATCCCCTCTGCCGCCTTTGCGATTTCCTCTGCACTCTGCTCAAGGCCGCCGAGAGAAGCATGAATATTTGCCGCCGAATCCTGCATCCCCTGAAATGCTTCCCGCACGTTTTGCAGAAGATCCTCCACCTTTTCTTCATCCTGCTCCACATTCTGAAACAGGGAAAAGGTTCTTCCCGCAATCGCATATGCAGTAATCACCTCCAGCATATATACGATCAGAATAAAAATCCAGACGATCAAACTATGTAATTTCAGATACGCCTCTGGAAAAATGATCATGGCTGCCAGATTTCCGACGATTGTCACAGCCGCATTGACCTTTATTACCGATACATCATAATATGCGATAATCATTACGGTTGCCAGAAAATATGCCTGTGTCATAGCTCCGTACCTGCCATCATTGCCGACCACCATGGTAATGATTCCGCCGACCGGCATAAGACAGGCATACAGATATTTTGCCTTTCCTCGGAGAAATTTTTCGAACAGCTTGATCAGTATTCCGAAGGAGACCATCACTATGACCGCCAGATCCCTTACCGTTCCACCCAGAAAAAGCATGACAAAAGTCATTGCCGCAATCGGCACCATAAATGTCCATACCACAAACATGATCAGATTCATGCGTTTTTCTTCCTGTTTCAACACATCCTTATCCATAGGCATCCCTCCCTGTACATTCCATATTTATTTTTCAGAGTGAATCCTTCTTCTAATCAAAAGAATATCAAGTTTTTGGGGAAAAGTAAATACACTCCGCCGAATCAGTCAAAATTCTACAGAATTGAGCACACGACTCTAAACCGTAACAATCCACCTTCTTTTCAGTTCATCTGATAGATGATGATTGGATTTTCAATATCATTTACCAGCGTTCTGATTGGCATTAGCTACTGATTGCTTCCATCATACCAATTCTCAGAATACGAATGAATATCCTGCGTGTAGAGGTGATGCCATTCCTGTGCTGGTAAGTGAATCGTTTACCGAAGTTATGCCCTTGGGAAAACGCATTACGCCGGAACGGACAAATGAGGTATACGAAGTCGTAGGTTACCTTGACAAGAACCTGAAATGGTTTGATGAAAACGATCTGATTCGTTTCCCTATGAATTCAGCAGATGGAGTTTTTATTTCCCCGTTTCCGGAAAGCAGCATCACAGATATTATGAGTCAACTGTCTTGCCTGCACAATACTTACCTTTTTATACAAGATTTAAGAAAGATTAACAGAATTTCATTTGCCAATGTCCATCCTCCTGTGCTACACTGGTTTCAGTTTCATCTTGGTCTGAATTCACTGGCGATTCGCCGCATTTTCCAAGTATGTCAAAACTTTTTTCTCTTTTATCAAACCACAAGGAGGACAATCTATGTCGAAAAAAACCATTCACGCCGATTTCCGGCAAACCTTAAAGGACGCTACCGGAACCATTGATTACAATTATCTCAATGACTATATGTTCCGCGCTGTCCTGCAGACAGATCAGACCGCGTTGAAAGGATTAGTCAGCGCAGTTCTACATCTGCCGATGGAACAGATTTCATCTCTTGAGATCATGAACCCGATCGAGTTGGGCAAGTCCATCGACAACAAGACGTTCATTCTCGACATCCGGGTAAATCTGAACAATCATACAAATCTAAGGAAACGCTGATTAATTAACCGATATCATCGATAATCTGTTTTCCGACTATTTTTTAAAAATATATGGTAGCAATTCACCAGAAAGGTGTCTG
>JAFUTQ010000076.1 GCA_017484135.1 Lachnospiraceae bacterium
AAGGCAGACAACAATACCGAACATTATGAAAAAGCACTGATCAGCATTGAAAAAGCATTAAAGACATTGAAACCGGAAGTACAGGATGTTGTGGAAGCTTATCTCAATGCAGCGGAAATACATATTCAGCTGGAGGATGCAGAACAGACACTGAATTGTCTGAATGCCGCTCAGAATCCGGCATATTCTTACAATCACGGATTTGATGTCATTGTAAAAGAAACGCAGAGCATTGAATTGACTGAGTATGATCTGGAGGAGATGGCGGCTGCTGACCGAGAAAAAATTGCCGAACAATATAGTACGGATGATCTGGAAGAACTGTTTGAGAGAACCGAGCCGGATGAGGATGGTAACCGGGATTATTTTACAGAGCTTGAGGATGAGACAGAGCAGACAGACACCGTTTACAGGCTGGATGAATCGGAAAAGCTTACATATCCTCCGGAGGATACTGATCACATAAACAGATTATATGTAGGTGCCTACACGTTGCAAAAGGAATTTCAAAAGGTGATCGAGTACGCGAAGAAGCTGCAGACCAGCGAGGATCTGCAAAATTCCTATATCGGAAGATATGCCGAGGTAAATGCGATGGGCGAATTGAAATCAGAAGATGCCCCGAAGAAATATGAGGAAGTGATTCGATTTTTCCGGAATGCAATGATTAAAGATCCGACAGATATTATGGCAGTAACATTTCGAATACAATGCTACATTGACATACAGGATTATGATGAGGCGGAAAAGATGTGTAATCTTTTAATCCCGGAAATCAGAGAGCCAATGATGGAAAAAATTAATGAGGCAAAAGCAGGAGGTGGTAAAGAGTGAGACTATCATACGATATACTCCTTGATGAGAATGCGTTTCAAAAGGCATCTGCGGATATGACAACACTCATGATAAAAACACAGAGTTTACAGGTAAAAATGAAAAGAATGTATCATGATCTGGCAACTGCGTTGGATACCCCCGCGGGCAGGCAGCTTGATCTGAAAGCAGAAGATGTATTGATTCAGCCGATAGAGAACCTTATGCAGGTCATTAAGCATATATCGGAGTCGTTGACCGAAGTTATCGGAACCGGTCACTATAAGGATGTGTTTATTAAGTATGAACAACTTAATGAAACTATAAAATTTAATTAGGAGGAATGATTTATGGCAATGGGAAGCACGGGTGTGGTCAATATTACACCTGAAATGATGAGAAACGCAATCGGCGTGGTAGAGGACTACCGGGAAAAAATGAAGGGATACCATGATGAGCTGACACAAACGGTGGAGGCTTTGATTCCGGCAAACTTCAGTGGCAGTGCGGCAGAGGGATTTAAATTTTTCTATACGGATAAAATAAATCCCGCATTTGATGAGGGGCTGATTCCTCTGATCCAGTCTGTACAGGATATGCTGCAGGCGATATTGGATACAATACCGGGTAGCGACGGACTGGATGATCAGCTTGGTGATGGAAACAGACAATAGAGAAGGGAGAACATGAAATGAGCGCATGCAGGATCGTAAATCAAAGTGTAGTAGAGGCAGTAGGTGAAATCAAAAATATTTCAGAAAAGTGCCGGTCGGCAGGAGAAGATTTTATCCGGGATTTAAACAACGCATTGAGCGAAATGGAAGGTGAAGCCAAAGACCAGTTCAAAGCATTCATAGACACGGATGTAAATGAGTTTGTGGGAACCTCAATTCCCGAGGCAATCAGGGGAATGTCAGAATTGCTGGAGGCAAACAGAACCAATTTTGTCGATACGGATAAGGCGTTAGCAGATGGAATAAGTGGAAATTAAAGGATATGATTTGAGCGGCATAGACTTTTTGCCGCTCAAATCATACTAATCAGAAATGGAGAGTATGCTATGGCTTTTAGCGTGTTAAATGAAGAAGAAATACTTTTGCTCACCGATGAACAGCGGACACAGTATGAAAGAGAACTGAAACAATATCAGCAGAGAGCAGCATTTGTAGAATATCTTGAGGAAATGGAGAATCGGCATATCGAAGCATATGAACCGGTGCTGCAGCCGATACCAATGATTGGTTCGACAAATTTCAGACCGTATGAGAGAACGGAATATCCCATGACGATCTGTGAGCCAATACAAAAACCGGAAGCATATAGGAATGTCTTTGAAGCGCCGGAAGCAGCAGAACTGGTTTTACCTAAGACTGCTATACCTGAGATACAGACTGTTACAATTCAAATTGCAGAGAGGAAACCGTCCGGGCTGCCGAAGGTTGCCGGACCGGAATTAAAAAATATCAACCCGATAAAAGCCATTGTACAGACAGAGCCGAGTTTGCCCAGGCTATCGATCGGATGGCAAAAGACAGCGGGTTTTGCAGAACCGGAAGTACCAAAGATGGAGGTTCCTGCGGTGGACAGCCCTCGGCTTGATCGCTGCAAATTTGAAAAGCCTGCATCTTTATTACCGGTGTTGCCTGAAAGGCCGGAAATACGTCCTGTGACACAGATCGCTTTTGAAAAAACGAAACCACAGCCGAACAATCTGCCGATCATCGCAAGTCCCTGTGTTGAACTGCGCAGTATTCGGTTAGAAAAAAACGAAAAGCCGGATATACCGGAAATGGGACAAATCCGTATGGAGCAACGAGCATATAATCCGCCGGCAAATTCAGGCGTTGAACTGCCGGTATATTCAAAACCGGAGGTTAAGTCCAGAACCGTTGTAAAACCAGATCATGCAAAAAAAGAGCTGCCTGCGGTTGACCTGTCCTGGTCGGAACGTATGGTGTCGGTAATCAAGCCAACATCCGTGATTGAGACGGCTCATGCAAACAAAGAATTACCTGCGGTTGACCTGTCCTGGTCGGAACACATGATGTCTGGAATAAAGTCAATATCAATGACAGAGGCGAATCATGCAAGCAAAGAGCTGCCTGCGGTTGATCTGTCCTGGTCGAAGCATATGATTTCTGTGAGAAAGCCAATATCAGCTGCAGAGCCGAAACATGAAAAAAAGGAATTACCAGCTATCGATATGACATGGCTGAATGATCGAATTCTGACGATGAAGCCGATAGAAAGGGAAAGAGAGTGGAGTGATACTTATCCCCCATCCGTACCGCAGATTATGGTAAAAAAATATGAAAAAACAGAATGTGAAATTTCCGATCTGCCAAAAATCAAAATAGAAGCGGTACCGGATGCATACGCTGTGCTGGAAAATCTGTTGGCTGAATATCAGGGGGAAAGGGACAAAGCAAATGAAAAATAATGAGATCATGGTGTCTGTTCGATTTGAAAGCGCGGCTATTTCGGATGAGATGACTTTTCTTGTTTTGAAGGAAATTTCGTTGCGGGCATTTATCGAAGCAATCTATTACGGATTAAAAAAGGCGGAGGGCTGTGAAGAACGGTTCGAATTGCTGGAGCAATATTTGAAGACGCGCAAGGAACTGCAGGTACTCTATAATTCCAAAGGAGATTTTGACGTAATCGATGTTTCGGAAGAAATAGAGGGGAAAAGCGTGCTGGATATGAAGCTGGATGAACTGGGATTTGTCACATCAAGCTGTATCCTGATTACGACAAAGGTTATGGTGGAACCGACGGTACTATTTCAAAGAGTGGAGAGCAGTTATATTCTGACAGAAGGAGAAACGCTCGAATACAATATCAGCACGCGTCGTTTAAATGTCATAGAACCTTCCGTCATAGATATCCTCTCTCCCGGCGAAATGCCGCAAAAGAGTAAATCATCCCTCCGGGATGTTTTGATTCCCACCCTGTTATCTACCGGAGGAATGCTGGTGGCGCGTTACGCGGTCATGTTTTTTGCACCCGGAGCAGCCGGGATGAGCAATACAATGCTGCTTATGTCCGGTGCAATGGGAGTTGTGACGCTGGTCACGACACTCTACAATTTTATGCGGCAGAGAGGCGAATATAAAAGTAATGTATCACAATGGAAAAACAATTATGAAAACTATATACATAGAAAAATCCTGACCATAAAGGAATGGCAGAACAGTGATATTAAATATTTAAACAGCGTGTATCCCGATATGGGTGTTTTATTTAAAAATGTATCGGAAATCAATCATTCTATTTTTTCCCGTTCTCAAAATGATAAAGACTTTATGATGATTTCGCTGGGAACCTCGAATGAGGTAAAACCTCTTTTTATTATAAACAGCGAAAAAAAGGATAACATTTTCTATGATATTTACTATAAAAAATATGGAGACAATATAAAAATTCTGATCCCTTCAGAGAAGGAACACAAAAGACGCAGAAAATTGACACCGGAAGAGAGGGCCGAAGAGGAAAAAAACAAATTTCTGCTCACGGATATCGCCTATAATTTTGCCAACAAGGGTGTGGATGCAAAGGATCAGAATGAAATCATCGGGTTTAATTATCTGAGAAGTGATGACGGAAACAAACCGCCGTTACTGCTTGATCTGAAATCCTGTGGCGCTTTGGGGGTTATCTCCGGCGACGTCCAGACATCAAGAAACTTTATCCGGCATGTGGTTTTTGAACTGGCTTATTACCATTCTCCCGAAGATCTGCAATTTGTATTTTTCTTCGACAAAGAGGAGGAGCATGCAAAACAAAATGAAGTGGCCGGAAATTATAAATTACTACCCCATACAAATGAGCTTTTTGATGGAATCTCCCAGTTTGTGTTTGACAAAGATAGTGCAGGGATTGTTTTTGGACAATTGCTCAGCATTATGAATGAGCGCATAAAAACACAGAGTGAAGAGGAGGCTTCGGATCGAAGCAGCCAGAAAATTACCCAGATTGTCTGTATAGTTTTTGACGATTATGACATTAAAGAAACCGGTTTTTCCAAGTTTCTCCCCGAGGCACCAAAGGAAGGAGAAGACTATGTCAATGCAAAGGGGCTCACATTTATCTTTATCCAGTCGGTAAAGGACAAATTGCCAAAATACTGTGGGAATATCGTAGATATTGATAAAGATAACCCAAATGGAAGAAAAAGCAGCTCGAGGTACAATGTCCTGAGCAGAGAGATTCTCAATGCGTTAAGCGAAGGAACTCATGATGAAACCAAGGCGAATGATACGGACAAGCTCATAGAGTATAAGCATTTTGAAAATGATTACATTTTTGATGAGGAAAAATATAATCAGCAGTTTGCGTTGGCATTTAAACAGTTGAGTGCAATTTATTATACCCGGATTGCCGAAAATGGAAAAGTCCCCTCCATGGTTACGTTGTTTGAGCTCTATGGTTATGATCCGGACAAGGTGGAAAAGGATGAGATTCGGGAAAGCATATGGAGCAGTTGGAATGACATTGAAAAAAACGATGTTACCAAGAATCTGAGTGTGCCAATTGGTAAAAATGAACATGGAGACATGTATCTTGATTTGTATGAAAAGGCCGACGGACCGCATATGCTTGTCGCCGGAACAACCGGTTCAGGAAAATCGGAAACAATCATTACATATTTGATCGGGTTATGTATGAAGTATTCGCCGATGGATCTGAACCTTATGCTTGTGGATATGAAGGGGGGAGGTTTTTCGGACCGGCTCGGTAATCTGCCTCATTGTGTCGGCGTAGTCACGGATACGGCAGGGGAGGATGAGGGAACCTCTGCTGCATATATGCTGAAAAGATTTTTAGAATCCCTGAACGCGGAGATCAAGAGAAGGAAGCTGCTGCTTTCCGGTCTGGGAGTAGATAATGTCGATGCATATATCAGAGCGCTGCGTGTGATTCGGCAGATCAAGGAAATGGAGGAAGCGGGGGCGGAGAAACAGGAAATCGAGAAATTAAAAAATAAGTTAAATGAAAAACAGAAAGGTGCTCTGAACAAGGAATTAAAGGAGCTGTCACCGCTGTCACATCTGATCTTAGTGGTGGATGAGTTTACAGAACTGAAGCGTTTTTCCAGTGAAACGAGCGATGTGGATTTTATTGCAGAGATCACAACTATTGCACGCGTGGGAAGAACGTTGGGCTTTCATATTGTACTGGTGTCACAAAACATTGAAGGAGCCATTACCGACGACATCAGGGTCAATTCCAAAGCAAGAATCTGTCTGAAGGTGGCGACAAAACAGGCCTCAAAGGAGATGATTGACAGCCCGGTGGCAGCGGCGCCGACCATGCCGTTAAACGGGCGCGCATATCTGCTGGTGGGTACGGGAACCAGATTTGAATATTTCCAGTCAGCCTATACAGGCGCGAACAAAAATCTGAACATTGAGCCGCCGGTTGTGGTTACCGAGGTGCCAAATTCCGGAAAGTTTCATTCGGATTTTTATTCCTCCAAAAAGGATAATGAGAGGGAGCGGAAGAAAAATGAGCACATCAATGAACATGATACACAGCTTGCGTATATTGTCAACACGATTATCGCGCTGGGGCATGATCGGGAGATACCCCGTCAGATTTTCCTGCCGCCGTTACCGGTACGGCTTTCAGATGAAACAGAGTGGAGGGAATGAAAATGAGCACTCGTAAAATGTTATGCACATTGGGCAGATTTGATATTCCAATCATACAATTGCAGCCGCCCTTTGTGGTGGATCTTCTGGATTCTAATATCGCATTATTTGGGACATCGATGAGCGGCAAGACGACTTTTTTAAAAACGTTGATCCATATTCTGCATAAGCAGTACAACGAAAAACAGGAGCAGATTTTTATTCTGGATTTTGGCAGTGCCTTGTCGGAGTATCGGGAACTGCCATTGGTGGCAGCATATTTTGATAATTCCAATGAAGAATATGTGAAACGTGTGTTTAAGATTATGGATCAGATTCTCAAGCACAATATCAAGGAGCTGAATGGAAAAAATTATCGGGATTCGGAGACGAATTTTATCCATACAACGCTTATGATCGATAATCTGAATGCTTTTATCGATGAAGCCAGATATACGACTTATCAGGAGAAGCTGGCAAAGCTGTGCCGGGAGGGATTGTCAAAGGGAATTACGATTGTTGTTACGGCGACGGATACGAAAGGTGTGGGAACCTACCTCGGGGGCTTCAAGCAAAAAATAGCGTACGAAATGCCCCAGGAAAAATATCAGGAAATTTTCACGGATAAGACAGGGATGATCGGTAATAATCCGGGACATGGTTTTGCAAATGTAACGGTAAAGCCTGAAGGAGTGACCGGAACCTTTCGAATGAATGCACCCTATGAGGTACAATGTGCCCTGCCTTATCGGGAGGAGAAGTCTCAGGGGAAGGCAGATACAAAAGAAATGTATCGAAACAAGCTGGATCAGAAATTCGGATATTCCGAAAACAGGTATTTGAAATGTGTGACAAAATATCAGACTTTTCCGAAGGAGCTGACGCGAGAGGAATATGACAGGCTGAGAGAGAATGCAGGGATCACAGATCGTGAATCGCAGAAAGCAGTAAGTGTTGGACTGGATTATGTTGATTTTGAACCCGTACAGGTTGATTTTCGGAAGTCGCATGTGATCGCAATCTATGGAAAAAAGGAGTTTGGCAAGACAAATCTGCTGAAGCTGCTGCTGAATGGAATTGCAGACAGAACGTCGGAGGTCAGAGTGGTTTTTCTGGATGATGGGCGAAACCAATTGGAAAAAGTCTATGAAGAGCTCAACGTCAAAACGGATGCGGTATTAATGAATCGGTATCAGGAGATGGAAATGGAATTAAATGACGGGACTGTCTGCAGTAAAAAGCTGTCACCGCTCCAGCAGTTTTATTTCTATCTCAATCAGCATTATGTCAATATAGATAAAAGATTTATGGCAGGAATTTACGGATTGAGCAGGGAGCTTTCCCGGGAATACAGTAAGATTCCGGACTGTAAGGCAAACCATCCTCCGTTCACGATATTTGTCATACAGAGCAAGCTGGTGTATCTGAATTCGAATGAGAATAAATTTTTTATGAATGCGATTTTGCCGCAAATGGCAGCGGTGGCAGAGGAACAGGGCTTCTGTTTTGTGTTTTCTGATGTGGCGAAAATAACCGACGGGGAACAAAATGCATTTTTTAACAATGTCATATCCGATGCGTTTCTGCTTGACAATATTGCGGAGTTTGCCGGGGAACGAGGACAAAAAACAATCTTTGGAAATATGGATGTGAAAACTTTGAAGGAAGATTATGCAAGGTGTGAGCTGGGCGATGGTTACTATTATGATGTGGAGGCAGACCGCCTGCTAAAGCTGAAATTTATAAAGTTAGGATGAGGTGATGATGATGGCAAACAATGGATTTGTATCGGCGGATATTGAAAAGCTAGTACAATTTGCAGCGGACAGCGAGAATGCAGTCAGGGAGTTCAATGCGATCAAAGAACAGTTTCGAAATGTGAATGCCACACTGCTGAGTAAGTGGAAGGGCGAAGGGGCAGATGCGTACCGGTATGAAACGGATCATATCCTGGAAGAGATCGGCGGGATTGAGGAAGTCTTAAAGAGCATCAATGAGGAAGTATTGAAGGACATCAAGGAAGCATATGTGACTCTTGATGATCAGCTTGCAGAATTCAATCGCAATCCTCAGGGGGCATAAAATCGGAGGAGGAAGAGAAAGCCATGGGAAAACCAACGATCGGAGCGGCTGTTACGCCCGCCATCCGGAAAAAAGACAAAACTGAGATCAAAGAGCTTACTGTGCTAAAAGAAGGTTCCAGGGAATCCATATATCATTTGATATTTTCCGGTGCAGATAAAGGTGGGATGTAGGAAATGGGCAGCGAAATAGTCAGTAACTCGTATAAATATATCATTGATAAATCCTATGGAATCAACAAGGATGGATTTATTGCAATCGGTTCCGAGAGCATTGTTTATAAGGGATTGAAGACAAGAGTCGGCGGCGGACTGCAATTTTCCTGCGTGCTGAAATTCAAACCCAAGCTTGTATGCATCGGCGGAAAGATCATTGACAGGCTGGAGTTGTTTAAGACAGAGGAGTGGAAGATCTTTGAGGAGCTGCGGGAATGCCGTTCGATTGTCCGCATTGATGATGTGGTGGAGGAGCTGCAGGATTTCAGCATGCCCTGTGATAAGGTCAGAGATGGTGTGATCAATGCGGAGGGGTATTTTTGCGTTGTGGAAGAATTTATCGACGGATGGACGCTGGAAAATTTCTGCAGAGAGGAATACTGGAAGCTCAGAAGGGTACAGACTCTGGAAAACGGAGTCAACCGGATCATCGAATACCAGAGTTACAGCGAGGAAGAAAAACGGGCAGTTCAACAGAGCTACACCTATGACAATATCTTAAAATATCAGAATCAGATTTTGCTCTTTATGATAAATCTGTGTGAAATTTTGGAGTTTATCACAGAGCAGAAAAATATTCTTCATTTAGATATCAAACCGGAGAATGTCATGGTAACCAAATATGGTAAAGAATTGGTGCTGATTGATTTTGGAAAATCCAGAAAAATAACCAAGGCAGAGCGGTTTACAAAAAGTAATCTGCCAGAGGCAGATTATAGCAGGGAGGAAACCTGGGAAAACGGTTATCAATATGGCAGTCTGGGATATGCGGCGCCGGAATGCTATTCCGCGGCTTCTGAGAACTCCCGGTTTCCGTTTTCCATCGATTACGAACAGGGCAGGATGTCGGTGGAAAGCGATCTGTTTTCTCTCGGAAGTACCTTTTGGGAGTGTCTCAATATGTTTGAGCTGGTCACGAAAAATGAGCAGTTCTGCAATAGTCCGTATGATTTTTACAGGTCTGTTTTTTTGTGTGACGAGGCATACCTGAGCAGGGATTTATCCTGTACCTCGCTTTTCTATCATAAAAAACTGGACAGCATTATCAGAAAGTGTACACGGAAGCGGAAAAGGAATTATACCGAGCTTGACAACCGGGAATATTATCACACCTACAAGGAACTGAAAAAAGATCTTCAAAATGTCATGGATTCCGTTCCTACAATTGTGAGGGAGGAAAATGTCAAGGCAAGAAATGCATTTGCTTTCTGTGGAGGTATGCTGGCGTTATCCTCAATTTTTCTGATTATCTATCTCGTATATCGTTTTATGGCATTTCAGATCGCCGGAAATAAATGGGAAAGTATCGTTGCTGATTATAATGATACACAGTTTTTCAAATTAGAGGAAACTGCCGGAGATCTGGTTACGACAGCGCCGGTGGGACAGGCTGACCGTACATATGCCCGGATTGCCGCGTTTACCTACGAGGATGGAGATATATCCGAATACGAGGCCGAAATGCTTGTAGAACTGCTGCAGGAGATGAATGATGATCGGCTTTTGCCGGGACGTGTGGATGAAATCATGCAGCATGGAAACTCCAGAAAGTACAAAGAAATTTCCATGGAAATCATGAAGCTTGGCGATGTTGCGGACAGCACAGGCTATGAGCTGGCAAAGGCCATATATAATGTCGAAGTGGGCAAGACAGAGATTGCAGCCTCATATGAAGTCTTACAGAAATATCAGCACGAACCGGAATTTTATCACGCACTGATCAAACTCAAAAATGTGCTGGACAACGATGAATGCATTCAGATCATTGCGGAGAGCACAGGGCAGACCAGACAGGAAGTACAGGAATTTTTTAAAAGTATGGAGGAAGAAGAATGAAAAAAATATTAAAAAAATATCCGTTGATTCAAATTACAATCAAAGCCTTTGCAAAATGTTTTATCGCAGGACTGATTTTGAGTGCCGGAATCTTTGCCGCGCTGTATCTGTCCGGTCTATACGAGCAGCTGGAGCGGGTGTTGGATTTAAAGTACAATTCGCCCTTTGTTCTGGTCCCGCTGTATGGATTTGCGGTGCTGGCGGTCTTGGGCTTTGTGACGGGCATCTTATTGTATTTTTACAAATATAAGAGAACACAGACAAAGACCACATTTTATCACACCCTGTCAAAACGAATGACAGCCGTTGCGCTGGTTATTTTTATTCTGGCAGGTGATGGTTCCGCTCTGTATGTGAAAGCTGATGATCCTTCGGAAACACCGGAAATCACACAGATTTCTATTGAGAAAAAGGAAGCGGATACGATTGTGAATATCCGCGACGATGCAACGTATGCAAACGGAGCGGTCAAGATCACTGTGGAGGCGGTCGGAACAAGTGAGGAACAGGAGACAAAGATTTATCTTGGGAGCGAAGATCTTTATGAAGAAAAAGACGCGCAGGCGGAGTTAGGAGAGGATGGAAAATATTATTATACCGCAGAGTTTGAATATAGCGAATGGGGAAAGGTAGCGTTGGATGCATATGCAGGAAACGATTCCGGCACAGGCGAAAAAAGTGAGTCTGTTGTGCTGGTATTGGATGGTACCGGGGCCAGGATCACAATCGGAGATATTGAAAGCGATGCCAACGGAAACAGCTGCGAGGTTACTATTTCAGATGAGGACTCCGGCATTGCAAAAATAGAGTACGGATGGGATCTGGAGCAGGACGGCTGTGACGATGAAAAAAATCAGGAGAGCGGGCACTATTGCGGGTTCGCCGGAAATGATTATACCGATACGTACATAGAATATGAGTTTGAAGCTTCGGATTTTCTGGAGGAGTATACCTTTGCGCCGGAATTGATTTATGACGATGCGGTCTGGGCAACTGACAATCGGCATACGATCTATATCCGCGTGACAGATCATGCCGGAAATGTGAGCTGTGAAAAGCTGCAGGATACCGTGGGCAGTGATATGCTTGCACCGGAAATAACAAGTGTTGAAATCCGTAAGCCGGAATCAAACCTATTGGATGCCGTATTGAGATTTTTAACATTTGGAACCGTTTCCAATCATTCGGTCGAAATTGTGGTCGAAGCGTCTGATCATGAAGCGATTGCAAATCTGTATGCATCCGGTATTGCCGATGTATTCATGAATGAGCAGGAAATGGAGCAGAATGAGCAGGGCGAATACGTTCTGCGTGTGCCCGAGCATTATCATTTGCAAATTGCGCAGATTACCGTAGAGGATCATGCGGGCTGGAAGACGACCGTGCCGATAACGGATATTTTGCGTTTATCAGGTCAGATTCAAAGTGCTGACGTGATCGTGGAGGAGGAAGAGCCGGTCATTTCATTGGAACTTTCGGGTGCAGGGCATACGGATCCGGAGGGAAAGCTGTGGTATGGCTCGGCGGACACGGATGTAGAGCTAAAGATCACGGCGGATGATGCTGCGGAAGGGGAAGCTTCCATCAGCAGCGGCTTGTGTGAGATAAAAATCACAGACAATGGGACAACCATATGGGATAAAAAAGATTTTTCAGAACTGGAGAAGCGATATGAAACAAGCTTCCGAATCGGGGAGTTAGAGGAAGGAAGCCACACATTTTTGATCGCTGTGCAGGATAATGCAGGAAACGAACAAGAAGAGGAAATCACATTCTATATAGATCGCAAACCGCCGGAATCCGGAACAATATCGGTGGCAGACAGCTTGGGCGTATCAATCGATGGGGTACAGTGGTTTGATAAGGAGCAAACCATTACGTTCCGCGTGGATACAGAAGATAACGATTCCGGGCTGAGCAGGATTTTGCTGAACATAAATGGTAAGACGTTTGAATTCTCCGGGGATGATCTTTTGTCAGATGAAAACGGAAATTATGTTCAGGCTGACACCGCAGGGGTTACTTGGAACGCGAGACATCAATATGTGGTAAAAGGGACAGTCACGGACTATGCAGGAAATACGCTGGAATTGGAGCCGATGATCGTTTATAAGGATATTGAGAACCCGGTCATTGACAAATTTACCGTAGAAAGAAAAAACACAATCTGGGAAAAAATTCTGAACATGCTCCCCTATGGTGCTTTTTCCAACGACACCTTGATCTTCAAAGCGTATGTATCTGATGAGGCATATGACAGCGGAATCGATTATGTGACAATCTTTTATGATGGAATGACGGAACCCCAAAAGATGAAGGACAGGGGAAATGGTGTGTATTCCGTAGAAATATCGGTGGGAGAGGAAATCTTTGCGCGTGAACTGACCGTCACCGCATATGATCGATATGGAAAGAGAAGTATCGCATGTCCGAATCTTGAAAATGCAGAGAATGGCGAAGCAGCGGGAAACAGATTTGTGATGATTGAGACCATTCACCCGATCCTGACGCTGGATATGCCGGCAGGTGACAGCGTAGCGAGAACAGACGGACAAGTCTGGTACAATGCAGACAGGCAGATCACATTAAAGGTGCAGGATGAGAACTCCGGTATCCGCAATATCGATCTGAGCGTAAACGGAATCAATATTGTATCGGATCAAGCAGGAAGAACGCTGCTGAAGAAAGCAGTGACATCGGGAAGCCCTGCGAGGACTACGCAGGAGCTGACCTACCTGTTTGATACGGATTATTTTACGGATATGGCAGGGAAGGCTGCTGACGGCAGATATCGCATAGAAATTGAGGTCACAGATCATGCAGGAAATGTGAGTACCTGCCAGACCATCTATTATATAGATGACACAGCGCCCCAAATTGACAAAATCGAGTTTTCTCCGGCAACTGCTGACGGATGGAGCGATACCTCAGAATTTGTTGAGGAATTAAGCTACGGATATTATTTTAAGACAGATTTTCGGGTGACGGTAAATGCTTCGGATGCAGCAGCCTCGTCGGGGCTGTATGAGCTTCATTACCGTTTTGTTCCATATCCGGAAGGGACAGAACAGGAGGAAGTGACCGGCATACAGGCGCTTTCGAATGGACAGGCAGAGCTGACCGTTCCGCAGGGCTTTAAGGGGCAGATCTATGTGGAGGCATTTGATAACGTGCGCAATCGTTCCGGTGAAAAAACGACCAAGGCATATGTGGTTGATCACACAGCGCCCACAATCGAAATCCGTCAGAATGTCTCTACAGAGATGCAGGATGCGGTGGGAAACAGCCTGTATACGGTGGATAACAGCATTACCGTCGAAGTGACGGATTCCATATCGGGGATTCAGGAGATTGGATATTCACAGCAGGCGGAGCTTCATCCCTATGAGAGAAAAGCAATTGTACTGGATCAGGAGGTTTATGCCGTCGGAGATGATCTGGAGGACGGCTGGAATGTGACCGCAGTGGAGGCAAATCTTGTCACAAGGGTCACAAAGACATTTCGCTTTGACGCGGATGACAATGATATCTGTTTAACGTTTGATGCGACAGATCATGCACTGAACCGCGCGGAGGACACAAAGAGTGAGACATTTACGGTAGATCAGACGATTCCGGTCATAAGTGTAGTCTTTCGCAGTGCTGAAAATAAAGAGGAATACTATAATCAAAACCGGATTGCAGATATCACGGTAATCGAAAGAAACTTTGATCCGGCATTGATGGATGTGATGATCGTAAATGAATTTGGTTCGGTTCCGGACTATACGTTTACAGAAAAATCTGCCACAGAGCATACCGCAGTCATTGAGTTTGATGAGGGCGATTATACCTTTGACGTTACGGGAAAGGATCTGGGCAATCATGAAGCAATTGTGAGTTTTTCGGGAGGAAATGAGAATGTTTTCTATGTAGATAAGACGCCCCCTGTTCTGGAGGAAAATTTCGGCACCTTTTCTGACGGTTCCACAGAGGACAGCTTTCGCGAGGACAAGACCATAGAAATTACGGTAAAGGAGCACAATTTTGATCCCGAGCATGTCAATTTCAGTATTTTGAAAAAGGAGGCCGGGGCAGAACATAATACGGAGGAGCTGGTGGACGTGACATCGGAGCTCGTCGGAAATATCGAATGGATCGGGGAAGAGGATGATTATACCATGTCGGTTATTCTGAGCGAGGATGCAGTCTATCAGGTAGAGATTGCGCCGGTCGATCTGGCCGGAAATGCAGCGGATGGCAGGAGCACTGTGGTCTTTGAGATCGACCAGACACCTCCGGTCATTAAGGAGAAAAACGGGCTTCCGGTCAGTCCCTTTGATACGGAGACGTTGGATATCTATCCCTATTCCCGCAAGGACGAGGAAACCCCGTCCATAGAATTTGAGGATTTAAATATTGACCATATCGATTATACATTGATCGTCTATATTCCCGACCATTCGGGGCCGAATGCCACCATGGTAGAACCGGTTTCGGTCTATGCAGGGGAAGATGCTGCAAAATCAGGGACGGTCAAAGGCAGCAGGCTTACGCTGCCGGAGTTCGTACAGGACGGAGTATATGCGCTGGAGGCAACAGCGGTGGACACGGCGGGAAATGAAAGTGTGCAAAATGTCAATACCTATGTCCGTATCGTGGAACAGGATGTGCTGGCATACATCATGGACAGCAATGTGCAAAACAAGACGGGGCTGTATTCCTTCCAGTATGAGAACGGAAACGCGATCAGCAAACGACCGGACAATTTTGAGGATATTCGGATCTTTGCGGTAGCGGCGAAAGATTCTGATGTCGACATCGTCCTGAGAGACAGCAACGGAGGGGAGCTGAAGACCGATGCGGAGGCCTCAGTGGACGAGAGCATCTATGGAATGGAGCTTTTTGACTTTTTATTAAAAGGAGATTTCTTTAAGGAGAATTTCCGAAACGATACGGATGAGGAGCTGTTTTTGTCGGTCAGGAATGAAGAAAGCCGGATTGACCTTGGAAAGCTGCATATAGACAACATAGCGCCGACCTGCGCCATGCCGGAGGATTTTCGATCGTGGAAATGGTATCCGGGAGAGGAGAGCCGTACGATTACGGTTTCCAACATCAGCGAACCGCTTGATGAAGGGAAGTGCAAGGTCTACGACAACGGAGAGGAGATCGCATTCCATTACACGGACGAAGACGGGACGATGGAGTTCACGCTCTCAGAGGGCTGGCACGACGTCGGCATTGTGCTCAGCGACGTGGCGGGAAATACTTACAACATTCAGGAAACGTCCAACGTGTACATCGGGTATTTCTGGCTCTGGGTTATCTGCGGAAGCGCCGCGGGGACACTGGGCATCCTGCTCGGTGTGACCTTGCGCCTTCGAAAAAAGAGACGCTTGAAGCTGTTACAGGAATAGAAATTGGACAGAAATCGAATAGAAAAGGGAGGGGAATCAAATGGCAACAATTGCACTCTATGCAGGACCGATCAACCGGATGCCGGAGCTGGTCAATAGTCTCAGGCGATCCGTAGTAGACTACAAGACCGAATTATCCCGGTTAAAGACAAAGGCACAGCGGATTAATACCAGTGCCGCAAATCTGGACGAAGTAATCCGCTCCATACAGAGCTCCGTCCGGGTACAGGAGCAGAAGATTGAATCGCTGAATTCTATTATTCGAGAGAACGAAGCGTTTGTCGCGGAGACGATTCGGATCGATCTCGAGGTGGCAGCGATCATACAGCGGAACAAGGACACCTTTTACAAGCAGTACTATTATCTGAAGCCGAAGAGTGAAAAAGAACTCTGGGAAAAGCTTCTGGAGAAGTATGTGAAGGTCAACGAGTGGTGTAAAGAGCACTGGAAGCTGATGGTCGTGGCTGTGATCGTGATCGTTTCGGTTGTAATCATCGTGTTTTGTCCCATGGCAGCGCCGCTCTTAATCGCGGCGGCAAAGGGAGCGCTTTGGGGTGCCGCAATGGGCGGGGCAATCGGTGGCTTGTCCAGCTGGATGTC
>JAFUTQ010000077.1 GCA_017484135.1 Lachnospiraceae bacterium
GGGTCAGGTTGGGGGTGCTTTGGTCATTCCGACGGAGCCGGCATTGACTCATTGCACAAAAAACGCATCGGAAAGCTAGCTTTTAGAAGTGGTTTCTTTCGCAAAGGGTTCACATCGTTTCACGATGTGAACCAAAGCACCCCCAACCTGACCCCGGCAATCAACCACTTCATTTTTTCATTTTCGGCTCAAATACCAGGGATGCAAGGTATCCGAAAACCAAAGCCGCAGAAATTCCTACGGCACAGGCCGTAAAGCCACCCATAAAGATTCCGAGAAAGCCGTCTGTTGTGATGGCCTCCCGAATTCCCTTAAACAGCGTATTACCAAATCCCAATAAGGGCACGGATGCTCCTGCGCCCGCAAAGTCGATAAACGGCTGATACACACCGATTGCGCCAAGCACTGCACCGGAGCACACCAAAAGCACCATGATCCGTCCGGGCTGCATTTTGGTTTTTTCCATCAAAACCTGTACCAGCGCGCAGATCAATCCTCCAACCCAGAATGCGTTGAAATAATCCATATTTATTGTTCCTCCTCTAATAATACTGCATGTGCAATTCCCGGGACACTCTTTCCCTCATTAAAACTGACCGTCGAGAGCAACGCACCCGTAGGCACAAATAATACCTTTTTCCACTCGCCCTCCATCAGCTTCGGCAAAAAATACGCTGACAGGGTTGCCGCGCTGCAGCCGCAGCCCGACCCGCCGGACTCCGTGCCCTGACGCTCCCGGTCATAAATCTCAATGCCGCAGTCCATATGCTGTTCGCTGATATCAAGCCCCTTTTCCTTCAGCAAATCAAACAGGATCTCCTGCCCCACATATCCCAGATCCCCGGTAATGATGCGGTCATATTCCTGCGGATCACTGCCAAAATCCGCGAAATGCGCCGCAATGGTATCACACGCCGCGGGTGCCATGGCAGCTCCCATATTCATGGAATCGCGAATCCCGTAGTCCACAATTCTTCCCGTGGTGATTCCGCTGATTTTTACATGACTCTTTTTTGTGGACAGCACATACGCTCCGCTCCCCGTGACCGTCCAGGTGGAAGACATGGGCCGCTGATTTCCATATTCCAGCGGATAGCGAAACTGCTTTTCCGCGCTTGCGAAATGACTGGAGGTAACGGCTACCACCTGTTCGGCATAGCCTGCCGCCACACTCATTGCACCCAGAGACATCGTCTCTCCCGCCGTAGAGCAGGCTCCATACACGCCAAAGTATGGAATTTCATAATTCTTTAGTCCAAAGGAGCTTGCGATACTCTGTCCCAGCAGGTCTCCTGAGAAAATATACCGGATCTCCTCCGCTTTGAGTCCGGCCTTTCCAAGCGCCAGCACAACTGCTTCCTTTTGCAGTGTGCTCTCTGCCTCCTCCCAGGTATCACAGCCAAATTTGTCATCCTCCCCTACCATATCAAACAGCTCGCCCAGCGGTCCCTCTCCTTCTTTTTTCCCGACCACTGAGGCGGAGCTCAAAATAAAAGGAGCCTTCGAAAATCGGAGGCTCTGTTTTCCGATTGCATCAGACATTAGCATCTCTCCCTTTCAGCGTTTTTCATGTTTCTCAAAAGATAGTATTCCTTTTTGGAAACGTTTTATGTAACGGCCAACGCATAAAATTTCCAAAAAGACACATATTAATGAAAAAAGAAAGGAATATCATTGATATGAATGAAAAAGAACAGGAAGCATATAACGAATATGTCAAAGAAGTTACCCCCACCAAAAGTCTGCCGGTGCAGATGATCAAAGCCTTTGTGACTGGTGGACTGATCTGTCTTTTGGGACAGGTCATTTTGAATATCTGCCAAGGAATGGGACTGGACCGTGATGCATCCTCTGCCTGGTGCAGTCTGATTCTGGTGTTTCTGAGTATTTTGCTTACCGGCTTTAATATTTATCCATCGATCACGAAGTTCGGAGGGGCAGGCGCGCTGGTTCCGATCACAGGCTTTGCCAATTCGGTTGCCGCTCCGGCAATTGAGTTTAAGAAAGAAGGACAGGTCTTTGGCATCGGCTGCAAGATCTTTACCATTGCGGGACCGGTCATTTTGTATGGGATCTTCACAAGCTGGATTCTCGGGCTGATCTATTGGCTGTGGCAGACGTTTGCGGGAATGGGTTAGGAGGGGGATGCAGGGGAAAAGGGAGAGAAAACGAGATGAAAGGTTCACATCGTTTCACGATGTGAACCTTTCATCTCGGTTTCTCTCCCTTTTCCCCTGCATCCCCCAGTTTTTTTCACATTTACACCTTAAAGATACTTACCGACGCATCCAGATCCTCTGCATCCGTCTGCAGCTGTTTTACCGCATCGTTCAGCACATGCACGGCCGACAGCTGTTTCTCTGTACTTTTGCTCAGCTCACTGGACGCCGCCTCTGTCTCATTAGACGTTGCGGAAATGCTTTCAATCGCAGCCAGTGTATCATTCTTTGCCAGCTCAATTCCACGCACACTGTCCGTGATTTTTGCCACATCCTGTGTCAGCGCTTCTACCTGTGACTTGATATCCTCAAATACCGCAACCGTATTGTCCAATGCCTCGGTCTGGTATGCCACGCTTGCCTCGGCATCTCCGGCCGTTTGGATCGTATCCTGCATCCTTCCCTGAATATGCTCAATAATCTCACCGATTCTGGAAGCAGCCTTCCCTGACTCCTCCGCCAGCTTTCGAATCTCATCCGATACCACGGCAAAGCCCCGTCCTGCTTCTCCGGCTCTGGCCGCCTCAATGGACGCATTCAATGACAGAAGGTTCGTTTCCTCCGCAATATCATTGATCGTGCTGATAATACTGTTAATTCCTAACGTTTCCTTACTCAGATCGGAAATCTCAGCAATAATTGTCTCTGTTACCTTAATGGTATCCTGTACCTTATTCGAAAGATCCGCAACGATAATCTCTCCGTTTTCCACCGACTGTCCGGTCGCTATGGCCAGCTTGTTGATCTCCTCTGTATTGGAGTGCACTTCGGTAATTTTGTCCGCAAGTCCGTTCATCTGCTGCAGACACTCATCGGTATCCACCGACTGCTGGGAAATTCCGGCGTTGATATGTCCCACCGCCTCATTAATATTCTGAGTAACATCCATCAAAAGCTCGGAGTTGGAATTTACCTGTACCGCCGAATCCGACACATGGTCACTGACATTTGTCATTTTCACAATCAGCTGCTTCATGCTTCCGATCATATTGGTAATACTGCCGGACAGAATCCGGAACTCATCCTTGCGCTTCATGCTGATGGTTCCCGTCAAATCTCCGTCGGAGGTCTGCTTTAATACCCGGTTGACCCTCCGGATCGCCATAGAAATTCCGCTTGCCAGCACCGAGCCCACCACAATCGCGATCACCGCGCAGATCGCCACGGCAACCAGCGTATACACCAGAATGGAGCGCGCACCTGCCACAATCTCACTCTGGGGCACCAGTGCGCAGACCATCATGCCGGATTCCTCCAGCTTAGCATAGGAAAACAGATAATCCTTTCCGTCATACGTCACTTCGGTGTATCCGTTTTGTGCATCTCCCTCGTTTGCTTTCTGATAAAAATCCGTATCGGAAAACCGAATGTCCAGATCGCCGCTGAGGATCTGCGTACCATCCTCCAGCACAAAGCCTGTAACAGACTGATCTGTAATCTGATCATCATCCAGAATGTTCTGAATAAAGCTTGTTTTCACATCGATGATAATATATCCCACCGGTTTGTTATTCGTGTTCCGCAGGATGGAAACCAGTGACATCGCATACTCATCAGGGTTAAAGCCCGACAACTCGTCAATGGACGGATGGCTGCTGAGCCAGACCGAGCCTGCTCCGATGTGCTCCTCCACATATTTGCCTTCGTCAGATTCTAAAAATGTATTGTAATAATCTCCCTTCAAAACGCCCATGTCACTGCAGGTAGTCCCGGTGCTCGCGACGATGAAAATATGATCAATATAAGTATCCGCGGTAGACTCATTGCTGACCGCGAGCTTTGCAGCCATGAGATCGGACTCTTTTTTATTATCCGTCCCGGAGTAATATGCATACACAGACTGATTTACCGACAGGCGGGTCGCCATCAGCTTGATATTTTCAAATCCCAGATCCAAGTACTCACCGAGAGTGGTCACGCTGGTATTGGCAGAATCCGTGTAGGCCGTATTCAGCGCATTGCTGGACTGAACATAGATGAACAATCCGACCATAACAAACAAAATTACCGGTAGTAAAAAGGCTCCGATCAGTTTTGTCTGGATTCCATTGATTCCCACGGAAACACTTTTATTGCTTGTTGAATCCTTTGACTTTTTTCCCTTACCTGCCATAGACTGCCCTGTTCTCCTTCGCGTAAGTTACAAACTACTGTGAAAAGTGTAACATATTTTGCGAGGCAGCGCAAGTGGTTGACCGGATTGCCCACGAAATTGCCATATAATATCAACGGGACGCTGCTAGGACGAGATCCCATGGAAGAAAAAGTAAAGCGAGCCCACCGCCTTTCCCAATGCCATGCTGAGCATCAGAATCCACATGCCGGTGCGGATTTTGAGGCGGTGAAACAAAATCGGAAATGCTTTTAAGATTTCTGCCAACGCTACCGCAATACACCCCACAAAAAGTCCCACACAGACACCATAAATTACCAGAAAGACGTGTCCTAAGGGCAGTCTCATCTGCAAGAAAACCGTGAGCACATTTCCCGCAATGATTCCCAGAATGATGATATTTTCATATAAAAGCACATGCGCGGCGGTGTGACTTTTTCCGATCATCCGGGGAATGATCTTTAAGATCGTGAGAAATGCTGTCACACCGGATGCTGCGGCTGCTCCCGCGGCTGCTCCGCACAAGACCAGAAACAAATGCTCAGTCCACATCGATTGTCCTGCCTCCTCTCTGGGCATTTTCGATCAGCGTGGCATCTGCATCCTTTTCATAATTTCTCATCTCCACAGCAATCGGCGTGGGATCCGTACTCAGCTTGTATTTTCCGAAATGATTAAAAAACAGCAGCACGCCGATGGGTAATCCGATACAATAGCTGATTTCCAATTCCGTAAAGCCGTTTGATTCCTGCCCGAGTACTTGCCGGTAAATGTTTCCAAACAGCTCTGTGATGGAAATATCATTGTTAAACGCCATGATCGCAAAGGCCGCGCCAAAAAATACAATTACGCAAAGTGCTGCCAGCTTGAGCCATTCCACCACCTTTTTTTCCCCTGTTCCCGGATCATAACGGACAATAAAATCGGCTTCTCCAAGATTTTCCACATCAACATCCGGAAATTCCTCTTGAATCTGACGGATAACCGCCATCACCGAAAAAGTTTGCAGTATTTCTCCCTTTTTTCGCTTTTTTTCGGAGAATGTCTGAAAATAATAAATCTGTAATTGCATCAATTCCCGCAGAATCTTGCTGTCCGAACAAGTCAGCGTCCCGATATCCTTCAGGCATACCCGCGGCTGCGATACAAGTGCGCTTTGCTCGATCTTCAGATAAAGCGTTGCCTTTTTCCCGCTCATCCGCACATACACTCCTGGATCTTATTTTTCACAAACGCAGCGGTATCGTGCATCTGCCCGTTTTTTCCTGCAGTGGTCATATAATAAAAGACTGCCCCCGCAATCGCTACAATTAAAAATGATACCAGCCATATCCGATAGGTTTTTGTTTTCATATGCTGTTACCTCCTGTTTTTTATTTGTAGTATTTTCTGTTTTCTGAAATTTATGCGAAAACATGATTTGCGGGTTACAAGGTCATGCCGACGCAGTCGGCATTGACTCTTTGCACAAAAATGTCAGGGAAATGCTAGCATTCCCCTGACATTTCTTGCGCAAAGGGTTCACATCGTTTAAGGCATCGGTACGCGCCGCGCTGCGTCACCTGCCAAGTCGTCGGAAGCCATTTTGAAATGAGCTTCGCTCATTGGGCTTCCTCCTACGATGTGAACCTTGTAACCCGCAAATCATTTTTTCGCGAAAAAAACTTTATTTCTTATTCCAGATTTTAGATCGCTTCCTTCAGCGCCTTTGTCAAAGCCGGAACAATCTTGTTCAGATCTCCTACCAGACCGTAGTCTGCCACATCAAAGATCGGAGCGTCCTCATCCTTGTTGATGGCTACGATCAGATCGGAATCCTCCATACCAGCCACATGCTGGATAGCTCCGGAGATACCGATTGCAAAGTAAATCTGCGGACGAACGGTTTTTCCGGTCTGTCCTACCTGCAGGTCAACCGGCTGCCAGCCGTTCTCTACGACTGCACGGGAGCAGCTTACAGTTCCGCCGAGCACCTCTGCCAGCTCCTCTAAAAGCTTGAAGTTCTCCTTTGAGCCTACCCCGCGGCCGCCGGATACAAGAATCTTTGCATCCATGATGTTGGCCGTATTCTTCACTGCCTTTACAATGTCCAGAATCTCTACATAGCGGTTATCCGGCGTAAATCCGGGATTAAATTCAATGACATTTGCTTTTGCACCCTTGTTCGGTGTAATCTTCTGCATCACACCCGGACGCACGGTAGCCATCTGCGGACGGTTATCCGGGCAGGCAATCGTAGCGATGGTATTTCCGCCAAATGCCGGACGCGTCATCAACAGCTGATTGTGCTTCTGCTCCTGATTCGGAATCGGATTGAGCGGGAAATCCCCGATTTCAAGCACCGTACAGTCTGCGGTAAGTCCGGTCTGTACTCTCGCGGAAACGGTCGGTCCCAGATCACGTCCGATTGCGGTTGCGCCTACCAGCACGATCTCCGGCTTATACTCGTTGATCACGGATGCCAGTGCATGCGCATACGGCTCGGTCCGGTAATTCTTTAACTCCGGATCGTCCACTACGATGACCTTGTCTGCGCCATACTCTGCCAGCTCGTCAGCCAGTCCTTTGATCTCAGAGCCAAGCAGCACCGCAGTCACCTCTGTATTTAACTTCTCTGCCAATTCTTTTCCCTTGCCCAGCAGCTCAAACGCAACGCCATTCAATACATTGTCCACCTGCTGTGCAAAGACAAATACTCCTTTATACTCTTCTAAGCCCATTTTATTCACCACTTTTCCTTTTTCTTTTTAGATGATATGCTTCTCTTTGAATTTGCCCATTAAATAGGCAACTGCCTCGTCGGTATCCAAAACAACCTTTTCGCCGGCGCCCTTGCGCACCTTGTCGGAAGCCTTTGCGATCTTGGTCGGTGAGCCTTTCAGACCAAGGTTGGAATCGTCCACATCCACCAGATTGGCTCTGCCCCATACGGTCACTTCCTGCTCCAGTGCGTCAAAGATTCCGCCCGGTGTCATATAACGCGGCTCGTTTAACTCAGACAATGCGGTAATCAGACACGGCATCTGCGCCTTCAGTACATGGTAGCCGTCTTCATACTGACGCTGTACCACCACGCTGTTGCCTTCTACCTTGATATCCTGCGCATAAGAGATGACCGGAAGTCCCAGATGCTCTGCGATCTGCGGACCAACCTGAGCCGTATCTCCGTCAATCGCCTGACGACCTGTGATGATGAGATCATATTCCAGATTGCGGATTGCTCCGGCGATGGTGGTAGAGGTTGCCCATGTATCGGCACCGCCCAGCACACGGTCGGTCACAAGGATTCCCTTGTCCGCACCCATTGCCAGTGCCTCGCGAAGCACATCGTCTGCCTTCGGCAGTCCCATGGTCAGTACCGTTACCTCTGCGCCGTATTCATCCTTTAATTTCAATGCTGCCTCCAGACCGGCCTTATCATCCGGGTTCATGATGGTCAGCATTGCAGCTCTGTCCAACGTACCGTCGGGATTAAATTTTACTCCGCCCTTTGTATCCGGTACCTGCTTTACACATACAATTATTTTCACGGTTTTTCACTCCTTATTTTTGAATTTCATCTTATTTCAACAATGCACCGGCGATGACCATACGCTGAACCTCTGAGGTTCCCTCGTAAATCTCTGTGATCTTGGCATCGCGCATCATACGCTCTACATCGTACTCCCGGATGTAGCCGTATCCGCCGAAGAGCTGTACCACCTCTGTGGTCACTGCCATTGCCGTCTCAGCCGCAAACAGCTTTGCCTTGGCAGCCTCTATGGAATATACCTTCTGTGTTCCCTTTGCGATCGCTGCCTGATATACCAGAAGCTTTGCAGCCTCTACTCTGGTAGCCATATCTGCCAGCTTGAACTGGGTGTTCTGCTGCTGTGCGATGGTTCTGCCGAACTGCTTTCTCTCCTTGGTATAGGCAATCGCGCGCTCCAGTGCACCCTCAGCGATTCCCAAAGCCTGTGCAGCGATTCCGATACGTCCGCCGTCCAATGTGTGCATCGCGATCGGGAAGCCCTTTCCTTCCGGTCCGAGCAGATTCTCCTTCGGGATTCTGCAGTCCTCGAAGATCAGCTCATATGTAGAAGAACCGCGGATACCCATTTTCTTTTCCTTCGTTCCGAAGGAGAAGCCCGGTGCACCCTTCTCTACGATAAATGCGGAGAAGTTCTTTTTCTTTCTGCCGCGCTTATCCTCTGTCACGCTGGTAACCGCAATCACGATGTAAACGTCTGCCACCTTACCGTTTGTGATGAAGCACTTGGAGCCGTTTATTACCCACTCGTCGCCGTCTAAAACAGCCTTTGTCTGGCAGCCCTGTGCGTCTGTTCCCGCACCCGGCTCGGTCAGTCCGAAGGCGCCGAGCTTTTCGCCCTTTGCAAGCGGTACAACATATTTCTGCTTCTGCTCCTCGGTTCCGTAGGTCAGAATCGGATCGATACACAGAGAAGTGTGTGCGGATACGATAACGCCTGTCGTGCCGCAAACCTTTGACAGCTCCTCTACACACATTACATAGGTCAACGGATCACAGCCCTGTCCGCCGTACTCCTTCGGTACGGGAATCCCCATAAACCCGTATTTTGCCATCTTATCTACCGTGCCCTGCGGAAAAGCTTCTGTCTCATCCACCTCCTGTGCAAGCGGTTTCACTTCATTCTCGGCGAAATCTCTGAAAAGATTTCTCGCCATTTCATGCTTTTTGTCTAATGAAAAATCCATGACTTTCATTCTCTCCTTACTTTATTTTGTACTGATTACTGTGCGTCTACCGGGGTCTTTGTGCGGTCTGCATTGTATACATAAAAGCCTTTTCCGGACTTCACGCCAAGATTTCCGCCGCGAACCATTTTCCGGATCAACGGGCATGCGCGGTATTTGCTGTCGCCTGTCTCATTGTAGAGCACATCCATGATTGCCAGACAGATATCCAGTCCGATAAAATCTCCCAGCTCCAGCGGCCCCATCGGATGGTTTGCGCCAAGCTTCATTGCAGTATCAATTCCTGCGATATCGGACACACCCTCCATCTTGATGAAGGCTGCCTCGTTGATCAGCGGAATCAGAATCCGGTTTACCACAAAGCCTGCTGCCTCATTTACCTGTACCGGAGTCTTGCCGATCTCCTCGGAAATCTTCTTGATCGCCTCTACCGTCTCATCCGGCGTATTCACGCCTGCGATCACCTCAACCAGCTTCATGCGGTCTGCCGGGTTGAAGAAATGCATTCCGATCAGCGGACGGGTCAATCCATTTCCGATCTCCGTAATGGAAAGGCTGGAGGTGTTGGAAGCGAAAATACACTCCTTCTTTGCAATCTTATCCAGCTCGCCGAAGGTCGTCTTCTTTACTGCCATGTCCTCAAACGCAGCCTCAACGATCAGATCACAGTCTGCACAGAGATCCTCCTTTAAGCCCGGTGTGATCTTTGCAAGGATTGCATCGACTGCCTCCTGCGTCATCTTGCCTTTCTCTACCAGTCTGGCATAGCCTTTTTCAATCTTTGCCTTTCCGTTGTCCGCCCACTCCTGCTTGATGTCGCAGAGTGCAACCTCGTATCCGTCTACCTGCGCAAATGCTTTTGCGATACCCTGTCCCATGGTTCCTGCGCCAATAATACCTACCTTCATGATAGTCCTCCTTGTATTTATTTATTCTATGTCTGTTTTTGTACTAGGCTCTCTCAACGATGGTTGAACAGCCCATTCCGCCTCCGATACACAGAGTAGCCAGACCTCTCTTGGCATCTCTCTTCTGCATCTCATGCAGCAGTGTCACAAGGATACGGCAGCCGGATGCTCCAACCGGATGTCCCAGTGCGATCGCACCACCGTTTACATTTACCTTTGACATGTCAAACTTCAGATCTCTTGCAACTGCGATCGACTGTGCAGCAAATGCCTCATTTGCCTCGATCAGATCCATATCGTCAATGGTCAGTCCGGTTCTGTCCAATACCTTCTTGGTAGAAGCTACCGGTCCGACACCCATGATCTCAGGTCTTACGCCGCCCAATGCGCCTGCTACCCAGGTAGCCATCGGGGTAACCCCAAGCTCTTTTGCCTTCTCTTCGCTCATGACAACGATTGCAGCCGCACCGTCATTGATACCGGAAGCGTTTCCTGCTGTCACAAGTCCGCCCTCTTTTCCGGAGCAGCATCTTAAGTTTGACAATGACTCAGCGGTTGTGCCCGGACGCGGTCCCTCATCGGTGTCAAACATCACGGTCTCTTTCTTAACCTTTACCGGAACCGGAACGATTTCGTCTTTGAACTTGCCCTCTGCGATCGCCTTCTCACACTTCTGCTGGCTGTTTGCGGAAAACTCATCCAGCTCCTGGCGGGTAATGCCGTACTCATCGCAAACATTCTCGGCTGTGATCATCATGTGGTAATTGTTGAACGCATCGGTCAACGCATCGTTTACCATGGTATCAATGATCGTTGCATTGTTCATACGATATCCGAAACGTGCCTTTGTCATCGCATACGGAGCCATAGACATGTTCTCCATACCGCCTGCAACCACGATGTCTGCCTGTCCTGCCATGATCATCTGCGCTGCCTCATTGACACACTTCAGACCGGAGCCGCACACTACATTCAAAGTAAAAGCGGGCACCTCAATCGGTAATCCGGCTTTGATGGAAGCCTGACGTGCCACGTTCTGTCCCTGTGCTGCCTGGATCACGCAGCCCATCATTACCTCGTCCACCTGCTCCGGCTTCACACCTGCACGGTTCAGCGCCTCTTTGATCACGATTGCCCCAAGGTCAGCTGCGGGCGTGTTGCTCAGTGCTCCACCCATTTTGCCGATTGCGGTACGACATGCGCCTGCTAAAACTACTTTCTTTGCCATTTTCCTGTCTCCTTCTTATAAAAATTTTGTATGTTAATTTTTTAACAATCTCAACCAAAAAAAATAAAAGAGATGTCTCTCACGAGTTCGCTCACGATACTCTGATACTATCATATATAGGATAGATTTGCAAGCGGTTTTTTTTCTATAGCTGCCCACTAAATATCTATGTTCAAGGCACAAAAACAGAACTTGATGCTTGGCTCAAATGAGGAATACGCTCATGTTGACGCTTGAAGGACTTATTGCTGTGATCAGCCTTTGTGTTGGTTGCTTTGGTCTTGGATACGCCATAGGACGTAATGATCATCATAAAACGCAGGAATAGCCGCCCCAGCCTTGCAAACTTTGGCGACTATTCTGTAGTCTACGAAACTGTTTCGGGCCAGCCGTCTTCCGGTAGCACCTGTTGTTATCTGAGCTGAATATATCATAAATCATTTGTGATTTCAAGTATCTTTGATCTCAAATCGTATAAAACCACGCATTGTCCAGCTCCAGCTCCTTACGCTCCACCGGATGGGTAGAATCGTAGTTGTACATAAGTTCCTGACTCCGGACACTGACCTTCGCCCCCTTGGGGATCGAGGTGGTAATAAACGCGTTACCGCCGATCACCACATCTTTGCCGATCACGGTATCGCCGCCGAGAATGGACGCACCGGAATAAATCGTGACATTGTCGCAAATCGTAGGATGTCGCTTGGTATTTTTCAGGGACTGACCTCCTCTGGTGGAAAGCGCACCCAGCGTCACTCCCTGATAAATCTTTACATTGTCCCCGATGACCGTCGTCTCTCCGATTACGATGCCCGTCCCGTGGTCGATGAAGAAATATTTCCCGATTGTGGTTCCGGGGTGAATATCAATTCCGGTCAGACTGTGGGCATATTCCGTCATGATGCGGGGAATCAGCGGCACCTTCAGAAGATACAGCTCATGGGCAATGCGGCTGGTAAACGTGGCAAACACACCCGGATAGGTGTAAATGATCTCATCCTTGTTGTAGGCCGCCGGGTCTCCGTCAAACGCCGCCTGCACATCCGTCTCAATGTACTCCCGGATCTTTGGAATCCGGTCAAGGAATTCAAAGGTAATCCGCTCCGCCTCCTGCGCCAGCACATCGCTGTCCGCACCTTCATACTCCGGAGAATACTTCAGGACAATGGTAATCTGTGCGATCAGATTGAAAATCACATCCTCCAGCAGCATGGAAACATTATTCCGCACCGTGTAAATCTTAAAGCTGTTGTTTTTGTAGTAGCCGGGATAAATGATCTTTCTGAGTTTTTCCAAAATATCCACCACCGTATCCCGGTTGGGGTGCTCAAAAAGCTTGATTTCATCGATGGTCTTTCCACCGCTGTAATCCTCCATAAGATGATCCACCAGTTGATTGATCTTTGCATCCATATTCGGTTCCATATTTCTGCTCCTTTATATCGGAATTCTTATCTTACCCATTCTCCGCTTGCATTGATATTGTAGCTTCCGATATGCGTATTCGCTGCCATTGCACCGGATGCATAGCTGTAATACCATTTTCCGCCTACCTGATACCATCCCGTCTGCATCGCGCCGCCTGCATTCAGATAATACCAGCTATTGCCATCCTTGAACCAGCCGGTCTGCATTGCTCCGCTTGCATCCAAATAATACCAGGTTGCATTGATCCTCTGCCAGCCGGTCTGCATCGCGCCGCTGTGATCGGTGTAGTACCACGTGCCGTTGAGGTTGAGCCATCCGGTCTGCATCGCGCCGCTTCCGTCGGTATAGTACCATGTGCCGTTGTCATTTACCCAGCCGGTCTCCAGGGCTCCGCTTGCACCGGTATAGTACCATGCGCCGTAGCCTTTTATCCAGCCGGTCTGCATTTCGCCATTGTCATTGGTATAGTACCATGTGCCGTTTGACTCGATCCATCCGGTCTGCAGCGCACCGCTTTCGTTGGTGTAGTACCATGTGCCATTTACCTCTACCCAGCCGGTCTCCATTGCGCCGTCGTTATTCATATAGTACCATGTGCCATTGATCCTTAACCATCCGGTCTCCATGGTTCCGGTTCTATCCATGTGATACCATGTACCGTTTATTTCCTGCCAGCCGGTCGTTGCCTTGCCATTCTCGTTGTAGGACCATGTTCCGTCCGCATTCTGTACCCAGCCGGTAACAACCGTTGCTGCCGCGGAGCCTGAGTCGGAGCTCGAACCGGAAGTGGTGCCGGTGTCCGTGCTGCCCGGTGTCTGCTTCTGTGCGGTTACCGTAACCTTTACAGTGGCAGGCTGCACATAGTTCGCTGTATCATCCGGCGTAAAGCGCGCTTCATAGGTTCCCATTTCCGTCAGCGTTGCCGCAGGGTTTACCCAGCTCCATGTACCGCCCACCGCAGTATTTGTGCCTTTTATGACTGCCTTCTGACCTGTCCCGTTAATGACAACTTCCTTAAGCGCATCCCCCACCTTTGCGGTCGAATTGATCACGCTCGGTGTCAGAACCACTTCTGCCTTCGCAATCGTTACGGTTTGACCGGAATATGAGTCCAGAATCATGCCATTGCTCGCAACCAGTCGATAATCCACCGTATAGGTACCGGCATTTCTTGCCTCCGGCAGCGCTTCAGAGAATGCCGACTGGTTACCCAACCGATACTCCCACTTTGCCGTGATGCCCCGAATCGTTGCTCCGGATCCCGTCACGGTAACCGATGCCGACGACGCAGCGCTCGCAGCAGCAATGACTTCCTCTCCTTTCTTATCGCTGACAGCTCCGCCTGACACTACCCGGAAGGTAATTGACTCACCCGTTGTCACGGTAATCTCAGTTCCGGATGTCACGTCTGTGCCGGGATTAACCAGATACTGTGAACTGCCGTTGTAGATCAGGCCGCTTTTTACGGTCGGAGCCTGAGCAGAAATTCCTGTGACTCCATCCACGATTGCCAGCACCTCTACCACATTTGACGGCAGATTCCCGGCCGCAACTACCATGGCAAGAGCCAGCACCCATGCAATGGCGCGTTTTCCCCTGCCCCCAAGGGTTCTGTGTTCCTTTTGTGTTGCTTTGTCCATAACCAACCTCCTGTTCAAATTTTTCATTATTGTTGCTATTTTCAAAATTTTACACTCATGCTTCTGCCTTGTCAAGGCAGATTTTTTATCAGGCAGGGCACATGCGGCGACAGCCGAGCGATTTCCTTGCGCGCCTCTGCGCATAAACGCGAACAGGAGATGGCAGTTCCCCATGGGGTGTTGCCATCTCCTGTATGATAATGCTTCTATAAAACTGTGTGTGGTCTTATCTTACCCACTCTCCGTTTGCATTGACACGATAGCTGCCGATACGCGTATTCGCTGCCATTGCTCCGGAAGCATAGCTGTAATACCACTTTCCGCCTACCTGATACCATCCGGTCTGCATTGCTCCGCTTGCATCCAGATAATACCAGCTGCCGTCCTTGAGCCATCCGGTCTTCATTGCTCCGCTTGCGGTCAGATAATACCATTTGCCGTTTACTAACTGCCAGCCGGTCAGCATTGAGCCGCTTGTGCTGGTGTAGTACCATGTACCGTTGTCATTTACCCATCCAGTCTGCATTGCTCCGCTTCCGCTGGTGTAGTACCATGTACCATTGTCATTTACCCATCCGGTCTGCATTGCTCCGCTTCCGCTGGTGTAGTACCATGTACCGTTGTCATTTACCCAGCCGGTCTCCATTGCTCCGCTTGCGCTGGTGTAGTACCATGTACCGTTGTCATTTACCCAGCCGGTTTCCATTGCTCCGCTGTTGTCCAGATAGTACCAGGAACCATTTACTTCCTGCCAGCCGGTCTGCATTGCTCCGCTGTTATCTGTGTAGTACCATGTACCGTTTACTTCTACCCAGCCGGTCTCCATGGTTCCTTCCTCATCCAGATAGTACCATGTACCGCCTACATCTACCCAGCCGGTTGCTTCTTCGCCGTCTGAGATGTAAGACCATGTTCCGTCAGAGTTCTTTACCCAGCCGTCTTCCTCTGTTGCTGCTGAACCACTATCGGCATTCGTGTTAGCGTTAGTGTTAGTGCCGGTCGTTACAGCTGCTTTTGCTGTTACAGGGATGCTTACTTCAATTTCATAGGATTTGAAGTTCACTCCGAAGTCATCAATATTGCCTTCCTCATCAACTTTCGGTGTTTGTTTTTCATCTGCAGTAAACTTCGCTTTGTAGTTGTTCGTACCTGCCTTCAATTTTTCAGAAGGAGTTACCCATGACCATGTACCTTTTACCTCTGTACTGGTTCCGGAGATTATTGCTTTCTGTCCGGTAATGGTAACATCTGCCAACGTTGCTCCTTCGGTAATTCCACTGTTGATTGTAACTGGTGTTACCTTGATCTCAGCTTTTGCAACAGCAAAATCAAAAGCTCCTCTGTCAAGCAGATATACTGTTCCGTCCTCACCTTCTGCAATCACTCTGTAAAACAGTGTGTAATATGAAAATGCATCCAGTGCTGTCGGGCTGTCTGTAGAGAAATCTTTTTTCGTAGCAAAAACTTCATCTGCAAGCTGATCCTCCACACCATTTGTCCAATCAAAGCTGTATTCGATTCTGGGATTCTTCACTGCAATCGAAGTTCCTGTTGCAACCGTTTTCTCTGTAATAGAGGAGCCGGAAATTACCTTAACGGTAATAGCTTCTCCCGATGCTACAATCGCAGATCCCGTTACCGTACCCTTTGAGCTGAGGACTTCCTGATCCTGACCATTATATACCAGGTTTTCCTTTACGGTCGGTGCGGTTATCTCAATTGCTGATCCTGTTGCCGCCTCTCCAATCGTCACATACGGCACATCGTTCTCTGCTGCCAGAGCCTCTACCACACTTGTCGGCAGATTTCCGGCTGCAAATACCATAGCAAAGGACAACGCCCATGCTATCGCACGCTTCGCTTTTGTGCCAAAGCGCACTCGTTCCTTTTGTTGCGTTCTGCTCATAACGAACCTCCTGTTTTGAATTTTTTTGGTTTTTTACATTTTTCGCCACAGTCGAAATTATACACTCATGCCTTTGCCCTGTCAAGCCGACTTTCAAACTTTTCTAAAATATCTTTTGTTTTTCCTACTTTTTCCCAGTATTTTCCAGGAAAACATTCAGTGCAAAGCCCAGACCCAGCACCAGCCATGCCAACGGTGCCAGCGCCACGCAGGAATCATTGGCAATGCCCATAATTGCATAACCGAACACACCCAGCAGGATGCCCAGCGCGCTACAGCTGTATACATCCCGAAAGTCGCTTTTGAAGCAAAGGCGCAGCGTCTGAATCACGTAGATCCCCACAAACGCCAGAAAACAGAGCAGCCCCGGCACGCCATACTGGATTCCGTACTGCAGATACAGGCTGTGCGGCTTTGTAATCAGCTGATCCTGAAAGCCCGCGTTGATTCTGGCAACATAGTCGTTCTGCGGGAAGACAACGGAAAACGTGTCCGCACCTGCCCCCAGAATCAGATAGTTTTTCAAAAGCGGTATGCTTCTGGCCCACAGGTAGCCACGGTAGTCAAAAAAGCTGTCATAATCCGTAAAGACCGCAGTCTCCGCCTTCTGCATGGTGTCCACCTTATAGGCATAGTTCAGATAGGTATATCCCACTTCCCCTTTGGCAAAGCCGTATCGGTGTCCGTCAACCACCGCCTCACCCACATAGGTATACGGTTCGCTTCCGTTATAAGAGTGTACCGTCACATCCGAAAACCGCTCATCGTCAAAGCGAATGCTGCCATCCTCCCTGATCGTGAACGGAAGCTCTGTCCCGTCTTCCTCCCATGCCTGAAAGCTCAGGCTTCCGTCTTCTCCCTCCTCGCAACGCATGGAGAGGTTCTTTCCGCTGTACTTTAAGGTAACGTGATCCTCTTCTACCTGAAAGTCTTCTACCTGATATTCATTTTTCTCCGGCACCAGTCCATTCCTTAGATAGGAAAGGAGATGGATGCCCGCGGCGTGCATATAGATGCCTCCAACGATCAGAACCGCCAAAACGCCCGCCAACAGAAGCGGAATTTGTCTGGTTCTCTTTCTTATGTAGATCAGGATTCCAAAAAAAGCGGTCACTGCAAAGGACAGCAGAAACGCCCTCGACCCGGAGCCAAGTGCGCACAAAAGGACAAGCAGACTTGTGATTGCCCATGCAGCTTTTTTCTTCCGCTCTCTGTGCCCTACACACAGCATGATGCTGATTGGCACAAACAACACGCCAAACACGCCTACATAGTTGGGATTATAGAACGTCAGATAGACCTGCAGATGTCCGCTGCCGGAAAAGGTAAAGGACAGCTGATCCTTGAGACTCGCATATCGGGTAGGAATATACAGGCTTTTCCCCAGTGCGGATTCCCAGAAATCATGCCCGGTCATCTGCGTGAGTCCGAGCACTCCAAGCACAAGCAGGAGCACGAACAGACCCTTTTGGATCACTTCAAAATCCTTCTGTGTTTTTACAAAATAGTAGGTATATACGGTCACCATACAATAAGAAAGAACCACCCAGATGGACTCGAACTGCTCATAAATCCCGTGAAAACCATAGCTGCGGTACTTGGAAAAAAGTGTGGACAGCAATGCCAAAAGCGCAAAGCCGACAAGCGGAATCAGCCATTTTGCCTGTTTGATGCGTGCGAGACTGTCATGCTCTTTTCTGCCCCTATATAGGGTAACCCCCAGAATCAGTGCCATGACGACCGCTGTCAGAACCAGCAAAACGCCCTTACAGTACAGAAAAATATCAAATGCCTGGTTGTCATCCGGAAACCATGCAAACTGACTCAGCCCGGGGTTGTAGATACGAAGGCGCATCATCAACGGGATGATGCACAGCACAAACAAAACGGGCAGTAAGCGGTAGTTTTTTCCCGAAGATGCGTTGTTTGTTTTTTTTGCCTTGTATCTGTTCATGTGTCATACCTCGCTGAGTCTATATTTATACATTCTTAACCGTCGCGATATCCACAAGACTCAGCCTGGCCTGCGCATTTTCCAGACTTGTGGCAAGGGCGTTGGCGGTATCCATAGCTGTGATGCAGTATACGCCTGTCTCAATCGCGTTTCTGCGGATCAGAAATCCGTCCCGGTTCTTGTCCCCGTTGCCCTGTGTCGGGGTGTCGATGACCAGATCAATCCGGTGTCCCAGAATCAGATCCAGCACATTGGGAGATTCCTGTGAAATCCGTTTGGTCTGCAGAACCTGTACGCCATGTTCCTTCAGATAGTTTGCCGTACTTCGGGTCGCATAGATTTTGTAGCCCAGCGCCTCAAACCGTTTCGCCACCTCCACGGCCTCCGGCTTGTCGGAATCCTTTACCGTCATAATCATCTGCTTGTATTTCGGCAATTGTACGCCTGCGCCAAGAAATGCCTTGTACAGCGCTTCGTCAAAGGTCTTTGCGATGCCCAGACACTCTCCGGTGGATTTCATCTCCGGTCCGAGGCTGATCTCTGCCCCACGCAGCTTTTCAAAGGAGAATACCGGCATCTTGATGGCGATATAATCTGCCGTCGGCGCAAGTCCCGGTGTATAGCCCATTCCCCGGATGGTATTGCCGATGATGACCCGGGTCGCCAGATCCACAATGGGGATTCCCGTCACCTTGCTGATGTAGGGCACGGTTCTGGACGAACGGGGATTTACCTCGATCACATAGACCTCGTCGTCCATCACGATAAACTGGATATTGATCAGTCCGACCACATGCAGCGCCTGTGCCAGCCGTTTGGTGTATTCCACCAGCGTTTCCTTCACTTCCTCGCTGATGGTTGGCGCAGGATATACGGAAATGCTGTCTCCGGAATGCACGCCGGTGCGCTCGATGTGCTCCATGATCCCCGGAATGAGGATATCCGTTCCGTCGCACACCGCATCCACCTCGATTTCCTTGCCCATCAGATATTTGTCCACCAGAATCGGGTGATCCTGTGCGATCCGGTTGATGATCCCGATAAATTCCTCGATTTCTTCATCATTATAGGCGATTTTCATTCCCTGTCCGCCAAGCACATAGGAGGGACGCACCAGCACCGGATAGCCCAGACGGTTTGCCACCTCTTTTGCTTCGTCTGCCGTGTAGACCGTTCCTCCGGCAGCTCTCGGAATCCCTGTTTTCTCTAAGATCGCGTCAAAGAGCTCACGATCCTCTGCCGCATCCACGTCCTCTGCCCGGGTTCCGAGAATCTTTACGCCCATTTTCATCAGGCTCTCGGTAAGCTTGATGGCCGTCTGTCCGCCAAACTGCACCACCGCTCCGTCCGGCTGCTCCAGACGGACGATGGCCTCCACATCCTCCGGCGTCAGCGGCTCAAAATACAGCTTGTCCGCAATATCGAAGTCTGTGGATACCGTCTCCGGATTGTTGTTCACAATCACGGTTTCCCAGCCCTCTTTGGCGAAGGCCCAGGTACTGTGCACCGAACAATAGTCAAACTCAATTCCCTGACCGATCCGGATCGGACCGGAGCCTAAAACCAGCACCTTTTTCTCCGGATGTGTCTCTGCCGCCTCGTTTTCACTGCCGTAAACAGAATAGTAATACGGCGTGGACGCCTCAAATTCCGCGGCACAGGTATCTACCATCTTGAAGGCCGCCACGATGCCGTTTTCGATACGCATATCGTGAATTTCCTGCTCGGTTTTTCCGGTCAGCTTTGCAATCACGGAATCCGGGAATTCGATGCGCTTTGCCTCCCGCAAAAGCTCCGGAGTCAGCGGTTCCTGCCCCAGCCGTTTTTCCATTTCGGTCAGGATCGCCAGCTTATCGATAAACCACAGGTCAATTTTTGTAATTTCATGGATTCGCTCATAGGAAACACCGCGTCTTAAGGCCTCTGCTATGACCCAGATCCGGCGGTCATCCACCAGCTGCAGCCGCTCATCCAGCTCCTCATCGGAGAGCGCCGAAAAGTCATAGGACAGCAGACTGTCCACGTGCTGCTCCAGCGAACGGATCGCCTTCATCAGCGCGCCCTCAAAGTTATCGCAGATGCTCATCACCTCTCCGGTGGCCTTCATCTGTGTGGTCAGCGTTCTCTTTGCCGTGATAAATTTGTCAAAGGGCAGTCTTGGAATCTTGACCACACAATAGTCCAGCATGGGTTCAAAGCTGGCATAGGTTTTTCCGGTAATCGCGTTTTTGATCTCATCCAGCGTATAACCCAGTGCAATTTTTGCCGCCACACGGGCAATCGGGTAGCCGGTTGCCTTGGATGCCAGCGCCGAAGAACGGGACACGCGGGGATTGACCTCGATCACGCAGTACTCAAAGGTATCCGGGTGCAGTGCGTACTGGACATTGCAGCCCCCGGTAATGTTTAGTTCCGATATGATGTTTAACGCCGACGTGCGGAGCATCTGATACTCCTTATCACCCAGAGTCTGGGACGGTGCCACCACGATGGAATCCCCGGTATGTACCCCCACCGGGTCGATGTTTTCCATGTTACACACGGTGATGCAGTTGCCGTTTGCATCGCGCATAACCTCGTACTCGATTTCCTTCCAGCCTGCGATGCAGCGCTCTACCAGCACCTCGCCCACGCGGCTTAGGCGCAGACCGTTGCTTAAGATATCGATCAGCTCGGTCTCGTTGTGGGCGATTCCGCCACCGCTGCCTCCCAGGGTGTAGGCCGGACGCAACACGACCGGGTATCCGATGGTGTTGGTAAATTTGATTCCGTCCTCTACATTGTGTACCACCAGAGACGGTGCGCAGGGCTCTCCGATCTTTTCCATGGTGTCCTTAAAGGCCTGTCGATCCTCTGCCTTAAAAATCGTCTCGGCGGTGGTTCCGATCAGCTTTACCCCGTGTTTTTCCAGAAAGCCGGATTCCGCCAGCTCCATTCCCAGATTGAGCCCGGCCTGTCCGCCCAGCGTGGGCAATACACTGTCCGGTTTTTCCTTCAGAATGATCTGCTCGAGTACCTTGACGGTCAGTGGCTCGATATATACCTCGTCTGCAATTTCCTTGTCGGTCATGATGGTGGCGGGATTGGAATTGACCAGCACCACCTCTACGCCCTCCTCCTTCAGAGAGCGGCAGGCCTGTGTGCCTGCGTAGTCAAACTCTGCGGCCTGCCCGATGACGATCGGGCCGGAGCCGATCACTAAAACCTTTTTGATCTCTTGATTTCTCGGCATTATTTTGTCCCTCCCATCCTCTCAATAAATCGGTCAAACAGATACGCGCTGTCCTGCGGTCCCGGACATGCCTCCGGATGAAACTGTACGGTAAAAATATTTTTTCCCACATAGGACAGTCCCTCGTTGGTGCCGTCGTTGACATTTTCAAACGCGGGTCTGGCTATCTGTGGATTCAGTGTGTCTGCGTTCACCGCATAGCCGTGGTTCTGGGAGGAAATGTATACCTTTCCCGTCTCCAGATCGCGGACGGGATGGTTGCCTCCCCGGTGTCCGTATTTGAGCTTGTAGGTGTCCGCCCCTGTGGCCAGTGCCATCAGCTGATGCCCGAGACAGATCGCAAATACGGGCACCTCCGAATCATACAGCTTTTTGATTTCGTTTATGATGTCTCCGCATTCTTTCGGGTCGCCCGGCCCGTTGCTGAGCATGATCCCGTCCGGCTTTTCCGCCAGGATCTCCTCTGCCGGGGTATGCGCCGGATAGATCGTTACCTGACAGCCCCTTTTGTGCAGAGAGTGGGCAATGTTTTTCTTTGCCCCCAAATCCAAAAGCGCCACCTTTTTTCCTTTGCCGGGGAGTACCTTTTTTTCCCTGCAGGTTACCCGGTCTACCACGTTTCCGGTTCTGTATGCCTTAATTCTGGGCAGCACCTCTTCCAGATCATACTGCTCATCTGTCGTAATCATTCCGTTCATGGTTCCCTTTTCCCGCAGAATTCTGGTCAGGGCTCTGGTATCGATTCCGCTGATTCCGGGGATGTCGTATTTTTCAAGGAAATCCTGTATTGTGCCCTCGCACCGGAAATTGCTGGGCATGCGGGACAATTCTCTCACGATGTAGCCATCCGGCCAGGGGCGTCCGGATTCCATATCGGGTGTGATGCCGTAATTTCCAATCAGCGGATAAGTCATGACAACCGCCTGCCCGGCATAGGATGGATCGGTCAGAACCTCCAAATAGCCCGTCATGGAGGTGTTGAATACGATTTCACTGATCACCTCGCGCGCGGATCCGATGCTTGTCCCGGTAAATACATTGCCATCTTCTAATATAAGAAACGCTTTCATCTTTCCCTGTCCTTTCTGCCTGCTGTCGGTCGCGGCACATGGAACCGTGACCATTTCTATTTTCCCGCACCTGCGCAAAAAAAAAGAGTATTCGCCCCTTTTTTCAAAATGCATGATTGAATGCCTAAATTGTAAAAAGTGTATCATATCGGGCTTTTTTTTTCAATATAAAAATGCAATCAAATATGATCTGAAATGATTTGATTTGAGGGGCAGGAGGTTCCCATCGTTTCACGATGGGAACCCTTTGCGCAAGAAATCTCTGGGGAAAGCGAGCTTTTCCCAGAGATTTTTGTGCAAAGAAGTCTACGCCGACTACGTCGGCATGACCTCCTGCCCCTCAAATCAAATCATTCCAGATCACATCCCCCACCACAATCCACAAAGATTTTGGTTGAGATTATGAAAAAACGTGTTATAATAAGAACAATTGGAATCAGAACTTTAACCGATGGTCCGACAATGAAGGAGGAATATAGAAAATGGGAACTTTTGTAGAACAGCGCTTAAACCTCAAGCGCAAGGTGCTGGTAGTGGACGATGAGCTGATCAACCGCAAGCTGTTGTCACAGATTATCGGCAGGGATTACGAGGTGCTGCTTGCAGAAAACGGAAGGAAGGCGCTTCGCATCATCCGGGAGCATCAGGAAACCTTATCCCTGATCCTGCTTGACCTATTGATGCCTGAGATGGATGGTTATGAGCTCTTAGAGATCATACATAACGATCTGGAGCTGTCGAGAATTCCGGTGATCGTACTGACTGCCGAAAAGAGCGCGGAGGTAAAGAGCCTGCAGATGGGTGCCGCAGACTTTATTCCCAAGCCCTATGACGCGCCGGAGGTCATTCTCGCCCGAATCGGCAGAACCATTGAGCTTTTTGACAGCAACACCATTATTTCCGCCACAGAGTTTGATTCTGTGACCAAGCTGTTTAACCGGGAATTTTTTATGGAGTACGCGTATTTGCACGACCAGTACTATCCGGACTTTGAAATGGATGCCTATGTGCTGGACATCAATCGGTTCCATTTGCTGAATGAGATGTACGGCCGGGCCTTCGGCAATGATGTGCTTTGCCATGTGGCTGCCAGGCTCAAGGAGCTGGTCAAGGAACGGCACGGGGTTGCCTGCCGGGACAGCGCGGATGTGTTCTTCTTCTATCTGCCGCACACGGAAACTCCCGACGAAGTCTATCAGTACATTGAATACAGCATTCGGGATTTGTGGCAGGACGCACGCTCCCACATCCGGCTGGGAATCTATCCGAAGGTGGATCGATCACTTGACATGAACCGCCGCTTTGACTGCGCATTGCTGGCCTGCAACAGCATCCGGCATAATTTTACGTCGCACATTGCCTTTTATGATGCGGAAATGCATGAGAAGGAGGCGTTCGGCGAGCGCCTGATCTCCGAGATGGATACTGCCCTGCAGGAAAAACAGTTTCTCGTATATTATCAGCCTAAGTTTGATATTACCGGTGATGAGCCGGTGCTGGCCTCCGCAGAGGCTCTGATCCGCTGGCAGCATCCCTCGCTGGGCATGATCAGCCCCGGACAGTTTATTCCGCTGTTTGAGGAAAACGGTCTGATCAACAAGCTGGATCGCTATGTATGGTATGAGGCTGCTGCACAGATCCGAAAATGGCGGGATAAGTACGGCGTCACGGTTCCGGTATCGGTCAATGTATCCCGCATTGATATCTGCGAGCCGGACTTCGTGTATGAGATCAAGCGAATTGTAAAGGACAACGGGCTGCGTCCGCAGGATTATTATCTGGAGGTTACGGAGTCTGCCTATACAGAAAATTCCGACCAGATCATTGAGGTGGTCAACGAACTGCGGGAGTATGGATTCCGGATCGAGATGGACGATTTCGGTACCGGCTATTCTTCCCTGAACATGCTGACGGATCTTCCCATTGATGTGTTAAAGCTCGACATGAAATTTGTCCGCAATATGCATACCAATGAAAAGGATTACCGCATCGTTCAGTTGATTATGGATATCGCAGAATTTCTGGATGTTACGGTGGTTGCCGAGGGTGTGGAATTTGAGGAACAGTATAAGCTTTTGAAGGAAGCAGACTGTGATGTTATTCAAGGTTTCTATTTCTCCAAGCCGGTTCCGCCGGAGGAGCTTGAAAAATTTATTGTCAAGGAGGATTGAATCATGCTGACCATCGATAAGTTGAATGAATTAGGCGCAAACACCGCGGAAGGGCTGCAGAGATGTCTGAATGACGAGGGCTTTTATCTGGGTCTTGTCCCCTCCGCTCTCGAGAAAGCACGGTACGAAGAGCTGGATCAGAGGATCAAGGCCAAGGATCTGGACGGAGCCTTTGAGACTGCTCATGCACTGAAGGGAATTCTCGCAAATCTGTCTCTGACGCCTCTTTTTGATGTGGTAAATGAAATTACGGAGCTTTTAAGAAGCAAGACTGACACCGATTATTCGGGGCTTGTAGACAAAATGTGGGAGCAGTGGAACAAATTTGCGGCGCTGCTGTAATCGACAATAACGTATGAATATTTTAAGGTCATGCCTGTTTCGAGGGCATGACCTTTTTTTCAGCGCGTTCCATTTGTGTTTTCCATGTTTTGGCTGTCTGTTCTTTCAGAAACGCAATCAGGGGTACAAGATCTTGCGATCTGTCCCATGCCTCTAACGCTTCAAAATAACTGCGACGGTCTTCCTCATGAATGACGATCGGCGGGTGATTGTGAAGGACAAGAAGATAATTCATCAGCAACCGTCCCGTGCGTCCGTTGCCGTCAGCAAATGGGTGAATGTTTTCAAACTTGGCATGAAAGTATCCCGCAGCAGTCAACGCTTTGTCGTTGGAAATATCCTGCAGTTCGTCAAGCAGCTCCGACATTTCCTCAGCAACATCCTCGGGCGCTGCGCCGATTTCTTCCCTTCCTGTCACATAGTCGTGGCGCTTATACTCGCCCGGTCGTTCGCCCAACTGATAGCGCCGTGTGTCATACGTATTTTCTGTTAACATAAGTTGAAACTCTTTGACCAGGCTTTCGTCTATCGGTCTTTTTTTGTTAAATGAGATTAAGAAAAGCTCGTTCGCATTCTTTGCGTTTCTGATTTCAAAAAGAGTTCGCAAATCTCCGGTGTAGGAAGTCACGCCGTCGTGCTCAAAGATTTCCCTTGTGTCGTGGTAAGTAATGTGCTCATTTTCAATCTTACCGGAATGATAAGCAAATGCAATGCTGTGACCATTCAACGCCTCAGCAAGCTCGGCGTCATTTAAAATTTTGCGTCGTTGCCATAAAGTAACTGCCTTTTCATAATTTGTCATGTGATCACTCCTGATTTCTACAACATTTTCCCCTTATTTCAAAAATGTCTTCAACAGTCCTCTGCCCAAGGAAGCACCTACATTGCCGCCCAGCCTTTTCCCAAAGCTTCCGCCGAGGGTCTTGCCGACCTGATTGCCAAGCTCCCTGCCGACGGTTCCCGCTGCAGTGCTGGCAACGCCGTTTACCGCCTGTTTGGTTGCGCGGTTCTTTGCCGCTTCCTCTTTTTGGCGCTGTTTTTCTGCGGCTGCCGCCTCTTTTTGACGCTGCTTCTCCGCTGCTGCATTCTCAGCCTCTGCCGCCTTCTGTTCTTCCGCCTGTTTCGTCTGCCGGGTCAGAAACTCATAGGCAGAATCCCGAACCACCGCTTCCGCGTAACGGACATACAGGCTGCTGTTTTTGATCTCCTGCTGTCTCTGTCCGTCATCCAATGCCCCCATCTGACTCTGAGGTGGCAGAATCGTGGTACGTTTTACCACCGTGGGAACGCCCTGTTCATCCAACACGGACACCAGCGCCTCCCCGATCCCCAGCTCCTGCAGGATCGCATAGGTATCCAGCTCCGGATTTACCCGGTAGGACAATGCCGACGCCTTGACCGCCTTCTGTTCCGCCGGCGTATAGGCGTGCAGCGCATGCTGCACCTTGTTTCCGAGCTGCGATAATACTCCGTCCGGAATGTCCGACGGCTTCTGGGTCACAAAATAAATGCCGACGCCCTTTGAACGAATCAGCTTCACGACCTGTTCAATCTTTGTCTTTAGGGCTTTGGGCGCGTCGTCAAATAACAGGTGTGCCTCATCAAAGAAAAATACCATGCGCGGCTTTTCCATATCTCCTGCTTCCGGCAGGGTCTCAAAAAGCTCCGACATCATCCACAACAAAAATGTGGCATACATAGTAGGATTCTGAATCAGTTTTCTGCAGTCCAGCACCTCAATGACGCCCCGGCCGGTGTTGTCGGTGGAGATCCAGTCTTTGATATCCAATGCAGGCTCGCCGAAAAACAAATCTCCGCCTGCTGTCTCCAGCGCGACCAGCGATCTGGTGATCGCCGCGATGCTCTGCTTTGCCATATTTCCGTACTTTACGGAATAGTCTGCGGCATTCTCCGCCACATACTGAAGCATAGAACGCAAATCCTTGGTGTCGATCAGCAGCAGATTCTCATCATCTGCAATCTTGAACACAATGGTAAGTACATCCACCTGTGTATCGTTGAGCCCCATGATTCGCCCCAGCAAAAGCGGTCCCATCTCCGAAATGGTCGTCCGAAGGGGAATGCCGTACTCGCCATAGACATCCCAGAACACGGTCGGGAATCCGCGAAGAGAAAACCCGTCTTCTGCCAGTCCCAGCTCATCAATTCTTTTCTGCAGGCTTTCTCCCGCCTGCCCGGGATTGCACATGGCTGCCAGATCTCCCTTCACATCCGCAAAAAAGACCGGAACCCCACAGTCACTGAAGGACTCCGCCAGCACCTTCAGTGTGATCGTCTTTCCGGTACCGGTGGCTCCTGCGATCAATCCGTGTCGGTTGGCCATCTTCGGATAGATGTAAATCTTTTCCTCGCCTGATTTCCCGATTAAAATTTTTCCGTCCTGATACATTCATAACCTCCTTGTGATACTTTTTTTCGATCCAATATTAAATGTTTCCATCTAATGCTTTCACGATGTGAACCTTTTGACCCTCAAATCATGGTATCTCTAACTGCCAAAGGTTGTTGCCACATTGGTCAGAAGCTTTCTGATTTCCAGATGCTGCGGACAGACCTTTTCACATTTTCCGCATTTGATGCAATCCGATGCCTTCCCATGACCGTTTCCCGTGAGAATGGTGCTGTAATAATATTCTGTATTCCAGTTATGGAACGCTTCATGCGCATTCAGGGACGCAAACAGATCCGGTATGCGGATTCCCTTCGGGCACTCACTTTCTTCGATACAATAGCGGCATGCCGTGCATGGAATCAGATTCAGATTCCGAAAGATCTCGCAGACCTGCCGGACAGCCTCCATTTCCTTTTCGGAAAGCGGCTGAAATTCCTTCATTGCGCTGATATTATCCTGCATCTGCGCCATGTCACTCATTCCCGACAAAACCATCGCCATATTCGGGAAGCTTGCCGCAAAGCGGAGCGCATAGCTGGCATTGCTGCCGCCGTTTAAATTCCGCAGGATCTGATCCGCATCCTTCGGAAGATTTACCAGACTGCCTCCCTTGACCGGCTCCATGACGATCACAGGCTTCTTATGCTTCTCGCATACCTCGTATACCTTGCGTCCTTCCACGGAAGCGTCCTCATAGTCCACATAATTGAACTGGATCTGTACGATTTCCACCTCCGGGTGCTCGGTCAGAATCATATCCAGCACTTCTGCCTTGTCATGAAAGGAAATGCCGAAGTGTTTGATCAGCCCCTCTTCCTTAAAGCGGTATGCCGTCTCATATGCCTTCAGCCGCTTAAATTTCTGATAATTATTTTTATCCTGCGCGTGCATCAGATAAAAATCAAAATAGTCCACCTGACACCAGCCCAGCTGCTTCTCGATAAACGGGCGAATCTCCTCCTGCGAATTAAAATAGGGCTCCGTCAGCTTATTTGTCAGAAGAAATTTGCTGCGGTCATATCTTTTCGATACACACGCCGCGATTGCCGTCTCAGACTGTCCGCCGATATATCCATGTGCCGTGTCAAAATAGTTAAATCCGGCATCAAGAAAGGCATCCGCCATCCGGCAAAACTCCTCATAATCGACCTCGTTTCCCTTCATCGGAAGCCGCATACAGCCAAAGCCGAAATTCCCGTGAATCTCCGGGAAAAATTTATTTTCCAGCATTTCATTCCCTCCTTATTTTCATTGCATTGATTTTTGCGCGCAGCGCTTCATAGCCATCGTCTGCGTCATCGAGATCTGCCACTGTCTTTTCCATCGGACAGATATCCGTGTTTTGACGGTTGATGATCTTTTCCGTCAGGGTATCGCAGCTGCACAGGATTCCATGTCTTTCCAGATATTCTTTGCCGGTGGCAGACATCGTGCGACCGTAAACCGAAGTGATCCCCGCCTTGACAAAGAGCATTGCCGCCGCCTTGCCGACAACCAGATCCGCGACGGCATAGCCCGAAAGCTCCCTGCCCGCGCCAATCAACTGCATCATAGGGGAAATCCCCCTTCCATCATCGGTAAACCACGCACCGTCTTTGCACAGGCAGATCGAATGTCCGTCAAGATGTTCCATTGCGATTTGAAGATCACTCATCGCCCTGCTCCCTGAGCATGAGCGCTCTTAACCCGATAATGATTACCGGAACAAGGATTGCCTGCACAAGCAAGCCCCAAAATCCGGTCTGTATCTGCGACCAGATCATTGCCGGAGTGAATGGCACCAGCGACTGGAATACCGCAACGAGTCCCAGGAACACTGCTCTTCCGGCGATCTGCGCCGAAACAACCGCCACGAAAGCCCAGAGACCGTTTTTTGCAATTTTTCTTGTAAAAAGTCCGGAAACTGCTGCGAAAACGGCGAGCTCCGCAATCATAAACGGAAGTCTGACCGCAGCGGGCATCGATTCACCCATCAGCGAGGTAATAAAAAAGCTCACCAACGGCGAAAGAACGCCGACAGAGAGTGCCCAGCGTGTACCGAGCAGACAGCCGCCGATCAGCACCGGCAGATACATGGGCAGCCACTGAACACCGCCCGGCTGACCGAGTGCCAGGTGTACGAGCTGGGGAAGGACTACCGCAAGAGCAATCAGACCGGCAGAAACAAGGGTTTTGTAAGCGATCTTCATTTTGAATGAGACCTGTCTTAAGGTAAGCGCATTTTCAAACATGATGATTCTCCTTCTCTTTTTTCAATTTTCGGTTGGTTTACCGTCTGATCATAGTATAACAACTTTATGCGAAAGCCGTCAATTTATTTATAAACGATTCCGTTTCGCTCGGATCCTTTTTTCAACACAATTGCCAGAATCAGCACCAGCACCTCATAAATTCCAAAGGTATGCCACACGATTGCATTTCCGAAAAGCTTTGGAAGCAGCGTAATGATCAGTGAATTCATGATCAGGCTGCGGACAAGGTTCAGCGCAATCGCCTGACCGGAGCGTTTCGTCGAGTAAAAATATGCGGACATCATGGTATTGACACTTCCCACCAGAAAGCCCCAGCAGTATTCCCACATATGGATGCATGTAAACTCCAGCGTTTCTCCGTCTGCACCAAACAGTCTGCAGAGAAAATGCGGAAAGATAACATAGATCGCCACACAAAGCGCGCTTCCTACGACACTGATCAGCTGTCCCGCGCGGTAATAGTGCTTCAAATCATCATCCTCCTTCGCACCGTATGCCTGCCCGTACAAAGGCTGCATTCCTTCCGATGCGCCAAAGAACACGGACATGGTAAAGGACGAAAGATAGGAGATAATGGCGAATGCATTGATGCCGATATCTCCGAACGCGGTCATCAACGTACGGTTCATACAAAGCGTGGTAACAGGTGTGGAAAACTGAGCAATAGCTTCCGGAAGCCCTCGGAAAACAATTTTTTGGAACAGCTTTCCCTGGGGCTTATATTTCTGAATCCGAAGATTTCCCTTTTTCCATATGTAATGCGTCAAAATAACCAGCAAGCCTACCGTCTGTGAAATGCCGGTTGCAACTGCCGCACCCATAACGCCCATCTGCATGGGAAAGACAAACAGCCAGTCAAGAAAAATATTCAGCCCGGAGGTAATGACGTTGGTAACAGCCACAAGTCCGGGCGAACCGTCATTCCGGCAGAAAAACTGCAGATTTAAGGAAAGCGCATTCGGGATGGCAAAAAGCGCATACCAGAATACATATTCTTTGACAAGCGACAGATAACTCTCCGAGGCGCCCAGCAGCCCGCACACTGCACCGGTAAATACAGACCCGCACAAGGTAATAAAAATACCCACAATAAAATTGAGGGTCAGCGCGTGCATAAACGCATTTTGTGCGCCTTCCTTGTCCCCTCGTCCGAAACGGATTGCAGTAATCGTCACACCACCGATGCTTGCCATCGCATTCAGTGCCTGTGCGAGCAAGACAAAGGGCAGCGCCAGATTCACCGCACCAAGCGCCTGACTCCCGGCCCCGTTTCCCACGAAGATTCCGTCAACGACGGAAAACAAAAATACGCAGGCATTCGATAAAATTGCCGGTCCTACATTTCGAAAGATAATTTTTTTTCTTGAAGCTTCCATGATTTCCTCCTTAATTCTGTCCAAACCAGACATTCACATGCGCGGCGGCAGCCGGAATATTTCCTTATGTCCCCCAGCACAAAAAAAGACCCAGCCATTCATGCCATTGAACCTAACATTCAATTGCACGAAATAACCGGGCGCACCCGACATCTTCCGATCGACTGTCAATCATTGCGATGATCCGTCCTCCGATGATATCCTGATATTCTGTTGTCTTTTCTTCCGATACACAAATGTGCTTCCGAGCTATCGTCAGGATCACATTCCATCAAATCGGATAAATCGCATTGTAAGCTGAATCCGAATAAAAGTCAAGCACTTTTTTGTTATCATACTCTATAATCCAAAAAGAAATCTCAAAAGATAGATAACGCCAAAACATGTCCCCACCGCCAGCACAATCGTACTATAGCATCCCGGAGACTTCCGGGGCTCCTGCTCCAAAATACCTTTTGCCGATTCCCTGCCACACCATTGATAATCATTCGGACATAACCAATACACAAAACAATCATTCTGATATTGTCTGACTGCATCGCTTGTTACCCCTTATACTTTTCGTATCTGCATTGCTCATAAACTTTGCTTCCGAGTAATGTGATTGCCTGTTTCGGACAGGTGCTGATACAGGAATAACACATCGCACATCTGTCTCCTGCAGCAGCTTTTCCATCCTTAATTCGCAAATTTTCCATTGGACAGTTTTTGCTGCAAATTCCACACCCTATACAAGCATCACTTATTTTAAGCTTTTTGGAATAATCTATGGTCTTTCTGTAAAACCACAGTCTCTGCCCAAAAAGCCCTGCCATATGGGAAATAAAGCCGATTCCTTCTCTCGGATATTTCCCGTTGTCCAGGATATCCCTTGCCACAGTTTCTATCTTTTGATCTGCTTCTCTTACAAGCTTTCTGTTCTCTTCCAGAGTTTTTTTCAGCATTTTGTTATCGCATACCGCATCCGGCATTCGAACCTGAATTCCACCTGTTATTTCTGCTCCGTATTTTTTCAGAAGTCTTGCACTGCAACCGGCACCATCACCGGAAAATGCTCCCATTGTTGTCATACACAAAACTTTCTTTCCTGCCCATATCACTTTATTCTTTTTTATAAAATCACGAACCATGTACGGCGCATTCGAAAACTGCGTAGGATATGCAAGAACTATTTTGTCATTTTCCTTAAGCTTATCCATGATCTTTTCTTCATTTGACTTAGACATTTGAATGATTTCGGCCTCAGGATCAATTAAACCAAGAAATTTTGTGATACAATGCTTCGTATTTCCCGTACCGCTCATATAGATTCCTAACACGATCTTTCCCTCCACAATCAGATTTCTACGGAAGACAAAATATTCTCGATCTGCTCCGCATTCTGCCCCTCCATCATCCGAAATGCGGGCAATGTGTATAATTGTGCCAGACCATGTACCATAGCCCACATTGCGAGCGTCTTGTTATGGATTTCATACTCATCCATCTTTCCGCCATGTAGTTCCTTCATTACACGACTTGCAATGCTTTGAAACATTTGAAAAGGCGGATAATGATTGAGATCTATATCCCCATGAGAAAAAAGAAAACTATAATATAGCGGATTTTGGTCAAAAAACAACACATAGCTTTTTCCAAGTTCTAAAAGCACTCTTTGCCTGTCGTGGCATGATTCATATGTTTTCCGGAGTGTTTCTACAAACCGTTCTGTAATATAATTTTGCACTTCCGCCAAAAAAGCTTCTTTATTCTCAAAATGCGCATACGGTGCCGCACTGCTTACTCCGGATAGAATTGCCAGCTTACGCATAGACAGCGATTCTACTCCGTTCTGATCGATGAATTCAAGTCCTCTTTCTATCAATTCCTGCTTCAAATTTCCATGGTGATAGGCTTCTTTACTCATTTTGACCTCCTCAATCTTATCACTGATAAGATTATATCCTTATTATGGAACTCTGTCAAGAATAAAGCATAAAAAACAAAAACTTTAGACGCCGGATTGACGCAGCCTCAAAATAATTCGACGCGCTCCAGCAGAAAATCGATCAGATTGCAATGAAAAATTCCGTCATTATCATAAAAGCTA
>JAFUTQ010000078.1 GCA_017484135.1 Lachnospiraceae bacterium
ATCATCATGGGACATTCCTATGGAACGATACTCGGCAGTCAATATGTCCTCGATCATCCCGACAAGGTGTCTGCATATATCGGAGTGGCTCAGGTGACTTCGCTGGAGAGAACTGATCTGTACAGTTATGAGGATGCGCTTGAGAGGGCAAAAGAAGCCGGAGAGAGTACGGAAGCTCTGGAGGAGGCTTTTGCGGCATACAGTCAGGATGAAAGCCTTGTGAATTTTATGGCTCTGCGCAATGTGGTGTCAGAATATCATCCGGTGGCTGTACAGGACAGCGAGACTTGGGCTGCGGTAACATCACCTTACTTTGGTGTGGATGACTTCAGATGGTTTCTGAAGCAGTTGGGCAGTATGAATGATTATTTTGCCTTGAATCAGCAGCTTTTTGATTATACCTTTGATTTTGATGTCTATAACAGAAGCGTGGATTTTTCGGTGCAGGAATATTTGAATGCAATTTGCGCTTCCGACAAGAGTCTGAATTTGATGGAGGGCTGTGGGCATAATACACAGTATGCGCGGCCGGAGGAGTTTGGGGATATTGTGAAAGGTATTTTGGAGGAATGAGTATATGTCTATGCTATTGCTGACCTATCAGACTGTCGATGGAATTACCCGACCGTAAATAAACGGCGGGATAATGGCAACGGGCAGAACACACACACAAACACGGACAATATATAAATCTGAATGCTCGAGCATAACAGAATACAGGAGAGATGAAACATATGAACAGAGAAAAAAGCGGAAACAATATCATGCTGTCGGTCGCAGTGCTGGCGGTATTTATGGTCTTTTGCGTTTAAGGCGATGCGATAGTTTTAGAAATAGTCTGAAATGAGAGGGAGAGAAAATGAATATAGAAAGACAAATTGAATTTGATCAAATGAAACGTATTATAAAATCAATGGGCAAAAAATAACTTCTTCCGTCACTGGAATTGGTACAGGAGGTTTTTGCGGAATATGACAGTCCGGAAGAAGGCAGGGTTGTAAGGCAATTGGTGGAAGTAATCCGGGCAAAAAATATTACATACCCGAATTAGAACTGATTATGGTTGATGAAAAAGATGAGGTCATCGGATATGCGATGTTTTCACGATTTCATATCGAGGGAAGGTATGAAGACGAGCTGTTGATGCTTGCACCGGTGGCAGTCAAGACCAAACTGCAAAGGCAGCATATTTCCAAGGAACTGCTGGAGTATGGATTTGAAAAGGCAAGAAAGATGGGATATAAGGCGATTCTTGTTGAGGGTAACCCACGCAATTATAACAGTCGTGGTTTTCAGTCAAGCTACAAATTTGGAATAGAGGCAGGACCGAATATACAGTTGCCACATCCGGATTGTCTGATGATTAAGGAACTGGAGAAGGGAGCATTAGATAGAATAAACGGGCTGGTTGATTATTCCTTTTACAACACGTTGAAATGATTTGAGGGGTAAACGGTCATGCCGACAAAGGCGGCGGTCAGATTCTTATCTGTACGGCAGGAGAAGGCTGGTATTAGGAAGAGGGGAACGATCCCTTTTTATATTCCGTTCCCCATACTTCCATAGATTTGATGATGGGGCGCAGAGATTCTCCGAGTTCTGATAGCGCGTATTCCACCCGGGGCGGCACCTCGGCGTAAACGGTTCGGGTAACGATGCCATCTGACTCCATTGAGCGGAGACTGTCGGTCAGAACCTTCTGGCTGATGCCTTCCAGATCCCTTTGCAGTTCATTAAAACGCCAGGGGCGTGCCAGCAGATTTCTCATGATGAGGAGTTTCCATTTGCTTCCGATGAGGGAGACGGTGGTCGCAACCGGGCAATCCGGCAATTCTTCTTTCTTTTTCATAAAATGCTTCCTCCTGAATTCATTTTGTTATGTTACAGTTAAAAATGATGTAATAATCAAATTATAATGTGGCATAACGACTGTGTCAATAGAAACTTGCAAGATACTGTTACTCCAATCAATCTGCAATGCTTACAAAAAGGTAACCATAGTTATAAAAAAGTGCGTACTTGTGGAAGTTTTTTCTCTTCGTTATGATGTCCATAACGGAGGGCAATCGCGCACTCCGAAAAAGAGTCTTATAAGGAGGTAACCAAAATGGCATTATCAAACATTGCCGGATGGAATGAGGACAAGGCTGCGGCTGCATGCGGTACTGCTTGTGGAGCAGGAGACAAGCCCGCTGAGAAGCCCGCAGCCTGCGGAAGCGCATGTGGTGCCGGTGACAAGCCGGAAGAGAAGCCCGCAGCCTGCGGTTCTGCGTGCGGTGCCGGGGACAAATAAGAACGCTGCTTCAGTACAGATCTTGTTTGACCGGACAGTGGATCCTCCGGCTGTCAAATGGTCGGAGGATTCTTTTTAGAATACTATACAGCTTAGGCTGTGTGAAGATATTTTGAGGACGGAGTGAGCGATCATGAAACCATACTTTTCCTTTCAATGGCATATTACAGATGAATGTGATCAGAGGTGTAAGCATTGCTATATCTATTCAGCGGGCGACCATATCTGCCTGTTATCAATGACGTGGGAGCAGATGGAGCAGACCTTTTATAATTGCCTTGATTTCTGCGAAGTGTATGGACGGATGCCATATTTTTATATTACGGGCGGTGATCCCATCCTGCATCCCGATTTCTGGAGACTTTTGGAGCTGATCCATGAGCACGACATCAAGTTTACGATTTTGGGGAATCCGTTCCATCTGAACGATCAGGTATGTCGGGAGCTGAAATGGTTCGGGTGTGAGAAGTATCAGCTTTCCCTTGACGGGCTTAGGGAGACACACGACTGGTTTAGAAAACCCGGATCCTATGATTGTACCCTGGAGAAGATAGGCTGCGTCAATTGCGCAGGTATCCGAAGTGTGATCATGACCACGGTTTCCAAGACAAATCGCATGGAGGTTCCGGGAATTATTGATGCTGTGGTAGCGGCGGGAGCAAATGTATTTGCGTTTTCCCGATATGTGCCGAGCGGCGGGGAACTGGACATCGGCATGACGGCACAGGAGTACAGAGAGCTCCTGTCCATCTGTGATAAGAAATTTAAGGAATATGAGGCGGAAGGGTGCGACACCTATTTCAACAAAAAAGATCACCTCTGGACACTTTATGAATATGAAACGGGTGATTTCAAAATCTCGGAGAATGCGGAGAAGGGTATGATCTATGGCGGCTGCAATTGCGGAAACTGTCACCTGACCATCCTTCCTTCCGGCGATCTCTTTGCGTGCCGCAGAGTGGCGGAGAGCAAGGTTGGCAACGTGTTTGAAGACCGGATCGCGGATGTCTGGGTGACGAGCATGGAAGGCTACCGGGAGTATGGCAAATTCAACAAATGCGCGCATTGTAAGCTTATGCCTTGGTGCAGGGGCTGTCCTGCGGTAGCAAGAGGGACATATGGTGACTTCTATGCGGATGATCCGCAGTGTTGGCTTGCTATGAGTCCGTGCAAAGACGAACTGACAATCGAATAGCTTTGTTTGCACGGAGAGGCGATCGGACACAGACGAATTACAACGAGGTGATGAAATAATGGATGCAAAAACTTGTATAGAGAAGCTGGGATACGTGGGAGTGCTGAATTTTGCAACAGTGGATGAAGAAGGGGCTCCGCAGGTGAGAAATATCAGTGCTATTCTCTATGAAGGAATGGATATTTACTTCCTGACAGCAAGAGGAAAATCTTTTGCAAGACAGCTTTATGCAGATGGAAGAGTGCAGATATCCGGATACACCAGATACAAAGAGACGATACGCGTGTCCGGAAAAGCCGTGGAGGTTCCTGAGGAAGAGCAGATCAAATGGCGGGATATTCTTTATCAGGAGCAACCTTATCTGGAAAATGTCTATCCGGGGGAAACAAAAAACATTGATACTATGTTTGTCATCAAAGATTATATGATTGAATATTTCTGTCTTTCTACCAAACCGATCACAAGAGAATATTTCGTGGTTGGAAATGCGGTGTTGAAACCGAAGGGCTATCGTATCACAGATGCCTGTATTGGCTGTGGAAAATGTATGAGAGTCTGTCCGCAGGACGCTGTTGATCGTGGCAATCCAAAGCCTTTTGTGATCAGGCAGAATAACTGCCTGCAGTGCGGAAACTGTTTTGAAAACTGTCCGGTTCAGGCAATAGAAAGACTTTAATTTGGAGGATTTTGTCATATGGAGAAGAGGATGAGAGCGGTTGTACTTGATAAGCCGACAAAAGGAGAGAATGTCGTGTTGTCAGAAATCCGGATTCCGGAGGTCAGGCCCGGATGGGTGCTCGTGAGGGTACGTGCTTTCGGGATGAATCATTCGGAGCAGATCCTGCGGGAATTTGAAATACAAAATGACTATATCCGGAAGCCGATTATTCCGGGAATCGAGTGTGTGGGTGAGATTTCAGATCCGTCCGATAGCTTTTTTTCAAAAGGGCAGAAGGTCATTGCCATGATGGGTGGTATGGGCAGGAGCTTCAATGGCAGCTATGCAGAGTATGTCCTGCTTCCGGTGCACCACGTCTTTGCGATAAAAAGCGAGCTTGATTGGGCAGAACTGGCAGCCGTGCCGGAGACCTATTTTACGGCATGGGGATCCCTGTTTGAGTGTCTGCAATTAAAGCCGGAGGATACGCTCCTTGTGAGAGGTGCCACGTGTGCCTTGGGATATGCGGCCACTCAGATAGCGAAAGCGCTCGGATGTCAGGTGATTGCCACTACACACAGGGAGAATAAATTTGATCTGATCAAAGAGGCGGATGCGCGAGTGCTGGATGACGGAAAGCTGACCGGAAGGATCAAAGGCGTAACCAAGGCATTGGATCTGGTGGGACCAAGAAATCTGAAGGATACACTAACGTCAGTGGATCACGGGGCGATTGTCTGCAATACAGGAGTATTGGGCGGCGTTTATGCCTTAAATGGATTTGATCCGATTAAGGATATTCCAAACGGTGTCTACCTGACAGGATTCTTCTCTAATTATCCGTCAAAAGGAGTGGTGGATGAGATGTTTCGTTTTTTGGATGAAAAGAAGTTGGTTCCTGTTTTTGGAAAGATGTTTTCTTTTGAGGATATAAGAAATGCCGTTATCGCGCAGGATACAGGCAGTGTGGATGGAAAAATTGTTGTGAGGATGTGACAGCTATGAATAAAACGATAGATGTGGTGAGGTATTTCACCGGAAAAACAAGCTTCGGATGGGGAAGCAGTGCGGAGCAGACAGAAAAATTAAAAAACGAGATCGAGACGGCAGACGCTGTTGTGATTGGAGCGGGAGCGGGTCTGTCAACTGCTGCCGGACTTACTTACAGCGGAGAGCGGTTTCAGAAATACTTCTTTGATTTTGCTGAAAAGTACGGAATCCGGGATATGTACTCCGGCGGATTTTATCCCTTCCCGGAGGATGAAACGCGTTGGGCCTGGTGGGCGCGGCACATTTATTACAATCGTTATATCGATGCGCCGAAGCCGGTATATCGTGATCTGCATGAGCTTGTAAAAGACAAGGACTATTTTGTCATCACCACCAATGTGGAATGTATATAAAGGAAACAAATGCTCAGTATGTCGAAGTGCTTGAATTTAAGCAAAAAGTCCTCATTTTTGATATGGGTAGCAGCTATGATTTAGTGAGGAGAAAAAAGATAATTTATAACTTGAATTGCTCAG
>JAFUTQ010000079.1 GCA_017484135.1 Lachnospiraceae bacterium
CAAAAAAATGAATATTCTGTATAACCCAATGGGTGAAAAGATATAATCAATGTCAAGTTGCTGTAAAGCCCTTGTAATGGCGGTTTTAACGATGAATAAGCGGGATTAGATCCACGGAATCAGGTTATAATGATTCATACCATTTTTCTGATGCTTGTTTGCCCATCTCATCAAGAACAGTCAATCATAATTTTCTGATAAATATGATTTACTCCCGAAACTCATTTTTTGTAATAGAATATATCAAAACATCTTTCCTTATGCCTGAATCAAAGTCTATTCTTCTGTCACGTAATCTTGCTTCTTCAAGAAAACCGATTTTATTCAGAAGTATCTGAGAAGCCTTATTATCCTCATTGCATTTTGCTTCGATAAGGTACAGATCCCTGTTTATAAGATATTCTTTTGCTACTGCTGATACAGCTTCCTTTGCATAGCCGTTTCTTTGAAACTTTTCACCGATCACATAGCCTATCTCACCAACATCCAACTGCGGATACGGAATATCCATAGACACATAACCTATAGGTGTTCCGTCTTTCAGACAAATGATCCATGAATCTTTATTTTTGACCATAGCACTGACAAACAAATTCATCTCCCGAATATTCTTCATGGGATAAAAAGCAATAAATTTTCCCAGAGATATATCCTGTCCCCAATTAATATAACAGTTTTCCGTGTCGTTCATTTCAAAATTACGCAGAGTCAAGCGAGTTGTTTTTATCATGTTTTGCACCTGTTAATCCATATTTTCACTATTTTATCACACCCACCCCGCCCACAGCTACCCTTTTTCCATTTTTACAAAATAAAAAAGCGCCTACATCTCTGCAAGCGCTTTCATATATATTTTATCAATCATTGTTTTATTTTGATAAGAGCTGTCGGTGACTTTGGATTTCCATCTCTGTAAATGATATCCGCTTCCATTAATGGTTTTAGCACCTCTGCCAAAAACTGGCTCCTACTTTTATATTTTGTACTTGCCTGAAGATCCTTTACCAATTTAGGACCTTCTTTTTTCAATATCTCCACTATCATTCTTTTTGAATCTGATAATAAATCATCATCGATTTCTATCTCTATTTCCTCATAGAGCCTGTCATATAGACGCAGATTCAAAAAAACCGGATAAATAGATACAACCGGTTGCAAATGTTCGTCGCAATCCTTATAGCTTTCAATCATAGTCTGAAAGCCTGTTCCACCACGTTCCATAAGATTAGCTTCGTCAAGACACGCTGCTATAATTATATTTCTGCGGATAGACGGAATAGACCCAAGTGGATATTCTGCATAACTTTTAGGTAACAACCATGATCCCGGCGATACTATCTCTATCCTGTCACAGTATATGTCTACATCTATCTGGGTTCCGGCGATAGCGTAATCTCTATGAGCAATCGCATTGACTAATGCTTCGCGAATTGCCTCTTTGGGGTATGCTCTAACCTCTTCACGACCACCGGTTGAAGTCTTTTTCCATCCCGTCTTCGTATTTCTCTCAATGAAACTGATTGATTCCTGAAAAATTTTGGCTAATGACCCCTTATATCTATCATGGTCTAATACCGTTCCGGTTTTTTGCTTTCCTTTCCACAAACGGCAGCATATCAGAGAATCATCCCCATCATAGCTGTCCTCAAACATGATAAATCCGGATTTCGCAAAACCATCTTTGGTAACTATTTCTTCATCTTGTAAATCCTTTGATGACGGAGCGGATGAATCCTCTCTGTATTCCCTGCACAGCTTAATGTACTCTGTCCATTTCTTTTCATCATATAATGTCTCCGTCGTTTCATTGTCTACGCCAAATTTTCTTTTGTGCAATGCTATTATTTCTTCCGGAGAGGCAGGCGGAGTATACCCATCCCCCTTTTATATACACGGTCTCATTGAAATCTCCCTCTCGATACCTTAATATCGAGTCTGCCTGAATGACATTTACAGCCAAAACAAAGCGCTCCGCATTTGCATCCACACTCCGAAGCATATACTGAACCCTCGCATGGGGAAAATATGTCGGTCATTTATCTTTGCTATAAGGTTTTTCGTTTTATCTATTTCATCTAAACCAATGCCAAAAGCCTCGCCTTCATTCGAGACTCCGACAAACATCACACCGCCTTTGTCATTTGCATAGCCAACTATTGTTTTAGCCCATTTAACGGGATTGTCCGGATTTAATACCTGCTTGTTCTCATAATTAAGGTCTTCCGTTATAACGTCTGGAAAAAGTTCTCGTATATGCATTTCTGCACCTCCTACTGCCTTCTGGGATAACTATGCCAATCATTTCGGAACATTACAATAACATTTCGGAACATTTTGATAGCTTTTCGATCCCGCATATCTACAGCATCTAGGATTGCAGTATTCTTCAAAAATATTCTTGTCTCATCAACATTACAAAACATTTCGAGTCATTTCGATTTTTTTTAATGTTCTACATCCCCCGTCTTTCATTTCGCAATTTTACTGTTGTCCGTCAAATTAAATGGAGACTCATCCGTCACTTTAGATGGTTGTGTCTTGCCGTCTAACGACCGAACCCTCCAGACTATCTGATGTAGATTCGACGCTTTATTCGAGATAAGAAATCCCCTCCGACAGATTATCTGAGGGAGAGGTAAGGGTTAAGATAGCCAATAATCGTAGATGTCGGTAGCAATCATTACCGCATCGGTTTTGTTAAGGACCATCGAGATCCGCTCTGTGTTCCGTCTCTGTAGGTAGAGAACACATCAGTCGATATGATGCCGTCTTTTTCGAATATCTTTTCCACCGGAGTATGTCCGACAACCTGCTTCGTATGTATCCGCCCTGAAGGTCTCCCTGGTCTTGTTCTGCGGTCTGAGCCATAGAGGAGACTCATCATTCCAGAGATAGTCATGCGAGGCTTCATTCACTGCCGCTATAACATCATCTATATCGGCATCCAACAAATCCTCGTTAAGCCATTTCACAAATTCCGACGTAAGACCACCATGGGAGAAAAGCACCTTATCAATACGATGCATTATATTTATCTGCATAGGCCGCAGCAAAAGCGATCGCACGGTCAAATGTCTCTTTATATTGTTCTATCTGGAACTCCATATCCCAGTCATCCGGCATGTCCATAAGGCACACAGCCCCGTCAGCCTTGCCTGTTTTTAAAATAGTTTCTGCTCTGTCAAATATCCATGTTTTCAGATGAATATCCGGTATTACAAGTACTTTCATGTTGTCATTTCCCCTGTATAAGCAAAAGGACTTTCGAGCGATATCCGCAATCGAAAGTCACCACCCGTTTTATCAATGTTATCGTCAAAAATGACTGCAGATATTATAGCATTTCTGCCTTCCTGTCCAGGAATTCTGCCCTTAACATCAGCGTCCGGTATTTCGCTTTGAGAAATCAAGCGGTCTTTTTTTTAAGCCTTCATATTGCCAGCCTATATTTTTCAGCATAAATATGTTTCGGCACGCGTCGTTTCTTGTCACCTGCCATGCCCATTTTTAGTATTTTCATAAATTTCTAATGCTTGATTTTCCATTGTTTTAGGCACTTTTTATCTTTTCTTCCTCAGCTTCTGAAATTGCATTGTCTATAAGCTGTGTTTCCACTATCTGTTCATATGTCTCTATACTCATTACAACTAAATCGCCATATCCATTCTTTGTGATAAAAATGGGTTCCTTCTGAAAATAGTAGTTATAAGCAAAACCTATCCAGCGTAATCGTGATCGTCAACCGTCCGTCAGCGAAAGCCGCCAGGATACTCCCGTTCATGGATTCCACAAGCTGTTTACAAAGATATAAGCCAATACCTGCTCCGCTTGTGTTTCGTGATTTGCTCATTCGATAGAATTTATCAAAAATTCGTTCGGTGTCGATCTCTTCCTCTTTTATTGGATTTGATACTGATAAATGCAGCTGTTCATCGACATCAAGGCGAAAATTAAGCTCTGAATTTCCGTATTGTATCCCGTTAGAAATGAGATTCTGTATCACTCTCGTAAGCATTTTTATATCAGCCAGAGCATAAACGGGCTTACCTGGATCAGCATATTTCGGAATGATCTTTTTCGCTTCAAAGTGAGGATAGTTTACAAGGATAAGCTCGCAAAGCAGATCGTTTACATCCACCTTTTCCATAATAGGCTCACAGCCCCTTGAATCCATGACCGACAATTCAAAAAAATCATTTACCAGCTTGCTGCAATAAATTGCTCGTTCAAGGGCGATCGCTATATTTGTCTTTTGCTCCTCGTCTTCAGCATTTTTTTCGGCAAGCTGAAGATACCCTATCACAGAGGTAAGCGGTGTTCGTATATCGTGAGATATCTCTGCAATAGCTTGCTTCAATGCCGCTTGTTTTTTATCCACCTCAGCCTTCGCCCGGCTGTTGTTTTCAATCATGAGATTGATCTTTTTCACAGCGTTTTCAAGTGAATCTCCTTTAAGCTCGGTTGTAATGAGGCGATTCCCACTGACATCAAGTTGCTTTGAAATCAACCGTATCCTCCTGTTCAGGAAATACAGCTTTGCAGCAAGGAAGCAAACAGCGACGGACAATGCTATCATGATCAGAATGAATATTTCCATCGCTATACATCCCCCTTATTTGATTTCCGACCTTCTGAAAATGAACTGTGTTGCTGTGAAAGCCGCAATGATGACCATGACCGCCAATATTGCCGACATTACAAGTGTTTGTGTATCGCTTGTCTGTGCAAGGCTGAAACAAGTCAGCCTAAAAACACTTTCACTTATAAAGTTGCGAAGAATATTGCATGATACGAAGCTAAACACGACTGTTACTGCAATAGCGGAGGTCACCTTTTTCAGCGAGAATACGATAAGCATAACAATACTGATATTTGCACATATCTGTATCAGCACCACGAATAACCACGCGAAATCTCTCAGTGTGAATATGCTGCTGTCAAAGCCGTATTTAACGGCAAAGCCGAGAATCGTTGCTATAACATAGATCATGTGGAGCAGCACCGACATCACAACTGTGATGACAGTTCTTGTAATAACCACAGAAAAACGGCTGTAACCGATCTTGATCTCATTATGTACTGTCCTGTTCATAAAGTCATTCCCTGCAAACCACGCTGCCACAAGAGAAATGATAAACATAAAAGAGGTGTCGCATATTGAGAAGGAAAAAACCTTTGCTGTGTTTAAGGAATCATGCAGTTTCAAAAATCCCAGGAAAAATCCCGCTGCCGCAAGCACTCCTGCTGCGAGATATGCAAGCCAAAACCTCACTGCTTTGAATCGTTCTGTTTTCAGCTGATTAAACATTGCCATCACCTCCCGTTACATGGAGGAAGTATTCTTCCAGACTTTGCTCCGAAACAGAGAATTCCTTCGTAACGATCTGATTTGAAACAAGCACCTGTGAAACGATCTCGGACTTATCGGTGTATGAGAACAGGTGAAGCGTTTCATCATCTATTACCGTATATTCTGCATTTTCCAGTTCATGATCGATGATTGTGATGCATCTTGGAAGCTCGGCGGTCTTTATTCTTATGTATTGACGACATTTTGAATCAAGCGCATCATGAGTCAGTGATTCGATGATCTTGCCCTTATGTATAATAAAATAATCAGTCGCAAGCAAGTATAGCTCATTTAACATATGACTGGATATGAAAAGGGTGACATTTTTTTCTTCATTCAGTTTTTTGAGCATAGTCCGAAGCTCAGATATGTTCTTAGGGTCAAGACCGTTGATCGGCTCGTCCAGTATGAGCAGCTTTGGTTTTCCTATCAGTGCCATTGCGATCGCCAATCTCTGCTTCATTCCCATTGAAAATTTCCTGACTCTTTTGTTCCTCTCCTCATGCAGATTTACCAGCCTGAGCAATTCATCGCATATATTCTTATCAGGATTTCCTATCAGCGTCCGCTGAAGCTCAAGATTTTGAAAGGCACTAAAGTCGGGATACAGGGTAGGTGCTTCAATGGTACTGCCAATGTATCTGCGCATTCTTAAAATGTCCGATGCCGTAGTTTTCCCGAACAGCGAAAAATTACCGCTTGTCGGATAGCGCAGTCCTGTAAGTACGCGCATCAGCGTTGTCTTGCCTGCGCCGTTCTCTCCGATAAATCCGTAAATATGCTTCTCTTTCAAACGGATGCTGACATGATCAAGAGCAAGCTGTCTGCCGTATCTTACCGACAGACCATTTGTTTGCAGGATAATATTTTCCATGTTGCAAACCTCCTTTTCTTTCCTGCTCTTATAACATCATACAATATCTTAAAGATTCTTCACCAAACCTAAAGAAAACCTTAATTTGTCAGCCGATACCCCATTCCGTAAACCGTTTCAATATATTCCTCTGATGTGATCTTAGCTATCTTTTTGCGTAAATTGCTGATATGAACATTCATCGTGTTGTCATCACTCAAATAAGTTTCTCCCGATATGCTTTCATATAGTCTGCGCTTTGAGAATATCCCTTTCGGATTTTTCAGCATAAGCTCCAGTATCGCGTATTCCGTAGCAGTGCAGGTAATCTCGGTATCCTTGACATAAACCCGTTTTGAATCCGTATCCAGTTTGATGTCTCTGAATAAAAGGAAATCGGACTTCTGCGTTTCTGTCCGACGAAGCACAGCTTGTATGCGCAGCATTACCTCATCGATATCAAAAGGCTTGGTTATATAATCGTCGGCTCCTATCTGGAACAGCTCTATCCGATTATACACCTCCGCCTTTGCCGAAATAATGATGACCGGCGTATTTTTGGCTTTGCGAAGCTCTTTCAGGACCTCCTCTCCTGTTTTCAACGGGAGCATCAGATCCATAAGAATGATGTTATAGTTACCCGAAAGTGCCTTATGGAGACCGTCCAAGCCGTTTGAGGCACGGTCTGCCATGTAGCCTGATTTCTTAATAATGCTGCAAAGCAGGTCATTTATCGTTTTATCGTCCTCTATTACAAGTACAGAAATCATATCGTCACCACAGTTCATCTAATTTCCTCATTGCTTCGCGCAAAATGCACCCCCGTTCCATCACTTCACATAACTATTTAACCTCTCCAAACGACGCAGCGCTTCGTCGAGCGTAGCTTTTTCCCTTGCAAAGTGCAGCCGGATCAGGTTGTTGATCGGTTCTCTGAAAAAACTCGATCCCGGTACGGCCGCCACCCCGATTTCACGGATCATCCACTCGCAGAATTGCAGATCACTCATTCCGGCAAATTCCGGTCGATCCAAAAATTCCTGAATGTCAACCATTACAAAATAACTGCCCTGCGGCACGTTATGCTTCAACCCGATACGGTCAAGACCGGCAAGAAAATAATTTCTCTTGTCTGTATAGAGCTGCCGAAGGTTATCATAATAGCTGTCCGGGAAGGAGAGTCCTACTGCTGCTGCTTCCTGCAGCGGAGCCGCGGCTCCGACCGTCAGGAAATCATGAACCTTTCTTGCGCCTTCGATCACCTCAGACGGGCCAATCATATATCCCAGTCTCCATCGGGTTATGGAATAGGTTTTTGACAGCGAGTTGCAAGTGATGGTACGTTCAAACATCCCCGGCAGAGAAGCCATACAGATATGCTCATAAGGCTCATACACCATATGTTCATATACTTCATCCGTGACCACGAAGGCATCATATTTTGCAGCAAGATTCCCGATGAATGTAAGCTCCTCACGGGTGAAGACTTTTCCACAGGGATTGGAAGGATTGCAGACGATGATCGCCTTCGCGCCCTGTTTGAATCCCTCTTCAAGCCGGACCCGGTCGAACTCATAGGCAGGGGGTGCAAGGGGGATATAAACCGGATCTGCTCCTGATAGTATCGCATCTGCTCCATAATTCTCATAGAACGGAGAGAACACCAGCACCTTATCGCCCGGATTGCATATGGTCATCATGGCGCACATCATCGCCTCGGTGCCGCCGCAGGTAACTACGATTTCGGTCTCCGGGTCTATCTTTCTCCCGATTCTCTTTCCCTGTTTCACAGCCAGCGCATCTCTGAAATTCTTTGCGCCGTAGGTGATCGAATATTGATGTGGTCCTGCATATGCTGCTTTCGCAAGCGCATCCATCAATTCTATCGGCGGATCAAAATCAGGAAACCCCTGCGAGAGATTGATCGCACCGTATTCGTCGCTGATCCGTGTCATCCTGCGAATCACGGAATCTGTAAATGTCTGTACTCTATCACTTAATCTTGCCATTTATTTCATCCTGCCTTGCGCATTGTATCATCGGATCATCCGCAAGCTCTAACCGGATATCCGGTATTTCTATTCCGATTGATTTCAGATTATCCAGCGCCGTCTTCAAAAACTTTTCGGCATTTTCGTGATTTTTTCTTCTTCCCCCACAATGGTATCGCTCATTTCTGTTCTCCTCTTTTTTGCACTTTAGCGATACTTTTTGTAATTGCCAAAATTATACCGCCATGGCCTTTTTTATGGCAGCCATCAACTCCTCGTAGGTCTCATATGCGGGAAGCTCCGGATAATCCGCCTTAATCTTTTCTGTGCTCTTAAAAAGAAATCCCGCCTTGCTTGCCTGAATCATCCCCAGATCATTGTAGCTGTCTCCGCTGGCAATGGTTTCAAAGCCGATGGACTGCAATGCCTTTACCGTAGTAAGCTTGGCATCCTCGATCCGCATCTTAAATCCCGTGATCTCGCCGCTCTCTGCCACCTCCAGCGTATTGCAGAAAATCGTGGGCCGGCCCAGTTTTTCCATCAGCGGACCAGCAAACTGGGAAAATGTATCGCTCAAAATGATCACCTGACTGAAGGAGCGCAGTTCATCCAAAAATTCCTTTGCGCCCGGTATGGGATCAATCTTCGCGATCGTCTCCTGTATTTCCTTCAATCCCAGTCCATGCTCCTTTAATACTTCCAGCCGCCATGTCATCAGCTTATTGTAATCCGGCTCATCCCTCGTGGTACGCTTCAGCTCCGGGATCCCGCTTTCCTTGGCAAATGCAATCCATATCTCAGGAACCAACACGCCTTCCAAATCCAAACAGGTAATATACATATATTTTTCCTCCGTTTCGTTTATCAAATATGCAGTTCAGTGCGCTGGCAGCTGTTCACTGGCAACGCACTGAACTGTAGCAGTATAACATATTTTTTTCACAAATAAAAGGTCTTTCCTTAAGAATAGGGATATGCTAAACTGATTACATGCTTAAGAATTATATGATCTCTCGGAATTCTGATTGATCATGCCAGCAAAACTCTGGCATTGAACATTGACAAGTAAATATTATTCGAGATTGAAAAAATGGATACAAAAAACAGACATAGGACTGTTGCTATGCCAAGAAATGCGGTATGA
>JAFUTQ010000080.1 GCA_017484135.1 Lachnospiraceae bacterium
AGGAAGCCCAATGAGCGAAGCTCATTTCAAAATGGCTTCCGACGACTTGGCAGGTGACGCGAAGCGGCGCGTGCCGATTCCCGAGGAGGAAGCCCAATGAGCGAAGCTCATTTCAAAATGGCTTCCGACGATTTGGCAGGTGACGCGAAGCGGCGCGTGCCGATTCCCGAGCCCGTCAGCTCAAAAATGCGCAGCATTTTTGAGCGTGTGCTGTGGGGTAAATCATATAAATAGCCATAAGCAGCACCAAAATCAAAAGCTGATTATTCGGCTGCTTGCAGACGGAATGATAGATTAAAGGGACAAAAGGTCATGTCGATTAAAGAGATCGCTAAGAGGGCAGGGGTATCTCCGGCCACGGTGTCAAGGGTATTGAATCATCCGGAGTATCGCTGCTCCGATAGTGCAAAAAGAGAACGAATCTGGAAGGCGGCAATGGAATTAAATTATGTTCCGAACGATGCCGCCCGACAGCTGCGGCAGGGTAACCGCGGGACAGGCGTGCAGACCTATTATATTCATGTGCTTATGACAAGAGCGGAGCGGAATCATACGGATCCCTTTTACACGGAAGTACTCCGGGTGGTAGAATCCGAGATTCATAGAAATGCCTGCATTCTGTCGAATGTGTGGTATATGTCACTGTTTTCGGATGAAAGGCAGTGCCAGCGGATCAATCTGGAAAAAACTGTCTCGGATTTGTGGAAGGAAACCGAGCAAAAGTGCGATGGACTGATTGTAATCGGGAAATGCTCGAAAACTGCGTTGGAGCTTCTAAAAAAATACTTCAAAAATGTGGTGTCTATCAACCGCAACCGGACACAAAGACAGGTGGATGAGGTAACCTGCGACGGGGAAAAGATCGCGGCTCTTGCGGTGCATTATCTGGTGGAGCTGGGACATACAGAAATCGGTTATGTGGGACCGTGTCATGGGGAGTCAAGGTATAAGGGGTTTTGCGATACGCTTCTGCATCATGGCATTGAGCCGAACATCGGATTTGTGTGGGAGTCCAGGCAGACGGAGGAAGCCGGTTTTGAAATTATGTCAAAAATTCTGCAGACTACGGATGTCCCGACGGGAATTTATTGTGCCCATGACATTATTGCAATCGGTATGCTGAAAGCGCTGAAAAAAACGAAAAATCGTTTTTTTTCCATTTCTGTAATTTCCAGTGATGATATCGAACAGGCGCAGTTTACTTCGCCGATGCTGACCACCATTGCACTGCCCAAAAATGATATGGGCAGATTTGCGGTGTATCTGCTTCTGGATCGAATTGCCGGCAGGCATGAGGCAATTGCAACATTAGAACTGGAAGGCTTTCTGAAGATACGGGAAAGCTGTGTCCCCGCAGAGGACAGTCAGTGGTGTGATTACTACATTTAGCATTTGTTTTTTCCCGGAAAGTAAGGTATTATAATGAGTAGAATGATTTGAGAATCAACAGGTCATGTCGGCGGAGCCGACATTGACACTTTGCACAAGAAATCGTCTCGGAAAGCTCGCTTTCTGATCCGATTTTTGTACAAAGTGTTCACATCGTTTCACGATGTGAACCTGTTGATTTGTAAATCATAGAATACGCTTACAGGAAGGGATGCCTATGGATTTACATATACGTAAGATCAATCGGAATCTGGTGATTGGCTGGCTTGCCATTGTGGGAAGTCTGTTTGTTGCGTATATCGGAGAGGTTATAAAGGAAGAACGGAGTCTGCAGTATCTTTTGGCATACCTTCTTGTTGCAGGTATGCCGGCATTAGCTGCAGTGTGGATCTATCGAAAGAAACCGGAATGGTATGGACTGAGGTACTATATTATTTTCGGCTACTTTTTTTTGTATCTGTTCAGTATATTAACGGAACCTGCCGATTTGGTTTTTACTTATATTATTCCGCTGTTGTTTTTGCTGGTGCTGTACCATCAACCCAGATTGATTCTGTATACAGGAGTGGCATCTCTTGCGGTAAATCTGATTCGGGTATGTCTGAGATTTGTTCACGGGGAAATTACAAAAGCCAACAGCTGGAACAGCGAAATACAGCTTGGGGTGTTGGTTTTGTGCTTTTTCGGTGCTTACATGGCAGCCAGACTGTATGATCAGATAAATCATGAAAATATATCCTATACCAGAGCGCTGGATGAAAAGAACAATCAGATTCAGCTGATGACCCTGCAGACGGTGACGACCATTGTCAATACCATAGATGCCAAGGATGAGTATACAAAGGGGCATTCGCGGCGGGTGTCCGAGTATGCGGGTGCACTGGCGAGAGAGCTGAAGATGCCGGAGGAGAAGATCCGCGAGGTAGAGGTTGCTGCGTTGCTGCACGACATCGGAAAGATCGGCGTGCCGGATGCGGTGCTGAATAAACCGGGAAAGCTGACGGATACGGAGTATGAGTTGATGAAACAGCATACCACCATAGGTGGGGAAATCCTAAAGGATATACGGATGATTCCCGGGATTGATATCGGGGCAAAGTATCACCATGAGTGGTATGACGGAACCGGATATCCCAGGGGATTAAAGGGAGAGGAAATCCCGTTTGTTGCCCGGATTATCGCGGTGGCGGATACCTATGATGCCATGACCAGTACCAGAGTGTATCGCAGATATCTGGATGATGCCAAGGTGATCCGGGAGATTAAGGGTGGAATTGGCAAGCAGTTCGATCCGGTGCCGGGAGAGGCAATGGTGCGGCTTTTGGAGGAGGGACGCCTGGAAAACATCAGTCCCGACAGAAATAAGAGTGGGGAAGAAAGTGAAATTGAGCGCATTTTGAATCGCTTCCTGGAGGAACAGCGTAATCCGACGAGAGAGAATCAGGCATTTGATGAATTGACCGGTGTTTATAACAAAAGTCATGGAGAGGAGTTGCTCAAGGCCGCGGTGGATCAACGACAAGGAGTTTTGTGTCTGTTTGATCTGGATCGGTTCCGGCTGATCAATGAGACGATCGGTTATGTGACGGGGGATGTGTATCTGCGGGTGGTTGCGGATACGATTCGAGAGCTGAGCGAGGAACTGATTATTTCCCGTGTGAGTGGAGCGGAGTTTGTTGTGCTGATCAGGAATGCCGTAACACAGGCAGCGGCGGAGGAACTGTTTGAGCTCTTTCAGAAAAAAATTGCAGAGAAAAAAGCAGAGGATGCGACCCTTGAAAAATTATCGGTATCCATAGGGGCGGTAATGCTGGGCTATGGGGAATTGCAATCCTTTCATGAGCTGTTTCGCAAGGCGGATAAGGCATTATATTATGCGAAGCAGCAGGGCGGAGGTGCATACTCCTTTCATGAAGAAGAGGAGGAAGCAGCCGGAGAACAGGATATGGCGGAGGTTGATCTTCAACAGCTCGTACATAATATCAAAGGGAAGGAGAGCTATCGCGGAGGATTTCAGGTGGCCTATCCGGAGTTTGCCAGAATTTATGAGTATGTAAAAAATATTGTAGAGAGAAATAATCAGCAGGTTCAGATTTTGCTGTTTACGGTTGTGGCAAAGAACGGCATTCATGTTTCGGTGGAGGAAAGAGACCGGGTAATGGAATATCTGGAGCGTGCTATTATTCAGTCGATTCGTACCGTGGATGTCACGACAAAATACAGCAGCACCCAGAGAATCGTACTGCTTATGGCATTGAGTGAGGAACGGACGCATATTGTGACGGAGCGAATCATGAAGGAGTTTTACAGGATGTATGACAGGGGGGAGGTTCTGGTTCGCTGCAATACCGCCGATCTGAGTAAGCTGGAAAGCGTGTAAAATATTATGATTCAGTGGGTGTTCATCGGACGCTGTCAGCTGTTTATTGACATGAGCTGATATGACGCTGATTCATACTTGTCAAGTATGCGCCACTGTGATAAAGTGTCTTTTAAGGATGGTATTCGGAAGAAACTATACCTGTTGAATGACAATGAAGGAAGAAGCATCAGACGAATGATTGTGCGCAGCCTGTATCTATGGGAGCAGGACTGGGAATCCCAAGATCTATTATACGAGGAGGGATGCACATGAGATTTGGATTTATCGGTGCGGGGAAGGTTGGCTGTTCGCTGGGAAAGTATTTCGCCTGTCATGGGAAAGAGCTTTCCGGATATTACAGCAGAACAAAAGAACATGCAAAGGATGCAGCCGAATTTACCGGGAGCAGGGTGTATGATACCCCGGAGGATTTGGCAGAGAATAGTGATATTATTTTTCTGACTGTTCCGGACGCAAGGATTGCAGAGGTCTGGGAGCAGTTGAAGCGGGGAAATGTAGAGCACAAAATTATTTGTCATTGTAGTGGTGCGTTGTCTTCAAAGGTCTTTTCGGATGTGACCGATACGGCTGTGTATGGTTATTCCGTTCATCCGCTCTTTGCCGTGAGCAGCAGGTATGACTCATACAAAGAGTTGTCCAAATGTTATTTTACCATAGAAGGAGCAATTGAATATTTGCCGTTTATCCGGGAACTATTTATAGAAATGGGAAATCCTGTGGGGACGATTGATGCGGGGGCAAAGATCAAATACCATGCGGCGGCGGCAGTCTGTTCCAATCTGATTGTCGGTATGATTGCCATGAGTGAACGGCTGTTGACAGATTGCGGGTTTGATGCGGTCAGTGCGCATGCTGCCCTGCAGCCGATTGTGCAGGGGAATGTGGCGCATATCGCAGAGGTGGGAACTGTGGATGCATTGACCGGTCCGATGGAACGAAATGATGTGGAGACGGTAGAAAAGCATTTGATGTGTTTGAAGGATGATGAGAAAGCAATTTATCAGATGGTATCCCGGGAAGTGCTGAAGGTGGCCAGACAGCGGCATCCCGATACGGATTACGGCAGGATGGAGGAGCTACTAAAATGAAACAGACAGTGAGTACGATTCAGCAGATGAAAAGAGACGGCAAAAAGATTGCCATGTTGACATGCTATGATTATTCGACAGCCAGATTGATGGATGAGGCAGGGGTCGATGTGATTCTGGTGGGGGATTCCTTAGGAAATACTATTCTGGGATATGAGGATACGATTTCCGTTACGATGGAGGACATGATTCATCACAGCGCTGCAGTGGCAAGAGGAGCAAAAAATCCGCTATTGATCTGTGATATGCCGTTTCTTTCCTATCAGACCTCTGTGTATGATGCGGTTGTGAATGCAGGAAGGCTGATGAAAGAGGGACGAGCCCAGATGGTAAAGCTGGAGGGGGGACAGGAGGTCTGTCCGCAGATTGAGGCGATCGTGAAGGCTTCGATTCCTGTTTGCGCCCATCTCGGACTTACTCCGCAGTCCGTCCATGCCTATGGCGGATACAAGGTGCAGGGAAAAACCGAGGCGGCAGCTCAGAAGCTTTTGGATGACGCAAGAGCGGTTGAGGCAGCAGGTGCGTCCATGGTGGTACTGGAATGTGTTCCGGAAAAACTGGCACAGAAGGTAACGGAGCTTTTGGAAATTCCGACCATCGGAATCGGAGCGGGAGCGGGCTGTGACGGACAAGTATTGGTATATCAGGACATGCTGGGCATGTTTACCGACTATGTACCCAAGTTTGTAAAGCAGTTTGCAAATGTAGGTGAGGTGATGAAAAATGCCTTTGCCGCGTATATGGACGAAGTGAAAAACGGCAGCTTCCCAGATGAAAGCAGGTCGTATAAGATGGACGAAAATGTGATAGAAAAGCTGTATTGAGAGGTTGCCGGGATTTCGTATGATTTGAGGGTCAACAGGTTCACATCGTGAAACGATGTGAACCCTTTGCACAAAAAATCGGATCGGAAAGCTAGCTTTCCGACACGATTTCTTGTGCAAAGAGTCAATGTCGGCTCCGCCGACATGACCTGTTGACCCTCAAATCATACGAAATCCCGGCAACACGAAACCAATTTCAAAAGGAGCATACGCATGCAAGTAACAGGACAAATTCAACAAGTAAGAGAGTTCGTAAAAACGTGGAGAAAGCAAGGTCAGACGGTTGCGCTCGTGCCTACCATGGGGTATCTTCATGAGGGACACGGAAGCCTGATTACCAGGGCGAGACAGGAAAATGACAAGGTCGTGGTCAGTATCTTTGTCAATCCGATGCAGTTTGGACCTAATGAGGATCTGGCAAGCTATCCCAGAGATTTGGAGAAGGATCGTGCCTATTGTGAGAGCCTTGGTGCAGATCTGATTTTTCACCCGGAACCGGAGGAGATGTACCACGAAGGGTTCAGCACCTATGTGGATATGTCCATCCTTACGGAGGAACTGTGCGGCTTGAGCCGCCCGGTACATTTTCGCGGGGTCTGTACCGTGGTTAGCAAGCTGTTTCATATTGTGCAGCCGGATCGGGCATACTTTGGAGAGAAGGACGCACAGCAGCTTGCGATTATCAGGCATATGGTGGATGACCTGAATATGGATGTGGAGGTGATTGGCTGCCCCATTGTCCGGGAGGAGGATGGACTGGCAAAGAGCTCCAGAAATACGTACCTGTCTGCGGAGGAGCGAAAGGCAGCGCTGATTCTCAGCCAGACCATAGAGCTTGGAAAGCAGCTGGTGGCAGAAGGGGAAAAGGATGCAGATTCCCTCGTTGCGAAGATGAAGGAAAATATCGAAAAGGAACCGCTGGCGAGAATTGATTATGTAAAGGCGGTAAACGGACTGACGATGCAGCAGCAGAAAAATATAGAGTCACCCTTGCTTGTGGCGATGGCAGTGTACATTGGAAAGACACGCCTGATTGACAACTTTATTTTATAGTAACAGTTCAGCCATAGCCACACTCAGATGCGCATCATGCTGAACTGTCACATCTTGAAGGGAGAAATAGCAAATGCAGATTGAAATGTTAAAAAGTAAAATCCATCGGGCGACCGTAAAGCAGTCCGAGGTGGATTATATCGGAAGTATTACTGTAGACGAGGCGTTGCTTGAGGCTTCCGGCATATACGAATATGAAAAGGTGCAGATCGCCGATGTCGATAACGGCAACCGATTTGAAACCTATACCATTGCGGGAGCGCGTGGCTCCGGCATGATTTGTCTCAATGGAGCGGCAGCGCATCAGGTGGAGCTGGGAGACAAGATCATTATTATGAGCTATGCCTCCATGACCCCGGAGGAAATTCAAAACAATCCGCCCAGAGTGGTGTTTGTGGATGAGGAAAATCAGATTACCCGGGTAACCAATTATGAGAAGCATGGGAAATTGTTTGACACCGTTGAAAACGGTTGACCCGGGTTGGGAAACAGGGTAAGATAAAACCAGATGCTCAGCGGTTACTTAAAATTTATATAAGGAATGGAAGAGGGATTATGTCAGGAAGCTTGGATCAGGTGTACAAAGGAAATGATTTAGGGGCGGTTTATACGAAGGAGCGAACCACATTTCGCGTGTGGATTCCCACCGCAGAGGAGGTGGAGCTGCGGATATATCCGGATGGAGTGGACAGCGAGCCGCTTGAGGTACTGGCTATGAAGCCGGACGCGGAAGGGACATGGCTTGCAGAAAAAACAGGGGATTGCCAAAAGCTGTTTTATACATATCACATTTTGCAAAACGGCGTATGGACGGAGACCATCGATGTATATGCGAAGGCCGCCGGCGTGAACGGAAAAAGAGGGATGGTTGTCGATTTGAGAAGTACGGATCCTGCGGGCTTTTCGGAGGATGCCTATCAGAATCCGGACTCCGTGACAGACCTTGTGGTATATGAGGTGAGTGTACGGGATTTTTCGGCAGATGATTCCAGCGGAATCAGACAGAAGGGGCAATTCCTTGGCATGGTAGAGTCCGGAACTCATAATGCCACCGGGGAAAAAACCGGTATGGATTATGTCAAAGAACTGGGAATAACTCACGTTCAGCTTATGCCCGTTTATGATTTCGGTTCTGTAGATGAAAGCAAACCGTTGGAAAATCAGTATAATTGGGGGTATGATCCCATCAATTATAATCTCCCCGAAGGTTCCTACGCATCTGATGCATATGACGGATCGGTGCGAATCCGTCAGATGAAGGAGATGATTCAGACCTTTCATGAGAACGGAATCGGTGTGATTATGGATGTGGTATACAATCATACCTACAGCGGACCGGATTCTTGTCTGCATAAGACGATTCCGTTTTACTATCACAGAACCGATGAAACCGGATTTACGGATGGATCGGGCTGCGGCAATGAGATTGCGTCGGAGCGGTCCATGGTTCGCAAGATGATTATCGACTCCCTGTGTTATTGGGTGCAGGAGTATCATATTGACGGTTTCCGGTTTGATCTGATGGCAGTGCTGGATCAGGAGACGATGCGCGAGGCGAAAACCGCGTTAAAGAAAATCCGCCCCGATGTTGTTTTGTACGGAGAGGGATGGACCGGAGGACCGTCTGCACTTCCCGAAAACCGGAGAAGTCTCAAGGCCTATATGAAGATGCTGCCGCAGATCGGTGCGTTCAGCGATGACTGCAGAGATGTGATCCGCGGAGATGTGTTTGTAGCAGAAGGAATCGGTTTTGCCGGCGGCGCACCGGAGCTTGAGGAACTGGTTCGCTTTGCGGTGGTTGGAGCGACAGAGCACCCGGAGGTAACCGAGGGGCTTTACAGCGATGAAAGCTGGGCGGCAGCTCCGGGACAGAGTGTCAATTATGTTTCCTGTCATGATAATTTCAGCCTGTGGGATAAGCTTGCGGTTTCACTGCCGGATTTGACGGTGGATGAGCGAAAGGCAGTCAATCGTCTGGCAGCAGCGATGGTATTTATGTGTCAGGGAATGCCGTTTCTGCTTTCCGGAGAAGAGATGCTGCGCAGCAAGGTGGATCCGGTTACCGGTCAGCCGGTGGAAAACAGCTTCAATGTATCGGTTGAGATCAATAGCATGAAGTGGAATCTTGTTCATGAAAATGCCGATATTGTGGAATATTACCGGGGACTGATTGCGTTTCGGAAGGCACATCAGGCACTGCGCATGACAAAGACCGAGCAGATTCAGAAGTATCTGCGTTTTTCTGAGGTAAAAGAACAAAAGGTTGTGGCATACAAAATCGAAGCGGGTAAAGTAGGGGATACTGCGGAGCGGCTTTTTGTGATTTTCAATGCAAACAAGAAAAAGGTGCAGGTTCCTTTGCCGGATCAGGGAACGTGGAAGGCATATATCGACGGCACACATGCCGGCACAGAAGCTTTATATGAGGTACAGGGCAGCGCGGAGGTTTTGCCGGTATCTGCACTTGTGCTAATTCAGTAGTTGGTCAACGGACGCTGCCAGCACGATATCATATTCTTCGGGGCACGCTCTCGCTACGCGAAAAACGCAGCGGTGCTAGGCTTGCAAAGGAGGAAGCCCAATGAGCGAAGCTCATTTTGGGATGGCTTCCGACGTCATGGCAGGTGACGCCAAGCGGCGCGTGCCGGTTCCGAATACGCAAGCCAAGAACCGGCGTTTTTCAAGTGCCCCGAGAGAATACGATATCGTGCTGGCAGCTGTTTGTTGGCGAAGCAGCGAACAGCTGGCTGGGCGCTACTTTGTAACGGACGAATAAAAAAATTTACACAACACCTTGAAAAGTATCAAATATCTGATACAATATGTTGTAAGCGCACGAAAATATGTGCGACACTACAATCCGGGATATAGGGGTGTTCTATGAAGATCATCAAGAGAAGCGGGACGGAAGTACTTTTCGACAAGCAAAAAATTTTATCTGCCGTGATCAAGGCAAATGAGAGTGTCGTGGACAGTGAACGCATGACAGATGAGCAGATTCATGTGATCGGGAACAATGTGGAGAAGGCATGTGCGACCATGAACCGTTCACTTACGGTAGAGGAGATTCAGGATTTGGTTGAAAACCTGATCATGAATCAGCGTGCGTATGCGGTTGCCAGAAATTATATTACTTATCGGTACAAGCGCGCGCTGGTGCGCAAATCCAATTCTACCGATGATCAGATTCTCACCCTGCTGGCATGCAAGAATGAAGAGGTAAAGCAGGAGAACAGCAACAAGAATCCCACGGTGAGCAGCGTGCAGAGAGATTACATGGCGGGAGAGGTGAGCAAGGACATTACGAAGCGCTTTCTTTTGCCGCAGGATATTGTGGAGGCGCATGAGCAGGGATTGATTCATTTTCATGACTCGGACTATTTTGCCCAGCATATGCACAATTGCTGTCTGGTAAACCTGGAGGATATGCTTGAGAATGGAACCGTTGTCAGTGAGACCATGATCGACACGCCCAAAAGCTTTGAGACAGCCTGTAATATCGCCACCCAGAGTATCGCACAGATTGCAAGCTCCCAGTATGGCGGACAGAGCTTTACACTGGCACATCTTGCACCGTTTGTCGATGTAAGCCGACAGAAATATAAGCGTTATGTGCGGGAAGAATTTCGCGTGACCGGGTTGGAGGTCGATGAGGACAAAATCAATCAGATCGCGGAGCTGCGTGTCAAAGAAGAAATTAAGCGCGGAGTGCAGATGATCCAGTATCAGGTCATTACGCTGATGACGACAAACGGGCAGGCACCCTTTGTGACGGTGTTTATGTATCTGAATGAGGTCCCGGACGGACAGCTGAGAGAGGATCTGGCTGCGATTATTGAAGAGGTTTTGAAACAGCGGATTCTTGGCGTGAAAAATGAGATGGGCGTATATGTCACACCTGCATTTCCGAAGCTGATTTATGTGCTGGAGGAGGATAATATACACGAGGACAGTAAATATTATTATCTTACCCGGCTGGCGGCAAAGTGTACAGCCAAGAGATTGGTGCCGGATTACATATCAGAGAAAATTATGAAAAAACTGAAGCAGGGGAACTGCTATCCCTGTATGGGCTGCCGTTCGTTTTTGAGTGTATATCAGGACGAAAACGGCAAACCCAAATATTATGGAAGATTCAATCAGGGTGTTGTCACGTTGAATCTGGTGGATATTGCGTGCTCCTCCGGGAAGGACATGGATCGTTTCTGGGAGATTTTTGATGAGCGGCTGGAGCTTTGCTATCGTGCATTGATGGCGCGGCATAATCGTTTGAAGGGTACACCTTCGGATGTTGCGCCGATTTTATGGCAGTACGGTGCACTGGCTCGTCTGAAGAAGGGGGAAACGATCGACAAATTATTATATGGCGGGTACTCCACCATTTCACTGGGATATGCGGGCTTATGCGAGTGTACCAGATATATGACGGGAAAATCACATACCGATCCGGAGGCGACCCCTTTTGCAATGGCTGTTATGAAGCATCTCAATGATGCCTGTGAGAAGTGGAAGCGAGAGACGAATATCGCGTTCAGCGTGTACGGTACCCCGTTGGAGTCTACCACTTACAAATTTTCAAAGTGTCTGCAGAAGCGTTTTGGAATCATTCCGGGAGTTACCGACAAAAGCTATATCACGAACAGCTATCATGTGCACGTCACAGAAGATATTGATGCATTCAAGAAGCTGGGGTTTGAGGCACAGTTTCAGGAAATGTCGCCGGGTGGTGCAATCAGCTATGTGGAAGTACCGAATATGCAGGACAATCTGGAAGCCGTGCTGGCTGTGATGAAATATATCTACGATCATATCATGTATGCAGAGCTCAATACCAAGAGCGATTATTGTATGGAATGCGGATATGAGGGGGAAATCCGGGTCATTACAGACGAGAACGGAAAGCTGGTCTGGGAATGCCCGCGCTGCAAAAATCGAAATCAGAATCATATGAGTGTTGCCCGCAGAACCTGTGGTTATATCGGAACACAGTTCTGGAATCAGGGACGTACACAGGAAATAAAGGAGCGAGTGCTGCATCTGTGATGCAGCACTTACGTTTCTTTTTGCGCTAAAGGAAGGGAAAAAATAAATTCTGTTCCGACTCCCTCGGTACTGATCACGTCAATGTTCTCATCATGTGCCTGGATGACTTCCTTTACGATGGAGAGTCCCAGCCCCGATCCTTTTTTGTCCCGCCCCCGGGACAGATCTGTTTTATAAAAACGTTCCCAGATCTTGCTCAGACTTTCTTTGGGGATGCCGATGCCGGTATCCTTTACGGAGATAAATACTTTTTCATTTCTTGCGGTTGTGTCAATGGTAATTTTCGAGTCGCTTGGACTGAATTTGATTGCATTGTCAATCAGATTGTACACAACGCGTTGGATTTTGCTCTCGTCGGCTTGGACATCCAGACTTTCGCCGGTCAGAATCAGGTGAAAGGAAATCTTTTTATCTTTGCAAATTCCCTCAAAGGTCTGGCAGGTGGTTTTAATTAGCTGGTTGATGTCAAATTCGCTGATATCCAGCATGGTTCCGTGGGCACCGTAGGTGTTTAATTCCAGCAGGCTCTGGGTCAGCCGGCTCAGCCGATCTGTCTCAAACACAATGATATTTAAGTATTTGTCCTGCATTTCCACCGGAATGGTTCCGTCAAGCATGGCTTCGACATACCCTTTAATAGATGTCAACGGAGAACGAAAATCATGGGAGACATTGGAGATGAATTTTCGTTGATCATCTTCCAACGTGTTCAGCTCGTTGGCCATATAGTTAAAGGAGGCAGCGAGATATCCCAGCTCATCATTTCGGTATAGGGGAATCTGATAATTGAAATTTCCCTCTGCATAGGTATCTGCAGCCTTCATCATTTTCCGAATCGGCACATAGATGTGAACGATCAGCCAGAAAAGAAGCAAAAAGCCAACGGCGAAGATCAACAAAAAACAGGTATAGGTAATATTCAACAAGTGTGCCTGTCTGGCGGAAAGGGCGGTCATTGGTTTGTGTATCAGGACGTATCCGCGAACCCGGTAGTCTATGTTGATGGTGGAAAATACACTCATCGTTTCCGTGGAAAAACTGTCGTAAAACGTACCATACTGATAGTAGCTGTTGCCGAAATCTACAATGTTGAAGTTTTCAATCACAGGAAGCTGAGCGGTATCCGTGGTGTTTTTGGAAGAGTCGATCAGCACCTGTCCTTTCGTGTCCACGACCCAGATGGTGGCGGACAGATATGTGTCCAGAGAACGTAGGACGTCATGCAGCTGTGACAGGGTAATATTGTCACTGTAATAGTTGGATGCATAGGAGGAGGCGATCAGGTTCGCTTCACGGTACAGACTTTCCTGCTCGGTACGTCTGAGCTCCTTCATGAAATAGCTGGAACAGAAGGTGGAAATCAGAATAAAACCTGTCAGTCCGAAAAAAAAGTATCCTACAAGCAGTTTTAGTAAAAGTTTTCGTTTCATTGTCTGACCTCAAATTTGTATCCGATGCCCCATACCGTGGCAATACTCCAAGTGTCGTGATCATGGATTTTTTCCCGGATTCGTTTTACGTGTACATCAACAGTGCGGGTATCGCCCACGTATTCGTATCCCCAGATGTGATCCAGAAGTTGCTCCCGGGTAAACACCTGATTCGGCGAGGCTGCAAGAAAATACAGCAGTTCAATTTCCTTGGGAGGCATATCCACAGTTTGACCGAGATATTCCACGGAATAGTTGGTAAGGTTTACGGTAAGGTCCGGGAAATGCACCCGCCGGATATCCGATGGGGCAGTTTCATGACGTGCCGGTTGATAACGGCGCAGTACCGCTTTTACCCGGGCGATCAGCTCCTTGGAATCAAAGGGCTTCATCATGTAGTCGTCTGCGCCTAATTCCAGTCCCAGAACCTTGTCAAAGATTTCTCCCTTGGCAGAGAGCATGATGATCGGGGTGTCTGTCTGTGCGCGGAGCTCCCGGCATACCTGATAGCCGTCGATACCGGGCAGCATCAGATCCAGAAGAATCAGATTCGGTTGATATTGGGGAAATTCCGCCAGGGCAGATTCTCCGTCATGCACCATCTTGGTTTCAAAACATTCCTTGGTAAGATAAAGCGAGATCAGTTCCGCAATATTTACGTCATCGTCTACAATCAATATTTTCTGTTTTGCTGCCATATACTATGTCCTTTCTATTTTATATATTCCGCGATGGTTACACCTGCATCCCCTTCACCGAATTCTCCTAAATGGAAAGATGAGATGTAGCTTTGTTTTTTGAGATGCGCGTGAACGGCCTGCCGGAGGGCTCCGGTTCCCTTGCCGTGGACAATTCGGACAGAGGGTAAATGTGCGAGATATGCATCATCCAGATATTTATCCAGCAGGGCAATCGCCTCATCTACCGTTTTTCCGATGAGATTGATCTCGGCCGATATTGAGGCAGACTTGTTCATTTTAATTTTCCCGGAACCCGATTTGCTGTATTTTTTTCCGGTCTGGGGTGTATCTTCGATCAGTTCCAGATCGCGGACATTGACCTGAGAGCGAAGAATCCCCATCTGCACGGACAAATTTCCCCGGGCATCCGGAAGCGTGTGAACGGTTCCGGTCAGGTTCATGGAAAGCACCCTGACGGAATCTCCGATTCGCAGGCTTTTTGGAATGTTCCGGCTGACAGGAGCCTTCTTTTTTTCGGAGGAAATCCGTTTTTCGTTTTCTGTCATTTTCTCCCGCAGACGGGTTCGCTGTGCTTCCATTTCATTGACAGAAGGGGTGGTGTTTCCGTATTTGTTGAAATTACGGATCACTTCGTCAGCAGTGTTTTTTGCCTCCAGCAGGATGGCATTGGCTTCCTGACCCGCCTGACGCAAAATCTGTTCCCTTTTTTGGTCGATTTTCTGCTGCTTTTCCTCCAGCTGATTCTTGAGATCGGTAATTTCAGATTTGTAGCGTTCGATTTCCAACCGTTCCTGCTCAATCGTAGTCCGGCTGTGCTCCAGATCGGCGATCAGATCCTCAAAGCTCTGCTCACTGTCGGAAATGTGTGCGCGTGCGTCCGCAATAATGTCTGTGGGAAGCCCCAGCTTTTGTGAGATGGCAAAGGCGTTGCTCTTGCCGGGAATTCCGATCAGCAGACGGTAAGTCGGACTTAAGGTTTCTACATCAAACTCGCAGCAGGCATTTTCGATTCCGGGAGTTGACATGGCGTAAACCTTCAGCTCGCTGTAGTGTGTGGTCGCCATGGTGCGGATACCCCGCGTGTGAAAATGCGTCAGGATGGATACCGCAAGAGCAGCACCCTCGGAAGGGTCGGTGCCGGCGCATAGCTCGTCAAAAAGAACCAGACTGTTTTCGTCTGCCTGCTCCAGAATGCGGATGATGTTGGTCATATGGGAAGAAAAGGTGCTCAGACTCTGCTCGATACTCTGTTCGTCTCCGATATCTGCGTAAATATCTTCAAAAACAGCCAGCTCACTCCGCTCGCTGGCAGGAACCGGCATACCGGATTGTCCCATAAGGGTCAAAAGACCTACGGTTTTTAAGGATACCGTCTTACCGCCGGTGTTTGGCCCGGTGACTACCAGCTGGTCATAATCGTCTCCCAAATGGATATCGATGGGAACCACCTTTTTGGGATTCAGCAGAGGATGTCTGCCTTTCAGAATCCGTATGCGCCGCTCGGTGTTAAATTGCGGGGAAATCCCCTGGTATTCCAGAGCATAAGCAGCCTTCGCAAAAATAAAATCCAGTTCGGTCAAAACCTGGTGATCCTTTGAAATCTCGGGAATGTGTTCGGCAACCTGATTGCTGAGTGCGGCAAGAATGACCTGAATTTCTTTTTGTTCCGCCAAAAACAATTCCCGCAGTTCGTTATTCAGATTTACCACCGCCGTCGGTTCAATAAAAAATGTGGAGCCGGAGGAGGATTGGTCATGTACAATCCCGCTGACCTGGGATTTGGCTTCTGCTTTTACGGGAAGACAATAACGGCCGTCCCGCATGGTGATGACTGCATCCTGCAGACAGGAGCGCACGGAGCTGTTGCCCAGCATATGTGTAAGCTGTGTGTGAATCCGTTCGTTGGTGTTTTGAATGGAACGCCGGACTGCCTTCAGCCCGCTGCTGGCGTCATCGCTGATTTCCTCCGCGGACAGAATGCACCGACCGATTTCTTCGCAGATCGGGGTAAGCGGTTCGATTTCCCAGAAAAGTGATGTGAGAGAATCGGAAGCTGTCTCATCAAAGTCCATGCGCCCGTATTGTCGGATTCGCTTTGCGGTTTCCAAAAGGCTACGCACAGATAACAGTTCCTCGGCATTCATGGCGATGCCGATGGAAAGGCGTTCGAAGGGGTCTTTTGGATTATGCATACCGGAATAATCCGGCGTACCGTTTTTGATGATTCGGGAGATAGCATCCTCTGACTGCTTCTGGGCATGGGAAATCCGGTCGATGTCCGTCATGGGAAGAAGACTAATGCACTGCTGCTTTGCCTCCGGACTAAATGCGTGCTTTGCCAGCTCGGAAAGAATTTTATTGTATTCTAAAGTTTGTAATGCCTTTGGATTCATGTGATACCTCGTGTGCGTACGCTTTTGTATAGTATACCTCATTCGGGGGGATAAGAAAAGACTTGCGAGGGCATACATTACAAAGTATAATAGGATTAGCTGAATCTGCGAAACCGTAAAAACAGTAACATCATAACGTAAGAATTACAGGATAGAGGGTTTTACTATGGCAGACAAAGATCAGGAAGAATTTTCTTTCATGAAAGAAAAAATCAAGCGCAAGCCGGTAAATAAACGAAAATTGGTGCAAAAATTGGGATTTACTGTACTTCTTGCCGTGATTTTCGGATTTGTGGCGTGCCTGGTATTTACCTGTATGAGACCGGTGATGGAGCGGTGGTTTCACAAGGAGGAGGAACCGCGGGTGTCACTTCCCCAGTACGAGGAGATGGAAGACACACAAATTGACACGGAGGAGCAGATGCCGGAGGAAGCGGAGACGTCGGTGGAAGGAACAGAGATTTCCGTTGATTTTTCAGAAATGATGCCCGCGGATTATCAGGCCTTGCAAAACAAGCTGTACACCATTGGTACACAGGCCAACCACTCCATTGTGACGGTTACAGGCGTGAAAAACGATACGGATTGGTTCAACACGCCCTATGAGAGACAGGGACAGTCCAGCGGTGTTGTTGTTGCAGACAATGGGACGGAGCTGCTCATTATGACAGAAAAAAGGATCATTGAGGATGTTTCTGCCATTCACGTGACCTTTGTAAATAACATGACCACAGATGCGACATTAAAAAAATATGATGGGAATACCGGAATTGCAATTCTGAGCGTTCCGTTAAATGAGATTGATGAGGGGACGATGAACCGCATCGAAATTGCGCAGCTTGGGAATGCGCTTGCGGAGTCCCAGGGAAGCGTGGTGCTTGCAGTGGGCAGTCCGCTGGGCACAACCTATTCCATTCTCATGGGAAGCATTACCTCAGCGAATAACAGCATTTCTGCCTATGACGGAAATTACGCAATTTTTACGACAGATATCGTGGGAAGCAGTGACGGAAGCGGGGTGTTGTTGAATCTCGATGGAGAAATTATCGGAATTATTATGCAGGATTACAGCACCGGAGAGGCGAATACACTGACGGCAGTATCAGTGTCTCAGGTAAAGGATATCCTTGAGAAATTGATGAATAATCAGGATGTTCCGTATCTCGGCTTGAAGGTCAGCACGGTTACAAAGGATATCCAGGAGGAGTACGAAATTCCTCAGGGAGTGTATGTCAAGGATGTTGCCTTTGATTCGCCGGCACTTGAGGCCGGGCTTCAGAGTGGAGATGTCATCACAAAAATCAACGGAGAGCCGATTGAGACGGCGCAGGCATATCGCAATGCGATCATGTCTCACTCGGTCGGAGATACCATACGTATTACCGTAATGAGGCAGGGGGCGGAAGGCTACAGTGCGGTTTCGTGTCGTGCAACCATAGGCGTCTTGTGAGTGTGGAAGGACGGATAAAAAAAGAGAGGAATTGTTATGCATTATATTGAGCTTTTGCGAGAGGGCGAACGGATCAGCGAAATTTATCTGTGTAAAAATAAACAGACACTTTTAACAAAGGCTGGGAAACCGTACGAAGCTTTGCTTTTGCAGGATAAAACGGGTACACTGGATGCAAAAATATGGGATCCGGGATCCCCGGGCATCGATGATTTTGACAAGCTGGATTACGTGGCTGTGGTAGGAGAGGTTACCAGCTTTCAGGGAACTCTGCAGTTGAATGTCAGACGAGTCAGAAAAGCAGCGGAGGGAGAGTATGATCAGAAAGATTATCTTCCTGTGACGAAGCAAGACATCGGGCAGATGTATGCGGAGCTGACAGAATACATAAAAAAAATGGAGAATCCGTACCTGAAAAAACTGGCTTCCGGATTTTTTCTGGAGGATCCGGATTTTGCAGAACGGTTCAAATTTCATTCTGCTGCGAAAAGTGTACATCATGGTTTTGTGGGAGGCTTGCTGGAGCACACGCTGAGCGTGACAAATATCTGTAATTTTTTTGCGGATAATTACCCGATGCTGAACCGTGATCTCTTAATCTGCGCGGCAATGTTTCATGATATCGGGAAACTGGAGGAGCTTTCCACCTTCCCGGAGAATGCATATACAGACGAGGGACAGCTTTTGGGACATATCATGATCGGAGCCATGAAGGTGGCAGAGCGGATCCAAAGTATTGAGGGGTTTCCGGTCAAATTGTCTAATGAGCTGCAGCATTGCATATTGGCGCATCACGGAGAATTGGAATACGGCTCACCGAAAAAACCGGCATTGGCGGAGGCGGTTGCGCTGAGCTTTGCAGACAATGTAGATGCAAAGCTGGAGACGATGAAGGAAGCGTTTGCGGCAGTGCCGGAGGAGGACATGAGCTGGCTGGGTTACAATCGGCTGCTGGACTCAAATATTCGCAGAACGAGTAAGCCTTGCGTATAATACAAAAGAAAAAGGGTGTCAGTCAGGACATCAAAGCCGGAGGGGGATTTTATGTTATTGACTTCATTACCGAAAATTTTAGATGGAGCAGGATTTCAGATTTCCACCATATGCGTGTGTATTTCATGTATTTATTTTACGGTCATCCGGTCAAAGCCGGAGAAACTTCAAAACAAGCTTTTTTTGGCGATTGTATCGAATATTCTTATTACGGCAGCGTGCAATGTGATCAGCGCGGTTGCCAAACAATTTGCCGGCGAATCGGATCTTATGTTTCACTTCCGGACGGTCAGTCAGTACATATACTTTTTGTTTCATTGTTTTCTGGCACCGCTTTTTTGCTTTTATGTTGCCATTGTTACCAGTGCACATTACAAGCTCAGAAACAAGGGGCACCTGGTGTATGAATTGCCGGTGATTTTTTCTTTTTTGCTTGTTCTTACGAATCCGCTTACACACTGGGTATATTATTTTGCCGACAATAAAACGTTTCACAGAAACTGGGGAGAATATGTTCTGTATGGAGTGAGCGTCATTTATTACCTGTTTGCGGCTGTTCTCGTTTTATTTTTGTGGGATGCGATCAGTGCGACAATTAAGAGAGAACTGTTTTTCTTTTTCGGAATTGTTGCACTCGGAGCAGTCCTACAGCTTTGCTTTATGCCTCTTCATACGGAGCTTTTTGCAGAGGCGATTGCCATGACAGGAATTATGGTTACCATTGAGAATGAGGAGGGGCGCAGGGATTCCAGAACCAGAATCTACAACCATGCAGCGCTTTCCTATGATATTCAACGGTATCTCAAGGTAAGGCAGTCATTTTTTATTTTGTGTATCAAGATGCAGAATCCCATGGGACTGATGCAGTTGGTCGGATCGGCCAATCTCGAAAGGCTGACGGAGCTGACGGTGGATTACCTCTCGACGCTGGTTCCCCGGCATTCCATTTACTACATCGGAATCGGGACCTTTGTCATTGTCAATGAAAACGACGACAGAGATTATAATCTGAAGCTTGCCAGAACCATAAAAGAGCGGTTTGATCGAACCTGGAATTTTCAGGATCGGGAGACGAAATACGACGCGGCGGTATTCTGTGCGGAGATTCCGATGGATCTTAAGACCTATAAGGGGATTATGATGTTGATCAATGGTCCGATACCGGATCGCATGCGCACAAATGACATCTATTACGGGAACAGTTTGGGCTATATTCTGAGACGAAGCCAAGTGGAAGAAGCCATCATAAACGGCCTTGAAAATAAGAGCTTTGAGGTTTTTTATCAGCCGATCTACAATGCGGCGGATAAGACCATCTGCGCGGGAGAAGCGCTGCTTCGTCTTCATGACAGCAATAACGGGGAGATACATCCGGGCGAGTTCCTTCCGATTGCGGAGAGAAACGGCATGATTTTTGAGCTTGGGGACTTCGTTCTGGATGAAGTGTGCAAATTTCTCAAAAGCGGGATTCCTACGGAGATGGGAATTGAAACCTTAAATGTGAACCTTTCTGTTGTTCAGTGTATTCAGCCGACCTATGCGGATCGGATTATTGACATGGTGTCAAAATATGATATTGCGCCATCGAAGCTGGCATTTGAAATCACGGAGTCCGCAGCGACAGCAGATTTTGATTCGCTGAAAGAATTTGTCGCAAAGCTAAAGGCGCATGGCTTCCGCTTTACGGTGGATGACTATGGCATCGGGTATTCCAATATTCATATGATGCTGCTGCTGGATGTGGATATCATCAAGATTGACCGGACGCTTCTCTGGGAGGCGGAGCAGTCAGAGATGGGACAGGTCATTATGGACAGTCTGGTTGCCATGATCAAACGGATGGGCAAAAAGATCCTTATAACCGGCGTAGAGAACAGGCTGCAGATTGAGCTTGTGGGCAAATTTGGGGTCGATTATCTTCAGGGATATTATTTTTCCAATCCGATTTCACAGAATGAATTTATCGGAATCCTCAAGGCAACGCAGCTTGCAAGATTTGAGGAGCAAAAGGCATTGGCGGCAAGCGAGGCGATGAGTAATTTCCTTGCAAATATGTCACATGAGATACGAACGCCTATTAACGCAGTGCTCGGCATGGATGAGATGATCCTGCGGGAGAGTGATGATAAAAAGATCATTGAGTACGCCAGAAACATAGAGGGGGCGGGAAGAACCCTGCTTTCGCTGATCAATGATATTCTTGACTTCTCAAAGATCGAGGCGGGAAATGTAGAGATCGTGGAGCATGCCTACGAGCTGTCCTCCCTGCTTTCCGATGTGCTGAATATGATCAAGCTCAAAGCGGATAAGAAGCATCTGAAACTGCTGGTGGATGTGGAACCGTCCACACCGGAAAATCTGTACGGAGATGAGATTCACCTCAGACAGATCATAATTAATCTTTTGAACAATGCCGTCAAGTATACCAAGCAGGGCAGCGTTGCACTGAAGGTAAGCTATGAGAAGCTGGACGAGAAGAAAATGAATCTTCTCGTAGCTGTTAAGGATACCGGGATCGGAATCCGTGAGGAGGATATCGACAAGCTGTTTGAAAAATTCAAACGGGTGGATCTGGATAAAACAAAAACGATTGAGGGAAGCGGATTGGGACTTGCCATCACCAGTCAGCTCTTAAAGCATATGAACGGCACGGTAAAGGTGGAGAGTACCTATGGAAAGGGCTCGGTATTTTCCATCAGCCTGCCGCAGAAGATTCTTGAGGATGTTGGGATCGGAAACTTTGACCACAGAATGGAATCCATCAAAAATTATTCAAAAAAAGATCAGGAAATATTCCGTGCACCGGATGCAAAAATACTGGTTGTTGATGATACACCCATGAACCTTGTGGTGGTGAGAGAACTGCTGAAAAGAACCGGCGTAATGATCGATGAGGCATACAGCGGTGCGGAATGTCTGCAGTATGCTGCAGATACACGCTATGATCTGATTTTTCTGGATTACCGTATGCCGGAGATGGATGGAATCGAAACGCGCAGACGGTTAAAGGAGCTTGAGCCGAATGCAAATAAGGACACTCCGGTCATTGCCTTTACCGCAAATGCCATATCAGGCTCCAGAGAGAAATTCTTAAACGAGGGCTTTGATGACTATATTACGAAGCCCATTGACGGAGAACGACTGGAAAGGCTGCTGCTCATGTATCTGCCGGGAGATAAGATAAAAATAGCGGAGGCTTCCGAAAAGCACATTCCGGATAACGCAGATCAGACGGAAGCAGATCCGCCGGATCATGTAGTCGATCAGACGGAAGCGGATCCCCCGGATGGAGGGGAGGACACTCCGTTAAATACTGCGGAGGGAATCAAAAACTGTGGCTCCGAGGAGGCTTATCAAAAGGTGCTGAGAACCTTCCGGGATGAGATTAGAAACCGGGCAGCTATGATTCGAAAAGCGCTGGAGGAAGAGGATATCAAGACGTACACGATTGAAGTGCATGCGATTAAAAGCTCCGCAAGAATCGTGGGCGCACAAAAGCTGTCGGAATTTGCAAGAGAGCTTGAGGAAGCAGGAGACGGAAATGATCTGGAGAAGATAACCGCGCAGACGGACGAGTTCCTAAAGCTATATGAAAGCTACGAGGATACGGAGATTGCAAATGAGACGGAACAGGATAACGAGCTGCCGGAGTTGTCGGAGGAAATGTGGTTTGATGCGTTAAATGCGCTAAAGGATTTTGCGCATACGATGGATTATGACAATGCGGTTGCGGTTTTGGAGTCCATAAAAAGCTATAAGCTTACAGAGGAAATGAAAGAGAGCGGGCATACGATAGAGTCGCTTGTTTACAGCTTAAACTGGGGTGAGTTGATTCAGAAAATAGATGAATTGTATGCGTAGAAAGGGAATTCATTATGAATAATTGCAACGTTTTGATTTTGGGGGAAAAGCTGACCTTTATGATCAATGCCCTTGTGACAAACCTGAAAAAGGAAGGGTATACCGTCGAAGAATCGGGATTTGACATAAAAAATATTGCACCCCATGAGGAGAGCGCGGATGTTGTGGTTTTGTTCGCGGATAATACATTGTTGGAAAAACAGGACGTTATGGCATATCTGAAGGATTCGTGCATGGAAAAGGGAAAAAAGATGGTTCTGATTGGCGTGAAAGAGGAGATCAATGCCGTATCCGCGTATATCCCGTCGCATCTCTGGGCAGATATTGTGGAGAGACCGCTCGATGTCACGGCCTTTACAGCAAAGCTGGATGCTCTTATGAACAAGGGAGAGGCTGAGGGCAGAAACAAAAGTATTCTTCTCGTTGACGATGACGCGAGCTTTCTGCAGCTTCTGTACGGGTGGCTGAAGAATGATTACCGGGTTGGCATGGCAAAGTCCGGAATGCAGGCAATTACCTGGCTTGCCAGAAACAACGTTGACCTGATACTGTTAGATTATGAGATGCCCGTCGTTTCCGGTTTACAGATGTTTGAAATGCTCAAAAGCGAACAGTTTTCAAAGGATATTCCGATTATGTTCTTGACCAGCAAGAGCGACCGGGAGAGTATCATGAAGGTGATGAAGCTGAAGCCGGATGGCTATATATTAAAGGATGTCAATAAGGAGCAACTGCTCACAAATCTGGAAAAATTTTTCCGTAAAGAGAAATCATGAATAAAAATGAAACATATCAGGTCACAATTGAAGACATCGGTTCGGATGGGGAAGGAATCGGACATATTTATGCGGAGAGCCCGGATGCTGATTCGAAGAAAGGAATCACGGTGTTCGTGAAGGATACGGTGGTGGGGGATGTCGTTCGCGTTAAGATCATTAAAGTTAAGAAAAATTATGTCTATGCAAGACTTATGGATATTCTTATGCCTTCACCGGATCGGGTGGAGGCTTTGTGTTCCAAAGCGAGAAGCTGTGGCGGCTGCAGCATCATGCATATGTCCTATGAGAAGCAGCTTGCCTATAAATTCAATAAGGTAAAAAACTGTCTGGAGCGGATCGGTGGTCTGGCGGATGCGGAAAGACTTATGGAGCCGGTCTATGGCATGACTTGTCCCTATCACTATAGAAATAAAATGCAATTTCCGGTCGGAGTTGATTCGGATGGGAATGTAAAAATCGGGTTTTATGCAGGGAGAACCCATTCGATCGTTGATCTTGATGCATGTGCCACAGGACACAGAGTCAATACCTGTCTGATAAAGAATCTTCGTGAATGGATCGGCAAAAATTTCAGCCAGGATCCGGGCTTTGTCTATCGGGAAGAACAGCATACGGGGCTGCTTCGGCATATCGTGACCAGAGTCGGATACGCAACCGGCGAGCTCAGTGTATGTCTTGTGATCAATGGGGAGGGGCTTGGCAGGGATCCGGTGAAGGACCGCGAGAGAAAGGAAGAACTGATCTGTGTTGTAATGCGCGCGGTGGAAGAATATAACCTCCGTTGTAACAGGTTGCGGGAGGGTGATATCGGGCCGGATCAAGGGAAGAATTGCTCGGATGATAAGAAGGTAGCGCTTAAGAATTTGAGCCTGAATATCAATCGGGAAAAGACAAACCGAATACTGGGAGACCAGACGATCACCATATTTGGCGAGGAATATATCACAGATATGATCGGAGATATCCGTTTTCATGTGTCACCGCAGTCTTTTTTTCAGGTCAATCCCGTGCAGACAAAGGTTTTGTATGAGAAAGCTCTTTCCTATGCAGCCCTTACAGGCAATGAAATTGTGTGGGACATGTACTGTGGGATAGGGACGATCTCACTTTTTCTTGCGCAAAAAGCAAAAAAGGTATACGGCGTTGAGATTGTGCCTCAGGCGATACAGGATGCAAAGAAAAATGCGAAATTAAATCATTTAAGCAATACAGAGTTCTACTGCGGAAAGGCAGAAGAGATTGTGCCAAAGCTGTATCGGGAAGAGGGGATCAAGCCGGATGTGATCGTGGTGGATCCGCCGAGAAAGGGGTGTGATCCTCTGCTGCTGGATACCATAGCAGCTATGTCACCGGAGAGACTGGTGTATGTAAGCTGTGATCCTGCAACACTTGCAAGAGATGTGAAGATACTTGTCGGGAAAGGGTTTCAGGTGGAGAGGGTTGCGGTTGTGGATCAATTTTGTCACAGTGTCCATGTAGAGATAGTCGTCAGTTTGTCCACATAAAGAGCCAAGAGAAACAATCAGCTTAAAAGAGGAGCTGCATTTGGCTGCAGCGGAGAATTTACACAAAAACAGTAGCAATTCCAAACTCTATCATGTATAATAAGAAAATATGGGGTCAATGTTATGAGTTTGGAGGCAGACATATGAAATCAGAAGAAAAACAACCTGAGAAACAGGATCAGAAGATGATTTTTATCATGAAAGAGCTGTTTAGCTGGGTTGCAGTCATCGGATTGGCAATTTTGTTTTCTCTTTTTCTAAACAGAGTCATTTTTATCAATGCAGAGGTTCCCACGGGATCGATGGAAAATACGATTATGCCGGGAGACAAGCTGATCGGGAGCAGGCTTGCATATCGTTCCGCGAATCCAAAGCGTGGCGATATCATTATTTTCCACTATCCGGATGACGAGACACAGATTTATGTCAAGCGGGTCATCGGACTTCCCGGAGAGAAAATCATTATTGACGACGCGACCATCTATATTGATGATATGCCGTTGGTTGAGGGGTATCTGAAAGAGGAGTGGACGGTGTCCACAGGCTATTTTGAGTTTGAGGTGCCTGAGGATTCCTATTTGGTTTTGGGGGATAACCGGAACAGCTCCTGGGATGCCAGATTCTGGGCAAATTCCTATGTGGAAAAGGATAAGATTCTCGGAAAGGCATGGTGCCGTTACTGGCCGCTGAATCAGATGAAGAAATTGCAGTAGATGAGAGAACTGTTATGACGGAGACTACTCGTTGCTTGGAGTAGTCTCCGCTTTTGTGTAGCTGTAATCATTGGAGCTGCGGAAAATTGTGTTTCCGGAGCCCATGATGTTGGCGGTCAGAATATCGCCATTCTCCAGCTGATCTGCGCTGATACGCAGCATGGTGCCGGACACGAAGGTGGTGGATACCTTTTCTCCATTGACAAAAATCTTCGTCCATGGAGTAAAGTTTTCTCCATAGATACAAAGCTTGTTATCGGAGGTCTTCCAGACACGGGTAATGGACACCTCATCGATTCCCATTACCAGATCGGTGGCAGGGTATTTGTCTGTTCCGTCGTAAGCAAAACGCTTGCCGTAAAGCAGATCGTACTGCAGATTTTCCAGACCGTCGTAATAGTCCTGGGAATTTCTCCGGCTCTGAGTATAGGTAAACATGGTTCCGGTATGGATATTCAGCTGATCCGTGATGTCTGCCAGAAGCTGATATGCGGCGAGATCAGCATCCCGCTTCGGCAGATCAAAGTTGTTCCATGTGGCGTATTTTGTTTTGAAAATGCTGCCGCTGGCCATGTTTTCATCCGCAAGCCCCATGGTAGGCAGATGGTCGCCAAACATTACCACGATCGTATCCTCATCCCGGGCTTCAAGCTCGGCAGTCAGATTTGCGATAAATTTATCCACCTCATGAATCATATTTACATAATATTCCCACTGATTATTCTGTTCCTCGGTAGGTGCTCCGGTCACAAGGATTTCCGGATTCTCCAGAATTTTTTCCGTAGGATAATTTCCATGCCCCTGTACGGTAATCGTGTACACCAGATCCGCCTGATCAGGTGTGGCATCCAGAGCTTTCATAGTTTCGCTGATCAGAATATCGTCGGTAGGCCAGCTCCCCAGCGGAGTATACTCCTGAATGTTGATACATTCCTTGCTGGTAAAGGTATCAAAGCCCATCATGGAAAACGCGTTGGCACGGCTGTAAAAATTGCCGCCGTTGTTGTGAACGACATGGGTGCCGTAACCAATGGCGCTTAAATCGGAGGCGATGCTTTCGCAGTCGGTCTGCTTTAAAATCGTTTTGTGCGGATATTCTCCGGTGCCGAAATAGCGCATGCTCATGCCGGTCAATACTTCAAATTCGGTATTGGAGGTTCCTGCGCCTACCACCGGGACTGTCAGATATCCCGAGGAGTAATTTTCGGAGAGACTGCGGAAATTCGGAATCGGATCCTCAGACAGCTCCAGATAATCCACCTCATAAGGGTCAATAAAGGATTCCAGCAAAATCACGATCATATTCGGCGTCTCGGCGTCAGCATACGTGGTTGCTGCAGCCGGTGTCTCGCTGATGGAGGATGAAACCTGTGCTTCAATGGTATGAATGTGTTCCTCGCTGTAGCTGCGCGGCTGGTTCATGCCCCGGTCTACCACACTGGAGGAAAAGCCATAGATAAAGCCGTAATCCTCATATCCCTGCGCAATGTTCGAAAAGTAGGAATCCACCACATTCGAGGACTGTGCAGCCTTTGTGGTTAACGGAAGGAGAGAGGCAGTAGCAATCACGAGCAGCAGGCTGTATAGTCTGTGCATTTTTCCCTGAAATTTCGGACCGTAAAGGAACAGGCAGATACAAAACAGGAGAAAGATCACAACAAAAATCACGACCGCAGTCGCTTCCTTTGCGGTAAAGTACTGGGTGTTCTGCATCGCAAACAAATCGGAGATACACTTTAGATCCGTAAAGCCAAACGGAGTGACACGATTGGACAAAACAACCCCGTTAATCAGCCCGAGAAACAGCCAGAAGAAGCTGATGACAATACGCGTCAGCACGCGTCTTCTTGCCAGATATACGATGGATAAGCTGGCGAATACAATAAAGGAATTGTACAGATATGCCCAAGTGTGTTTCCCGATAAATGCAAAAGCGGAAAACACACTGTGCCTTGACAGGCTCTCGATTACAAATACCAGTGTACATGCCAGCAGCGCATGGAATAAAACGGAGAATTGATTCATGATTTTTACAGCCTTCTCCACATGCGGGTGCGGTTTTTTTTCACGGGTTTTGTATGCGGTAATTTTATTTTTCAACGGTGTGGTAAGAGTTGCGGCTTTTTGAAATATTTTCTTCATATTTATAATCCCTCTCTATTCAACTAGAAAGAATAGCCTCATTTCTGCGAAAAATCAACAGTGAACTTTTATAAAAATAAATTAAGATTTTATGAAAAAGGGATCAATATGTATAAAAAAACGGGGAATTTGTGGGAATGCAGGAGGAAAATTACAAACTCTAAGCTTCGTACCTTTTCAGTTTTTCCTCTAAGGCTTGAATTAACGCGTCTTTCTCTGCCAGGGAAGCGTCTTTCTCCGCCAGCTCGTCCTCAAGCAGCTGCATTTTGTGTTTATGGGTATTCATTAAACGGTAATAATCTTCCCGTGCCCGGCATTGCTCCCGGACGAGTTCGTCCGCATTCAGTTTATACAGGGTAGCTGAGGCGGATTGAAGTGATGTATCATTTTCTGAAATCATCTTGATATCCTCCCATGTAGTTGCCTTGAATAGTTTTGACCACTGATCGATGTTCCAGAAGAGATCTTCGTCAGTTGCCAATTGAAGTTGATTTAATGATAGCACATCAAGAGTAAATTTGTCAGTATAAAGATTCTGATTTTTCACGTTTAAAAGCTGA
>JAFUTQ010000081.1 GCA_017484135.1 Lachnospiraceae bacterium
AATCAAGCACTTTTTCGCGCCTTACTTCTGAACTCGTGACATCAATACTACGCACTCGACTGTTGTCCCATATTCCAAGGGAAGTTCTTTCACTTCCTCGCCGTCAATCGGCACAGGGAAATTGAACACAATGTTTTTAATCCAACAGCCGTCCTTCCTCTTTTCCGGAAACATATCGATTCGCTCAATAAAGGCTTTCATAAACTCTTTCTGCTCCGCTTCCGTTGCAGAATTGTAGACTTCATCAAACGCCAATAAAAGCTGATAGATATTATCACCGGAAATTTTCTCTTGTCTGATGCTGCGGATCTGATTTTGCAGCTCGTCAATCTGCGCTTCGATTTCACCTATCATATCATACTGTTCATCATAACGGCGCTGCAAATCCAAAATTTTTCTGTCATAATGGGCATCGTTAATGTCTAAGGTGTCCATCTGACGCTCCAATCGACCTTTTGTACCTAAAACCTGCTTTAACTGCCCTTGCAGAACAGCAACTTGTTTTTCCATATCTGCTGTATCAACAGCCGTTCCGATCTTCGCTTTAATTGCTTCCACAAACCGAGGCTTGTTGACCATAGCAGAAATGATTTTTGCCACCATTTTATTGATTTCCGTTTGCTCAATGTTGAGCCGGAAGCTGCATTCATGTCCCGTGGCTGTGACCGTGTTTTTGCAGTAGTAATAATACCTTGTTTTCTTGTCCTTGCTATGAGCTTTGGCAATATTGCCGTACATACTTTTGCCGCAGCATGGACATTTCAGGATGCCGGACAGGATGTGTGCATGGTCTGGATTATTCACCTTTTCCCGCTTAAAGGAATTGAGCTTACGTTTATCCTGTGCCAGTGCCCAATCTTCTTCGGATATGATAGCTTCATGCTGACCCTCGTAGATAGGGAACTCCGATTGCTCAACCACGTGCATTTCATTTCTCGTACCCTGTTTCTTTTCGGTTCTCCGTCTGCCATAAGCGATTTTACCCATATAAACAGGATTGTCAAGCACATCCAGCACAAAGTCCCTCGAAAATCCGGGAATGGTATTGTTCTGCCGCAGCTTCTTTACATAGCCATTCCGGTTCAGATATTTGGCAACTCCGGCAACACCATCGCTGGTGTGGATATAGCGGTCATAGATGACACGGATAACTTCAACCTCATCTTCAGCAATGACGAGATTACCGTTTTCCAGCTTGTAGCCATAGGGAGCAAAGCCGCCGTTCCACTTACCCTCACGAGCCTTTTGCTCTCGTCCTGCCATTGTCTGTGTTCGGATATTCTCTCGCTCAATCTCCGCAACCGCAGACAGTACCGAAATCATCAGCTTACCGGCATCCTTGGAGCTGTCAATGCCATCTTCTACGCAAATCAGATTGACTCCAAAATCCTGCATGAGCTGCAAGGAGTTCAAAACATCTGCTGCATTTCTGCCAAACCGGGAGAGCTTAAAGACGAGTACATAAGAAACGCCATCTTTTCCATCTTGAATGTCGTTCAGCATCCGCTGGAACTCCTGCCGTCCTTGGATATTCTTTCCGGAAAATCCCTCGTCAGAATACTCTCCGGCAATAACCATATCCTCGTATGCCGCATATTTCCGCAGCTTATCTCGCTGGGCATCCAAGCTGTACCCATCAACCTGTATGGCGGTGGACACTCTTGTATATAGATAACATTTAATTTGCTTCTTTTTCAGAATCGCCACCTCCCTCATCCATTTCCTTTACCATCAATCCTTCGTTGCGGACATAATACTCCAAAAGCCAAAGGACATAGTCCGGTGCATGGCGATTATCCAGTTCCCACTCCGTCATGGTGCGATATGGGATATGGACACATTTGCAGAAGTCCTTCCGGTTCATGCCTGTGCTTTCCCGCAACTTTATAATTCTGTTTTTACTATCCATTTGATTTTCTCCATAAAACAAAAATACACGTTGCGTACTTATTATAGCATAGCTACTCTAAGTACGCAACGTGTAAATTGCAAATTTTTACGCAGCTTGTTTATTCAAAGGCTGCGCTTGTTTATCATCGTCGGAACACTCCGTTTCTTTCAGAGCATCCGCTTCTTTATTTTCCAAGACCTGATGACCATACTTTTGAATCAACCGGGTCATTACATCCACACAGCGGTCAAATGCCGCATTATATTTTGTTTCCTCATAATATTTAGTCAATAGGCAAATCCTCCATAAATTAAAGTTCCATATCCCGTCCGTGCTTGTGGGCAGGGATTGTGTGTTCACGAGTTTCCTTTCCTCTGGCGAGGATGGCAGAAAGAAAAGCCCTGACCCGTTCTGCTGCGATTTCCAACGCATCCAGATAGGGCTGGGCTTTTTCTTTCAGTGCTTGATATTTTTCGTCCAGTTCATCATGCCGCTGTTTCCAGATGGAAGCGGATTTTACAGCGGAAGCCAATTTTTCTTTCAGGCGATCATTCTCAGCATTGAAGATAATTCCGTTTGTTGCGTACCGTTTCAGGGTATCGCACTGGTCTGCTGTGAGGGTGACATTTCCGGTAAAGGAATTTTTCTTACCCATCGCTTCAATATCCTGCACGGTCATTGCTACCGTCTTTGCTGTCTTGGTTTCCTTTTGCAGAGCTTTCAGTTTCTTTTCTTGTTTCTCCACAGCGAATTGGGTATCCGCCAATGTCTGCTCCGATTGTGCCACCTGTGCTGTCACAGCTTCCAAACGCTGGGTTTCCGCTTGCACCTTAAACTGGGTAACGGTCAGATGTTCCTCGGTGCTGCCACGCTCTCCACGCTCCACATCGGTGTATCCGGCAGCTTGCATGAAATTGAAAAAGTCATCCTGCAACACACTGTAGGATGACTTCAAAATCTTTTTACCTTTTGTGTTCAGCATGGGATTGCCGTCCCCGTCAAGAACGGGTTTGGATTTCCATTTCTTACTGCGGCTGACCTGCATGATCGTTTCCTTGACTGTTCCCCGGAGGGCTTCATCCTTGCACCGCTTCGACCAGAGAATCTGTTTTTCCACCACCGGGATATAGACCACATGGAGGTGGTAGTGGTACACATCCTCGCCAAGAGCTTCGGACATTGCCTGATTGCGCTCATCGGCGTGCATGACGGCGGAGAGAATATACTGCTCTCCGCCCACAACCTCCACGGCAGCTTTATAAGCATCGGCATAAAACTGTTTGGCAAATTCATAGCCGCCGTGATTGTAAAAGTAAGCGGAGTTCACATCGAAAACCAGCTCACCGTATTTCACGGCATCCGCTTTCAGACCTCTGGTAGAGATCACCTTGTCCTGTTCCATCTGGGTAAACATTTCTTCGTAACCGGCAGTCGGCTCTTTGAAATGAATGTTCAGAGAAGAACGCTCCGGCACGATGTCCTGATTGCTGTAACTGTCTTTTTCCCGTTCATTGTGTTCCTGCACCTTTGCCAGATCATCGGCAGTTTCAATGTCCTGATGGCGGGCAACGGTGCGGTCAATTCCATCATTTCTTGCCATGGGTCATGCTCCTTTCCGAGAGGATTTGCGAGGGACGAGGGGCTTTCGAGAGGCACTTTTTCAAAGTGTAATAACCCACTATTACACTTTCATCCATACTGGCTGCAAAGTGCCGTGGGCTCTCCGAGGGCTCCTCCGGAGAGGGGGTGCGGTCACTGCGGTGACCTCTGCTGTCCAGTCCGAAAAATGTCCCCGGCCTTTTTCTCTTGTCCAGCCTGTCTGCCAGCGGAATTGCACCACAATCCCTTGCAGACAGCGGCAGCGAACAATCCGCAGTTTTGCCGATTGTATTCACTGCCAGTCCATAGGAAGCACTGCGGCACTTCCTATGGGGACGGGAGCTGCGAGGGGATAAGATACGCCGCATCATCGCTCCCTCCGTTTCTGCCACACGATGTCATAGCCCAGCACATCGGCAAGCTCGATGACCTCTTTGTAGCGGATGCTCTCTCTTTGGAGCTTTGCAGAAAGGTTGGATACGCTGTCCGACCAGTCGTGTTCCTCCGCCAGTCTGTCCACAACCTCCTGCATGGT
>JAFUTQ010000010.1 GCA_017484135.1 Lachnospiraceae bacterium
ATTATTAAAGGAAAAATAGCAAATGAGTATATTGATTAAAGACACTTCAAGAGAAGAACGGGAACGGATTGTCGCGGAATCCATCGGAAATATAAACAGTTCCTGTGATGGCTGTATGGCTGGCCTTGCAGAAATGTATCAGGATTACATTGACGGAAAGCGGGAAATCCGGGATATCAATATGGATTTCCGCGCACAGTACGAGTCCGGAAATGACGGGCCGGCAAGGGCTTCCTGCCAATACTATTCGTCCTGATCCGGGCGCTTTTTTGATTCATAAATCTCATCCTGCGGCAAATCTTCCCTGGGAATATTTCCGTCATCGTAGGAATTTGCGGGCGGAAGTCCGTTGGGAGTTGTCAGGATATCTTCTTTTTCTTTTTTCATTTTCATATGACCTTCCTTTCCATTTGATAATAGGGTGTGCAGAGCAGAAATAAAATATACAAAATTAAACGGATCCATCAGGGTTTCGCTATCGGAGCCGATGGAAGCGTGAAAAAAATGCGGATAACCGCAAATATTTCATGCTTTATTATAAAGAGATTTCGTGATATCCTTTGTCTAAGGAGCAGAGACTTTGTGATGGAGCATGCCATATGGAAGAGGTAGCAAATGAAAATGATTCAGACAGCAGATCTTGAAATCCCTGAATTGGAAATCTATACCCGCTTAAATGAGCGGCAGGTGAAAACCCTATTTGAACCGGACGAGGGCGTTTTTATCTGTGAGAGTGAGAAGGTCATAGGCAGGGCGTTAAAAGCCGGATATGAGCCGTTGTCTGCATTGTGTGAGGAGTCCAGGCTTGCCGAGGTACAGGCGATGGCAGGGCAGTATGACATTCCGGTATATGCGGCGGCATATGACAGGATGAGGTCCGTGACGGGTTATTCCCTGACCGGCGGTATCCTTATGGCGATGAGGCGGAAGCCGTTGCGGGATGTGGAAGATATTCTTCGCCACAGTGAGCGTATCGTGGTGTTGGATGATGTGGAGAATCCGACGAATGTGGGGGCAATCTTCCGTTCGGCGGCTGCGCTGGGGGCGGATGCCGTGCTGTTGACAGCGGGGTGTGCCGATCCGCTGTATCGTCGTGCGGCCAGGGTGAGTATGGGGAGCGTCTTTCAGATTGCCTGGACCTTTGTGGATGGGACAGTGGTAGAAAAGCTGAAGGCGAGAGGGTTTGAAACCTTTGCGTTGGCGCTCGCGGAAAACGCAGAGAAACTGGACGAGATCTCTTCGTGTGTTTTCAGGAAGGCGGTCATTTTGGGAAATGAGGATCATGGTATTTCCGACCGAATCTTAGCGGACTGTGATCATTGCGTGATGATCCCGATGCAGAACGGCGTAGATTCATTGAATGTAGCGGCGGCAAGTGCGGTTGCATTTTGGGAGATACTATCTGATAGAGATTAATCAGAACGATAGCTCAAAAAAAGACTTGTAAAAAAAGAAAAACTGCGATATATTATATTCAAATCAATTTTAATGAAATTGATTTGAATGAAATAAATTTGAACTGAGAGGAATGCTAGATGTTTGTAGGAAGAGAACGTGAACTGAAAGCTTTAAAAGATGTATACGAAAAAAGCGGTTTTGGAATGACCATTATATATGGACGCCGGAGGGTGGGGAAATCGACTTTGATCAAAGAATTCATCAAAGGGAAAAAGGTCATTTTTTACACAGCTACAAAAGTCGGGGCAGAAAGGAATCTTGAACTGTTTTCCAAGCAGGTGCTGGATGTGCTTGATCCGGCTATGAGTGCGGCGACCTTTTCAACGATAGAGAGTGTGTTTGATGTCATTACGAATAAAGTTTGTGATGATAAAAAAACGATACTGGTGATCGACGAGCTGCCGTATTGGGCAGAGAAAGACGAGGCACTTTTGTCTGTTCTTCAAAAGTACATTGATACGCAGTGGACTGATAGGAACATGATGGTAATACTATGCGGATCTGCATTAAGCTTTATGGAAAAGAAGGTACTCAGTGAAAAAAGTCCCATATTTGGAAGACGTGACTCGCAGATAAAACTGGAAGCATTTAATTATAGGGATTCTGCCTTATTTGTTCCTGATTATTCTGCAGAAGAAAAAGCAATCTGTTACGGGGTTACAGGAGGGATCGCCAAATATCTTTCACTTTTTGATGCGGGGAAGAGTCTTGATGAAAATATTATAAGGCTGTTCTTCAATGCGGATGGTTATATGTTTGATGAGACAAAGAATCTCCTGATCCAGGAATTTTTAGACGTGACTCTTGTAAACAATATAATTGAGCAGGTAGCTTCCGGTGAGAATGCATTAAATAATATAGCATCAAAAGTACACGAAAAGGATACAACGGTTTTGTACTCACTTGAGAAATTGATCGATGTTGGTCTGGTGGAAAAAAAGAACTGTATAACCGAGGAAAAGAACAAGAAAAAAACGCAGTATGTATTAAAAGACCACATGTTTAAATTCTGGTACCAGTTTATTCCGAAAGCAGTAAGTGTTATAGAGATGGGACAGGGACAGGCATATTACGAAAAAGTTGTTAAACCGCAGATACACTCTTTTATGGGGAGCGTTTTTGAAGAAATGTGTCGTTATTACACGCAGGAACAGGGAATAAAAGGAGCATATGGTTCGTTCCTGACACAGACAGGAACCTGGTGGGGCGTGGAGCAGGTTACGGATGAGGAAGGGAAAAGATATACCCAGTCGGCAGATATTGATGTGGTAGGTATATCTTCCGTAGATAAGACGGCTGTTATAGGTGAATGTAAGTTTAAAAACGAAAAGATTGATAAAGAGATATATGAGACTCTTGTGAGAAGATCAAAACTGCTCTCTGGAAATTATCATGTTACCCAATTTTTGCTGTTCTCATTGAGTGGTTTTACAAAATGGTTCGATAAAGAGGACATACCGAATACTGTAAAGATCACGATAGAGGATTTGTATTTATAATCCCTTTATTGTATGCTGAAAACGCGGTGAAATGAGTGTAGCTTTTGCCGAGCTTCTGGTAAGGTATTTCGGAAAAGGGAAACAGTCGAGCAGGTAGAATTCCTGAAGGAGGCCAGCTGTACAAAACGCCAAGGATATTTCTACTGTAAAATGATACCCTGCCCATGGCGGTTGTTGAAATAGATGACGATGGTATGCGGATCGTGAGATGCAATAATTCGTACCGCATTTTTGTGGAAAACTATTTCTTTGGCGAGGAAACAGTCCCTGTGCAGACTTGGTCGTCTTATTTCGGAAAGGTACCTTTTGCTATGTTCAGCAACGGTTCCGGAAATTCTTTTGCGGACGTGCTGAGAAAATGTGCAAAAGAGGGCGGCCGTATCTTTCTGGATGATACGGATAAGAATAATGAAAACGTGGTACATGCATATGTCCGCCGCATATCGATCAATCCCATAACCTATAATGCAGCGTGTGCTGTTGTGGTCCTCGGAATAGACAGAAATTGATCCAGGAAAAATAAAGTATTCATAAAAACGTGAAAAGCCTTGTGTTTACTGCACACTCAGCAAATACAAGGCTTTACGAAACTCCAATAAAAAATGGAAGCAAGGAGGCTCGAACTCCTGACCTTTCGCGTGTGAGGCGAACGCTCATCCCGGCTGAGCTATGCTTCCATAGGGGTATGATGCTTTGCATCTTTAAATAGTATAGCACGTTGCCGGAATTTTG
>JAFUTQ010000011.1 GCA_017484135.1 Lachnospiraceae bacterium
CCACCGGCTAAGCCGGTGGTTCTGATTATGATAGGGTGACACTGAAAGCTCCCGTTCTGTCATGTTATGCAGTGGAATGAAATAGAATGGAACATGGAACCTGGAAGGGAGTATGTGTATGAAAGTGATCGATATGCACTGTGATACGATATGTGAGCTTCTTGCAGCGAAGGAACAGGGGAGGGAGATTTCCTTAAGAGAAAATGACCTCATGGTGGATCTGAAAAAGCTCAGGAAGGGTGGATACATCGAACAGAATTTTGCTCTTTTTGTAGAAAAGAAGGAGGGGGAAAGTCCGTTTGCACGGGTGAAAAAAATGCTTGCCGTATTTAAGGAGCAGATGGAGGCAAATGAAGGACAGATCACCCAGGTTGAAGCCACAGAGGATATTCTGAGAAATGAGGCAGAGGGCAGGCTCTCAGCGCTTCTTACAGTGGAAGAGGGAGGTGTCTGCGAGGGTAAACTTGACAATCTGCATTATCTGTATGAGCAGGGAGTCCGCATGATGACACTGACATGGAATTTTCCCAATGAGCTGGGATATCCCAATTACAGTATTCAGAGAGACTTCTACACGCCGGATACGGAAAATGGACTGACGGAGATCGGAATCCGGTTTGTGCAGGAGATGGAGAAGATTGGGATGATAGTCGATGTATCCCACTTATCGGATGCGGGATTCTATGATGTATTAAGATACACGAAACGTCCGTTTGTGGCAAGTCACTCCAATGCGAGAGCGATCTGTCCATGGGTCAGGAACCTGACGGATGATATGATCCGGAGGCTGGCAGAGCGGGGCGGTGTGACAGGACTTAATTACTGCGCAGATTTCCTGCGGGATCATCCGTTGGATGAGCAGGAAAGAGTGGGGAGGCGACCGAAGGAGGGAGGATATGCCAGCCTTAAGGATATTGCGAAGCATGCAAGGCATATGGCGGATATCGGGGGCATAGACTGTGTCGGACTTGGCAGCGATTTTGACGGGATTCCGCCACACCCGGAGCTTTCGGGGGCAGATGGCATACCGAAACTGGCAGCGGAATTTGCAAGGTATGGATTTCATGAGAGTGAGATTGATAAGATTCTGTACCAAAATGTGTTTCGGGTGTATAGAGAGATATTGGGATAAAAAGAACAGGGAGGCAGACTATGTTGCATAGTTCGGACTGGCTGAATGAAACACCCGGCATTTAAACCGGTGCTTGCTTTTTTTTAGCTTTTATGCTAATATCAACCTATCTTGTAAAGGCAGGGAAGGAGACGGAACAGGGAGTAGGTAAACCCGTTACACGCGTTAAGTGGTTGAGAGGATATTGCATGGAATGACCGGAATCGGTCAGCAGGGGAATATCAATATGGGTGGTACCGCGGAATTAGTAGATTCGTCCCAGAGCTTTGTGGCTTTGGGATTTTTTGTATTAGGAAGATAATTAGGAGGTAGGAAAATGCAGATCACAGATGAGACAATTGAGTATGTGGGAATTCTTGCAAAGCTGGAGCTTTCCGATGAGGAGAAAGAACAGGCGAAAAAGGACATGTCCAATATGTTGGAGTATGTTGGAAAGCTGAATGAACTGGATACGGAAGGGGTAGAGCCGATGAGCCATACCTTTTCTGTGCATAATGTGTTTCGAGAGGATGTTGTCACGAATGGGGATGACCGGGACAATATGCTTTTGAATGCACCGGAGAAGAAAGAGGGGGCATATAAGGTGCCGAAGACATTTGATTAGTGGAAGGATTCCTGACAGGAAAATAGCGCTGGAAACATAGAAAGGAGTTTAGCATGGATTTGAGCATGACTGCCGTAGAACTCGGCAAGAAGATAAAGGAAAAAGAGATATCCGCTGTGGAGGCCGCGACCGCATTCTTAGACAGCATTGAGGCGAAGGAAAAGGAGATTAACGCTTTTGTCACGGTTGACCGCGAGGGAGCATTAAAACGGGCGCAAGAAGTTCAGAAGGGAATTGACGATGGAACCCTGACCGGGCCTTTAGCGGGTGTTCCGGTTGCAATCAAGGACAATATGTGTACGAGTGGGATGCTGACAACCTGTTCTTCGAAGATCTTAAGTAATTTCAAGCCGACGTTTACGGCAACGGCAGTGGAGAAATTAGAGGCAGCGGGAGCAGTGATCGTTGGCAAGACAAACATGGACGAGTTTGCGATGGGTTCCACGACGGAGACATCCTACTATGGG
>JAFUTQ010000082.1 GCA_017484135.1 Lachnospiraceae bacterium
GCATATGCCATATATCTGCTGGAGGTAACTGCCGCCGCTGCCATGCCTGCCATGGCCCAGAATGCACCGGATAAAAACACCAAAAGCAAGGTCTGCAGAAAGGAAAGCATCCATGCCTGCGTCTGCGTGTCGAAGGGAACCGGCTCTTTTGCCAGCTCCATCGGCGAAAAAACAAGCGCCGCCACAAACAGATCCAACAAAATCCCAAGCACCGGAGCCAGTCCCCCCGAAACCATACAGGCTGTCATTTTTCCTGCGAGGTAATTTTTTCTGCCCGTTCTCGGCAGATATGCCTTGATAAACCCGCTTTTTCGATCATCCAGATAGGCGGTGGTATACGGCAACACACACACAAGCGATAACGCAAACAAAAAGGGATCTGACTGTATCGCGTGCTCCACCAAGGTCCTGTGAAATCCGCATTCTAACAATTCCTCCGAGCGGAACGCCTTGATCAGATCGGTAAACACGCCGATTCCAAGGACGAGCATGGTTCCCGCCACCGCCAGAAGAAAGGACGGACTTTTACATGCCTGCGCCATATTCGAACGCAGTACCTTTCTTCCGGCCAATTTTTTTGAACCGATGAGATTTTCCTCCAACCGGCAGGAAATCCTTTGAGATTCCACACTGCAAGCATCCATGATCAATAGCCTTCCACCACGTCAATGATGCTGCCATCCACCGCATTCACTGCCAGCACGATCCATGGCGCAGGTTCCACCACGTCCCAATCCTGCTCCCCACCGGTATCCTCATACGCATTGTCGGTGTAATAGTGATTGGTAACCGTTCCGTAAAACACCCACGCCGGAGTCAGCACTCCCGTCCGCTTTCCGCCGGAATCCCGCACACGCATCAGTGCCAGATTCACCTGATTGACCTCCACATCAATCGTCCATTGCACATCGTCCGTCTGCTCATCCAGATCCCCCTCATAGACAATGGGCATCATTTTCTCAAAGATTTCCGATGCTTCATCAAAGGAAAGGATTCCCACATTGTCCGATACGGTCTCCTTCACATCGATCGGAAATTCCCAGTCTGTTCTCACGATCCCGTCCCGATCCACATAGACCTGAATCTGCTCATAGCACCACATCACTGCCGCATGCTCCTCCGGCACTTCATGGGATGAGGTGGCTGCAAGAGGTATCCCATCCACAACCCTTGTATAGACAAAGCGAAATGCGGTGACCTCATCCGCACCTGAAATGACATCCTCCTGCTGTTCGTTAAAGATTCCTTTGACCGCAAAAGAAGCCACTGCTTCCACCTCTATCCCGATGCTTTCAAAAAAATCATCTGCATCCGCCTTTGCCTCCGAATACGGAATACCGATCTGCTCCCCGGCTTCTTTTTTCTCTGCGTCAGAAAGAAGCTGCTCTCCTAGCTGCCCCGAATATTCATACGCTCCTCTTCTCCAATAGGACAGATCGGACGACCCGAAGGAATCCCTGGGCCAATTTACGAGCATGAAATGTTCTGTATCGGTCTGACAGTTAATCCAATAAGACTCAGCACCATCTATGGACTGCATATTGTCCGCTTTTACCAACGTATCATCCACCGGAATTTTTTGTATCGTAGATTCCTCCGGCAAATCTTCATAAATACTCTGGTAATAGGTCAGGCGATTCCGATACTCTTCCAAGAGATTATTCTTTTCTTCCTCACTTAAGGTATCATCCGCCTCGGTTTGCGCGATCAATTCCTGCTGCTCCAAAATCCGTTCCTGACACTTATCCTTTGTCAGATCCGAGCCTTCCATCCGGTAGGTTTCCTTCCCCTCAAAAAAGTAATTGTAGATCTTTGTGGCCAGCTCCTGCGAAAACTCCGCACCCTCCACCTCATACATGGGAATCGCATCCTGATCCGGCAGCCATACCTCGGCGTCCGCGGTCACCCCAAGCGTCTCATCCGCATTTTTCCAGGTGTAATTGTAATGCTCCGGCGCTTTCCGGGCAGTTGCCCCTAACGCACTTTCTGTGTCCGGCTCCTTTTGCGCTTCCTCCCTGAGCCGGTCGCTGTTTTTCTGGGCGACCACACTGGAATCGGGTGTTTTTGCGCATGCGCAAAGTGCGCCTGCCAGACTTGCGGTCAGTGCAAGCGCAAGCATCTTCCGTAAGGGAGCGGTTTCCTTTTTTACCTTTTTCCATATTCTTTTCATGATGAATCTCCTTTTTCCGATTTACTGATATTCACGGCTGATCGCAGCTATGGCTGAACTGTTATAAAATTATACTAGTTAACCTTAATGTTTGCTGAAGACACACCGAAGGTGTCCTTTAGGAAACATTTAGTTTAACTGCATATACCGCGGCGAAAGATTACAATGGGCAACTAATTTCGTTCGCGAGTATAGTCTACTTCTCCTGATGTTCTGAAATCATCAGAGAGTTGTAAAAAAATTGTAAAAGATAAAACTGCTTCCTTTCCCTTCTTCACTCTCGATACAAAGCCTGCCGCCATGGACATCCGCAATTTTTTTGCAAAGAGCCAGTCCCAGACCAAAGCCCTCCTGCTTTCTGGAGGCATCCCCCTGATAGAAGGGCTGTGTCACCTTTTCCATCTCTTCTTTGGGAATACCGCAGCCATTGTCGGTGACCCTTATGCTGTTTTCGGAAAGAGCCACCGTGATTTTTGTCGCACCGGCTTTTCGCGCATTATCAAAAAGATTTGTCACAAGTACCGTCAAAAGATCCCTGTCGCCTGTGAGCCTGCCAGTGGAAGCAGCATCCGCATCCGATTCCGGTTCTACTTCGATTTCCCATTGCAGCTTTGATTCCGCTTCCAAGGTTTCTGCCTTCTGTTCTAAGATCTGTCCGAGCTGCCGCCCCCATTCCTCCAGCACGATCTCTTCCCTTGCAAGCGTTGCCTCATGCTCCAGCGAGATCAACTCCGTAAGCCTCACAGACAGCCGCTCCAGCCTCCTGCTCTCCTCATCCACAAAGGAGACGGCCTCCTTTCTCTGTTCCTCCGTCAGTCTCGCATGCTTCAACGCATAGGCATATCCCGTAATCGCTGTGACCGGAGTTTTCATTTCATGTGCAAGGGCAGCCAGAAGCATTTTCTGTTTCTCTGATTTTTTTTCCAGTCTGGCGATGTAATCCTCAACGGTATCCTGCATTTGATGAAAAGATTGATCTAATGCAACAATCTCATTTTCTTCCTTTTGCCCCTTTTCCTTCGCTTCGTTGTCCGTCGCATATTTTTTTGCAATGGTATTTGCTTCGGATTGCAATTCCTTCAATGGATTCAGTTCCCACTTCAAATAAAAATAAACTCCCAGCATTGCAAGGAGCATGACGCCTGCGCCGATCAAGGCACAGTAAAAACCTAATTTTTTTACCTGACGGATACTGTCTGTGATATTTCTTACCACCGAGATGTGATAGGTTTCCCCATTGATCTCTTTCTCACTTCCCACGATACAGTAATACCCTCCCTGCCAGTGAATGATCGTCTGCACAAAGGGCCATCCATATCCATATACCTCTTCCACCTCATCCCCATATCGCTCCAGCACAGTCTTCACATCCATCCCGGAATTATTATAAATATCTGCGGTCTCACTCTGCAGCACGAACTCACTGTCCTCACCGGCAGTCCGCGCCACCTGGGAAAAGCTGTATTGATAGAAGGTTTGTCCTGCCTGCTCCGACATATCGGATGGCTGATAAAACGAGAACTGCCGCAGCAGATTTTTTTGCTCCCCCAGCGTATAGGCATAGGCTTCCTGCTCCTGCATTTTGACGATTTTATAGATCATGATACCGCAGCTTAGGCCAAGGGACAGAAAGATCAGTATTACCATTCCGATGGTAATCTTGGTTCGCAGCTTCATTCCTCCACCTCCAGACGATAACCCACCTTCGGCACGGTGGTAATATTCAGACCTGTTTTTTTCCGAAGCTGGGCAATATGCACGTCCACGGTGCGCGTCCCGCCCTCGTAATAAATATTCCAGACCTCGCCAAGCATCTTCTCCCGGCTCAGCGCAACATTTTTGTTCCTTACCAGCAAAAGCAGCAAATCAAATTCAATGGGCGTAAGCATCAGCTCTGCTCCGTCCTTTTTTACCGTCCGCTCTTTGGTATGAATGGCAAGATCCCCGATGACAAATTCTGTCTGATCCTTTCCATATCGTTTCAGCACCTTTTCGATCCGGGCAATCACCTCCAGCATCTCAAAGGGCTTTACGATATAATCCTCCGCGCCATTGGTCAGCCCCCGCAGCTTTGACTCGATATCTCCCTTTGCAGTCAGATAAATGACCGGAATCTGATGCGCAAGAAGGGGCTCTAACAGCGCAAAGCCATCCACCCTGGGAAGCATCACATCCACCAGTGCCAGATCCGCGCTTCCGTCTGACTCCAGCCAGTCCAATACCTCCTGTCCGTCCATCAGCGGAATCGTCTCATATCCGGTAATCCCCAGATTCAGACACAACATTTTATTGATTGCAAGCTCGTCCTCTATGATCAACAATTTACTCATGACTGTACGGCCTCACTTTTCTTTTGCCCGCCAAATGCGAATCTCTTCCCTTTATTTTACACGAAAGCCGTAGGTTCTGGTTGTAAAAAATTTGTAAAGATTGACTACATCCCCCCCTTTTATGTATAATAGGGACAATGTGAGTTTTACAGCGGCTACGGCCGACGAAAATAAAAATGAGGTGTAATTATGATCAGTGCAAATAATGTTACGTTGCGAATCGGGAAAAAGGCTCTCTTTGAGGATGTCAACATAAAATTTACAGAAGGAAACTGTTATGGTCTGATCGGTGCAAACGGTGCCGGAAAATCTACCTTTTTGAAGATTTTATCCGGGCAGCTCGAATCCACCGGAGGAGATGTGGTAATCACACCGGGGCAGCGGCTCTCCTTCCTCCAGCAGGATCATTTTAAATATGATGAATACACCGTTTTGGATACGGTTATCATGGGAAACCGGCGGTTATACGACATCATGAAGGAAAAGGATGCCATCTATGCCAAGGAGGATTTTTCGGATGAGGATGGAATCCGGGCCAGCGAACTGGAGGCAGAATTTGCCGAAATGGACGGCTGGAATGCAGAGTCCGATGCCGCCACACTCTTAAACGGTCTAGGCGTTCCGACCGAGGAGCACTATGCAGTGATGGGCGATCTGCCCGGTGCCAAAAAGGTCAAGGTACTGCTTGCTCAGGCACTTTTCGGAAATCCTGACATCCTTCTGCTCGACGAGCCTACCAACCACCTGGATCTGGATGCCATTGCATGGCTGGAGGAATTTCTGATCAACTTTGACAATACGGTCATCGTCGTATCCCATGACCGCTATTTTCTCAACAAGGTGTGCACACAGATTGCGGATATCGATTACGGCAAGATACAGCTCTATGCCGGAAACTATGATTTCTGGTATGAATCCAGCCAGCTTCTGATCAAACAGATGAAAGAAGCTAACAAGAAAAAGGAAGAAAAGATCAAGGAGCTGCAGGAATTTATTTCTCGCTTTTCTGCTAACGCTTCCAAATCCAAACAGGCAACCTCACGCAAACGCGCATTGGAAAAAATCGAGCTGGACGAGATCCGTCCGTCCAGCCGGAAATATCCCTACATCGATTTCCGCCCGCAGCGTGAGATCGGAAACGAGGTTCTGACTGTAGAGGGACTGACCAAAACCATCGACGGGGTCAAGGTGCTTGACAATCTGTCCTTCATTCTGGGACATGATGACAAAGTTGCCTTTGTGGGCAGCAACGAACTTGCCAAAACCACGCTGTTTAAGATCCTGGCCGGAGAGCTGGAGCCGGACAGCGGTTCGTACAAATGGGGTGTTACCACCTCACAGTCCTATTTCCCGAAGGACAATACCGCGATCTTTGACACCGATCTGGTCATTACCGACTGGCTGACACAATTTTCCGAAATCAAGGATGCCACCTATGTCCGTGGCTTTCTCGGACGTATGCTGTTTGCAGGGGATGACGGAATGAAAAAGATGCGGGTTCTCTCCGGCGGTGAAAAGGTTCGTGTACTTCTCTCCCGTATGATGATCGAAGCGTCCAATGTTTTGATCTTGGATGAGCCGACCGATCATCTGGATATGGAATCCATCACCGCACTGAACAATGGTCTGATTAAATTTTCCGGCGTCGTGCTGTTTGCATCCAGAGACCACCAGTTTACACAGACAACCGCAAACCGTATTATGGAAATTTTGCCGAACGGCACCTTGATCGATAAGATTACCACCTACGACGAGTATCTGGAAAGTGACGAGCTGGCACGCAAGCGTCAGGTATATGCTATGAGTGAAGAGGACGCATCGGATAATTGACAGGATGTGGGGGACGGAAGGTGCACATCGTGAAACGATGTGCACACTATGCGAGAAAAACCGCTGGGAAAAGCTAGCTTTCCCCAGCGGTTTTTCTCGCATAGAGACAATGCCGACTACGTCGGCATGATCTTCCGTCCCCACATCCTGTCACTGATCCGAGCCAACGAACGCTCCCGTCCCCTACCCCCGAATATTCTCAATCTGCCAATCAATCGGCTCTACTCCGTTTTTCTGCAAAAAATCATTGGCCTGACTAAAATGTCTGCAGCCGAAAAATCCCCGGTAAGCAGAAAGGGGACTGGGGTGAGGTGCCTGCAAAATCAGATGGTTGGGGTTATTAAGCATGGCAGCCTTTCTCTGCGCCGGTCTCCCCCACAGCATATATACGATGGAACGATCCTGCTCATTTACTGCCCGGATGATTGCATCCGTAAACTCCTCCCAGCCTTTTCCCTGATGGGAATTTGCCTGATGCGCGCGAACGGTAAGTACCGTATTTAACAGCAATACTCCCTGCTCTGCCCATTTTTTCAAGTATCCGTTGTCCGGTATGTAGCAACCCAGATCCTCATGCAGCTCCTGATAGATGTTTTGCAGTGAGGGCGGCAGCTCCGTCTGATCCGGCAATACGGAAAAACTGAGCCCATGCGCCTGATGCGCATTGTGATAGGGATCCTGTCCCAAAATCAAAACCTTCACCTGACTCAGGGGGGTCAGATGAAGCGCCTGAAAGATGTCATCCGCAGGCGGATAAATAACCGCCGTGCTATATTCTTTTTTGACAAACTCGTACAACTCCCGGTAGTATGGCTTTCGAAATTCCGCGGAAATCCCGGAAAGCCAGTCATTTTCGATCATAGCCATGACTTTATCTCCTCACAGCAATTCCGCGATCCGCCAGATAGTTTTTCAACTCCATGATTTCCAGCTCCTTATAGTGAAACAGGGAAGCCGCAAGTGCCGCATCCGCCTTGCCCTCGGTCAGCACATCATAAAAATGCTCCTTCGTTCCTGCACCTCCGGATGCAATCACAGGAATGGATAATTGCTCCGCAATTTTTCGTGTCAGTTCCAAATCGTAGCCTGCCTTTGTACCGTCACAATCCATGCTGGTAAGCAAAATCTCTCCGGCACCCAGCCGCTCTGCTTCGATGGCCCACTCTATGGCATCAATCCCCATATCCACGCGCCCGCCGTTTTTGTAGATGTTCCAGCCACTTCCGTCTGTACGTCTCCGGGCATCGATTGCCACTACCACACACTGACTGCCAAACTTGTCTGCAGCCTCACGAATCAGTCCGGGATTGCTGATGGCCGCCGAATTGACGGAAATCTTATCTGCCCCTGCGCGTAAAAGCTCCTTAAAATCATCTACCGTGCGGATTCCTCCGCCCACCGTAAACGGTATAAATACCGTCTCGGCGACCTTCCTTACCATGTCCACGACTGTATTTCTGGCATCGGACGAGGCAGTGATATCCAAAAAGACCACCTCATCCGCTCCGGCTTTGTCGTAGGCCGCGGCTACCTGCACCGGGTCGCCCGCATCCCTCAGATTTACGAAATTGACCCCCTTTACCACACGTCCGTTATTCACATCCAGACAGGGAATGATTCTCTTTGTAAACATCAGCCGTTACCTCCCGGGATCGCCGCAAATTTCTTCAGCATCTGCAGTCCCACCGTACTGCTCTTTTCCGGATGAAACTGACAGGCAAACACATTCTCTTTTTCCACAGAGGCATGGATCGTCACTCCATACTCTGTCGTCGCTTTCACGATCTCTTCATCCTTTGCCTTCAGATAATAAGAATGCACGAAATAGACATAGTTTTCCTCCTGCAGGCCGGCAAAGAGCCGTCCCTCATGGGGAAAGCGCAGGGAATTCCATCCAATGTGGGGAATTTTAAGCCCCTCTCCATCCGGAATCTTTACGATATCCCCGGATAAAATTCCAAGTCCCTCCACTCCTTGGGATTCCTCACTGCCGTCAAACAAGAGCTGCAGACCCAGACAGATACCGAGAAAGGGTGTTCCCTTTTCACAAATCTCCCAGATGACTTTATCCAACTCAAAACGTTTGAGCTGCTCCATCGCCAGGCCAAATGCACCTACTCCCGGCAAAATGACCCGATCCGCACGCTGCAGCTCCCCAATATCTCTTGTAACGATACTTTCCTCTCCCAAATAGGTCAATGCCTTTTCCACACTTTTCAGGTTGCCTGCGTCATAATCAATGATTGCAATCATTTTATCCTACTCCAATCTCAGATTTCCCAGAATCTGATTCAGCTCGACCGTATAGCTTTCCCGCTCCCTGATCTGATTCAGCGATTGTGCCTGCGCCTCGGAAATTCCAAACACCTCACCAAGTGCAGTCACAATCCGGGCACGAAGCTCTGACAATTCCTCCGATGCATCACATTCCTCTGCCAGTTCAAGCTGTTCGTCACATCTTCCCAACGCTCGCACCAACGCATCTGCCGCCATATGATACTGTCCGGCACTCACCAGACTTTCATAAGCGCGGTATTCGTATTGCACGGAAGCAAGCAGCAATGCCTTATCGTATACCGTCTGATCCTTTTTTCGAATACTGCTTCCTGCCATACGGCTGTAAGCAGAGATATAGTCTCCCGAACGAAGCTCTTTTTTTGCGTTCTGAACATCCTCCGTATACTGCAGATTATTGCTTCCAAGCATAATCAATACCAGAATGGATGCCGCCATCGCCAGAATCAGGATCACCGGTTTTTTTGGAAGCGGAGGTGTCGTATCCTTCTCTTTTTCCTTCTTCGGCTTCGGCGGTTTCTTTACTTTTTCTTTTTTGGGCTTTGCTTCCTTCTCCTTCTTTTCTTTTTTGCCCTTCTTTTCCTTTTTGTCCTTCTTTTTCTTTTCCTTTTTCTCCTCGCCGTCCAATGCCCTTAATATATCGGCGTTCTCATCCGACAGACTACCCAGCGAATCCTCCTCGTCGACTTTGATGACATCCTCTTCCTCTTCTCCAAAGAAAATGGCAGCCAGCTTGGAGAAAAATCCCTTTTTATCTTTCTTTTTTGCGTCCTTGAGATTTTTCAGTTCATCAATGCTTTCCAGACGTTCAATATCACTTTTTTGCCCCTCTTTTTCCAGCAATTCATCCAACTCATCGGTGTCTCCGAAAAGCTGTGCCGCATCCAGATCTCCGGACTCATCCGCCTTGAGCATACCTCCGATATCGGCCAGCTCCGCATCTCCCGAAGCAGTCAGCATATCCACCAGATCCCCATCAAAGTTTTCTTCATTCAGCAGCACCGGCTCTTCTGGATTTTCTCCGATCATTCCCATGGTGTCCACTTCCAGATCGTCAACCATCGCCTCTCCCGACTGGGAGGCATCCTCCTGCTCTACTTTTCTGCGAACCTCCCCAAGAATTTCATTGACATCCGGCTGTCCGGAAGCCTCCTGCTGTCCCAGGTTCAGATCACTATTCTGCATAATATCCTGCTGTTTTTCTTCTTCGGCTTCGGCAATGTCGGCCTGCTCCAGATCCAACTCCATCTCAAAATCACGGGATGCATCGTCCGACATGCCACTCATGACCTCCCGCTCAAATTCACGGGCAAACTGCTCTCCATAATCCCTGCGCCGCACCTTTTTCTCTTTTCTGCGCTCCGTAGCCCGTTCCTGCTCATCCTCCATCGATTGAAGCAGACCTTCGATATCCTTTTTGTTATCCTTTTTATTGATGCCTGAAACAGAATTCAAAAGATCATCCAGATAATCTTCGCTTCTACTCACAAGAATCCCCCCCTTGTCCACTATTTCTGTCAATTATTCTAAAAAACGCCGTTACCGGCCATGGCTCAGTGAGCCGTGACCGGTAACGGCTATTTCTTTTTTTATTATCCAATCAACTTATCAATTGCTGCAACCAATTTCCCGATCTCGGGTTTTGTCAGCTGTGCATCCGCACCAAGGGCTTCGCCCTTTCTCCTCATTTCCTCATTGACCAGAGACGAGAAGATTACTACCGGAATGTCCTTCATGTTTGGATTACTTTTTATCAGCTTCGTGAGACGATGCCCGTCCATCAACGGCATCTCTATATCAGTAATGACACAATGTACTTTATCTGCAACATTGCCCTCTTTTTCAAACCCGCAAAGCATATCCCACGCTTCCTGTCCGTTCATATTTACCAGCAGATTGGTATATCCTGCCTTTGCGAGACAGTCCGTAATGAGCTTGCTTAAGAGCGGCGAGTCCTCTGCCACCAGAATCGGAGATGTGTTTCTGTCACGCTCTCCCAGATCCTCCACATCAGATACCTTTAATCCGGTCTCCGGACTGATATCTGTAATAATCTTTTCAAAGTCCAGAATCACAACCAGAAGGTTGTCAAATTTAATCACACCGGTGGATACTCCCCGGTCTCTTACATTGACCGTGCCGTCGGGCTTAATGATATCCGCCCAGGACACCCGATGAATTCCGATCACCTCGTCCACATGAAATGCAATATTGAGCTTGTTAAAATTGGTAATGATGAAAAGTCCCTTTCCAGGATTCTCATCCTTCAACCCCAGACATTTCTTCAGATTGATTACCGTAATCATCGTATCACGGGGCATGAAAATTCCCTCTACGTTGGGGTGGGCATTTGGAACAGGTGTTACCGGCTGATAAGATAAGATTTCACGAATCTTTGCAACATTAATTCCATAATGGTTTCCTTCCAGTGTAAATTCCAATACTTCCAGCTCGTTTGTGCCGTTTTCTAACAGAATATTTGTCTCCATCTACTTGTCCTCCAAAGCGCCTTCTCTGATAAACTGTTTTTATTATAGCATATTTTGTTGTTGGGGTCAAAAGGTATTTTACAAAGCCACCGTTCTGGCTTCTCCGTTCTGCGTAATCGTCAGCAGGATGCTGTCCACATTTTCCGTCTCCGGAATCTGAAAAAGCAACACTGCATCAGTCTGTGTGCCTGCAGCGATATTTCCTTGATACGAGGACAGATCGCTTGGCAGAATGGTCAGATCCGATTTAACAGGATCTGCTCCGTCTACTGACACCGTAAAGGCCGCAGACCGGGACAGCATGTCAAACACCACATCCGTCTCTCCTTCATTTTCCAGAGAAAAATACAGTACAAGCAGCTTTTTTCCCGCCGAGGCATCCAGGGCAAAGTAATCTCCCTCTATATAGGAATCCTGCAGCTGTGCCCGCTCATAGACGACCGCAACATCCTCCACCTGCAGGGCTTCCTGCAAGGATACCAGCTCCACTGCACTCTCCTGCGTCTCATCCGTATTATCATCGGAAGTCTCCGAAGCCTCCGGCTCATCAGAATCCCCGGAGCTCTCCTGCTCCACAATTTTCTCAGTCACAGCCTCTTCCGGCTCCTCGATCAGTGCAACAAGCCCTTTCGCCTGTCTGCTGTTGTGTTTTGCAACCACATGTGCTGCATAATCCGCGATGATGTACTCCTCCTCCTCGGTAAGCTCGTACATCTCTTCGCCGCAGCCGCCCAGCAATACTGCACAAAGCAGCAGCACCACACATAGACTCCATTTTCTTCCTTTCATACATCGACTCCTCGTTTCACGATGTGCCCTTTTCCGCACATCATACTTCTTTAGTTATACTATCATCTTTCGGCAGTGATATCAAGTTCAAAATAAAACTCTACCCCATCCGGATGATTGCAGACACCGTAGGCTTGATGATGTGCCTCCATGATCGCTTTTACGATGGAAAGACCGATTCCGTTTCCGCCATATTCCCGGGTACGGGCTTTGTCCACCTTGTAAAATTTCGTCCAGATATGGGGAATCTCTTCCTCCGGAATCGGCGCTCCCGTATTAAACACACTGATCCGCAGACTGGTCTGCCTGTCTGTATAAAAAATACGGATTCGTTTTTCTCCGGCAGCATGGTGGATCGCGTTGCTCAGATAATTGGTAACCACCTCTTCGATCTTAAACTCATCCCCCCACACATACACCGGTTTTTCGTCAAATTCGACTGAGATCTGATTCTGCTCAAACAGGATTGCCGAGTTATCCACAATTCCCCGAATCAGCTCCGTCACATCAAAACGCTGCATCCCGATCACATCGCTTCCAAACTCCAGCTGATTCAGATTCAAAAGCATCTTTACCATATGATTCATCTTGTCCGCCTCATCGATGATGACCTCACAGTAAAACTCCCGGCTCTGGGGATCATCCTGCACACATTCCTGCAGCCCCTCCGCATATCCCCGGATCAGTGCCAGCGGTGTTTTCAGTTCATGCGACACATTTGAGAGAAATTCTCTGCGCATCTCGTCCGCCTGTTCCTTTTTCTCAATGTCCTCGCGCAGGCAGATGTTCGCGCGCTTCAGCTCGGCAATGGTATGCTCCAGCGTATCCGACAACTGGTTCATATGACTGCCGAGCTGTTGGATTTCATCGTCTCCCCTGACCTGGTATTTTGCCTCAAAGTCCAGCTCACACATCCGCCTGGAGATATCGGACAGCTGCAGGATCGGAGTGGTAATCCTTTTGGTAATCAGGCTGCCGATCAGCACACTGATCAGAATCGCAAACACCCCCACATAGCCCAGCAGACGGTTTGCAATGCCGGTACTCTCCCGGATACTCTCCAGCGGAGTCTGCGCCAGCATCAATTCCCCGTTTGCCAGCTGCCCCCACAAAATCAGATAATCCGTTCCCAGACGTGTATCTTTCTTCTGCCCCATGACGTACCGCTCACTCGCATCAATTCGTTTGAAATTGTACCTTTCGTCCTCCGCATCCACACTTCCCATGATAATCTCCAGAAACTGCTGCTGCAGCTCCTCGACCCCATAAGCAGAAGAGCGGATGACCATTCCATCTGCCGAGGTAATGAGCACCGTCACATTCCCTGCCGCACAAAGATTTTCAAACTCCACATCATACGCGGCCGTCGTCAGTCTTCCCGCTTCATCCGCATTGTAGATTTCATCAAAGGCGTTCATCAGCACCCTCTGTTTATTTCGGGTGTAATAGGCTTCCAGAAAGGTGGCATTAAGAAGCCAGCACAGCAAAACCGTGCCGGCCACCAGCCCTGCAATCACGAGGGCGATTTCGACGCGTATAGATTTTTTTATTTTCCCGGGTTTCTTTTTCACAGCGAAGCACCTTCCACTTCAAATTTGTAGCCCATCCCCCAGATGGTTTTGATCATGTCACCCTTTTTTCCCATCTTGCTGCGCAGCTTCTTGACATGGGTGTCAATGGTTCTGGCATCCCCGAAATAATCGTAATTCCATACATGGTTTAAGATTTGCTCCCGGGAAAGAGCAAGTCCCTTATTTTCCATGAAAAAGGTCAGCAGTTCAAATTCCTTATAGCTCAGATTGATTTCCCTGCCGTCCACGGTTACCAGATGTGCTGCCTTATCAATCACGATTCCGCCCGCCTCCAGCGCCTCGCTTTCCGACCGCTGATTGGTTCGGCGCAGAATTGCCTCCACGCGCGCCACCAGAATTTTCGGGCTGAAAGGTTTGGTAATGTATTCGTCCACCCCCAGCTCGAAGCCCTGCAGCTCGTCGCTCTCATCGGATTTGGCTGTCAGCATGATGATCGGCACCCTGGAGCTTTCCCGGATTTCCCGGCATACCTCCCAGCCGTTCATCTTCGGCATCATCACATCTACAATCAACAGTGCGAGATCCGGATTGCTGTAGAAAAGATCCATCGCCTCTTCGCCGTCCGCCGCCTCAAGCACCTGATAATCGTGTTTTGTCAGAAAATCATTTACCAGTTTGCGCAGCCTGCTCTCATCATCTGCCACAAGAATTTTCAATTGCTCCATACAAGTTCCTTTCCCGCAAAAATATCCGGCTAACGCAGCTGTGCTTCTCTGGCATCCAGTTCATCCTCCCGCTCCTCCAGCTCCTGCTCCCACTGCTCATATTTATTGATGAGTTCGGTTTCATAATTTAAAATTGTAGTATTGCCGCTGGTCATGGTAATGACAAACATCGCAATCACAAGAACCACCAGCAGAAGATTTACCGTAAGGAGCGTCCTGTATCTTTTTTGATCGTGCCGAACCTGACGTTGTCCGTCCTGTCTCTCCCTACGATTCTTCTCTCCGAGGTCTTCCGGCTGCACCGACACGCCGTCCTCCTCCGGCTCCCCCGCTGCTTCCGGCTTTTCGCCTTCCTCAGGCGGCTGTGATTCTACGGGAATTGCCGGAATATTTTCCTCCAGAGTATATGGAATCTCCAGCAGATAATCCCGCAGCTCCTTCAAATATGCATACCCTACCGGGGTTGCAAAGATTTTCTCTTCCACAAGCTGTCCATACATCTGACGCACCACATCCGGTTGGTTGAGATCCATCCGCTCCCTGATGTACTCCACTGCCTCTGTCTCTTTTTGTGCCTGCCTTGCCTGTTCTTCATCCGAAAAAGAAAAACCTCCGCATATCCATGTCTCCTGCACCTGTATTTCCTCCAGTTCTGCCACTATGTAAACAGTCCCTTTTTATAAAAGGGCGGGATACCCTCCAGCCGTTTCAGCAATGCTCCGTCCGCCCTGCGCACATCCAGCCGCATGGCGCCCAGTTTCCCCGCCAAGGCCTTTGTGATCCCCTCCAGGACAGACTTCTCATCTTCCTTCATATCCAGCGCCAAAAAATATGAAATATCAATCTCATGATCTGTTTTGATTCCCAGAAATGCACGCTTTACATCCTTCTGGGTTTTCAGATATCCTGTCAATGCCTGTTCAATCTCCTCCGTGCTCTCCACAGAGACTCCGATTTTGATTCCGTTGCCGCAGTCCTTCAGTCTGCCGCCTGCCAGCTCCTTTTGCAGGCGCTTTTCCCGCTCTAAATAACCGGAAAGAATTTTTTTGCGGTTTTCATCAATCCGGGTCTCCATGCTGCCGGGATTGATGATGATTCCGTTTTCCCGGGAGACGGCAATCAACTCTTCATAGGTAAGACTCCGGGCATTCCATTCATCCCGCTCATACATATTGTAAAAGGCATCCCAGTCCGTAAAGGCCGGAAACCATGTAGTGCCGCTGCCGTCGGAAAGCATCGCAAACCGAAACACGGCTCCCCCCTTCAGGGTCATGACCCGGTTGTGATCGACCGGCTTCCCGTCTGCGGTTTTAATCTGGGTCGGGCAGAGATACCTGCCGCGCACAATTTCCTTGAGCATCCGGTCACACAAAAACTGCTCCGCCCGTTTCCAGTTTTCATCCTTCTTTTCCTCAAAGAGAATCTGCCGATGACGGATCATCGCAGACATGAGCGACGGGTTTTTTATGGGACGTGCTGCTTTGGGGATCCGCTTCTCATCCGGAGGGGGCAGCAGCGCACTGCGACTCAGACGAATCGAGTAGGTACCCATATCCAGAACCATCTCCTCCATCCCCCACCAAAAGCAGTCAGCAAAAAAATGACGGATTCCGTCCTTTGGTATCATCTGAATCTCCAGGGTAAGTCCGAGCTTCTGATAATGTGCTCCGGCCTTTTCGGCGTAGTCTTCGTCCGAGAAGATCATGATGGTTCCGTCTCCCATAATATGGGGATAACCGGTGTGAATGTCCCCGGCGACAAAAAGTCCTTCCAGCTGCCATATTCTGCTCATCAGAAGCTCTGTAAACCGCTCCTTTTTCTCCAGAAAGTTGTCGGCAGCCATCTCTTTTTTATCGTGATATACCTCTGCAGAACGAATCAGAAACTCCAGTTCTTCAAAGCTTACCTCTTTCAGGTCTTCTCGTTCCGGCATCTGATAGTGCAAAAGAAACGTATTTAACAGCTCTTCCTTGCGCTCCTTGCTGATTTCCATAGTGTTTCCTTCCATTTTAATGGTATCATAACATTACATAATTTCTACAATCTGTCCGGTCTTTGCAAAAAGCTTGCAGTCCAGAACCCGCTGATTGGCCGAGCCCTTAAATTTCAGGGTGATGTCATACTGCTCCGCCACGAACGGTCCGTCCACCAGCACATCGATGTCAGACAGCAGCTCCTGTGTATCCCCGGTGTGGCATTTTCCGCCGGGCACCAGATCCCGTTCCGCCACATAGCCGGTATAGGCCCAGATATCCTTTTGCGGAAATTTTTCCACGACACGCCGTACAAAAGGACGCAGTGCCTCCTGATTTTCCGGCTCAAAGGGATCCCCGCCCAACAGGGTAAGCCCCTGGACATAATCCGAGTCCAACGATTCTATTATCTCATTTTCTACCTCTTTTGTAAATGGACAACCATTAGAAAAATCCCATGTTTCCGGCTGAAAACAGTCTTTACAGCGATTTCGGCATCCGGATACGAACAAAACCGTCCGTACCCCGATGCCGTTTGCAATATCATGATATTTGATTGCAGAATAATACATACCTCTCTCCTACAAATGAAGCACTCTGTCTCTGATTTCCTGTGTTCTTCCCTGATTCCAGAACTGCGAACCGATGTATCCGCAGGTTCTTCTCGCCACATTCATTTTGTCCTGATTCCGGTTATGGCAATGCGGGCATTCCCAGATCAGCTTTCCGCTGTCATCCTTAATGATCTGGATTTCCCCGTCAAATCCGCACACCTGACAATAATCACTCTTTGTGTTGAGCTCCGCATACATGATGTTCTCATAAATATAGCGGATCACGGAAAGCACCGCCTCCAGATTATCCTGCATGTTGGGCACCTCCACATAGCTGATCGCACCGCCCGGCGACAAGGCCTGAAACTGTGACTCAAATTTCAGCTTCTCAAAGGCATCAATCGGCTCAGTCACATGAACGTGATAGCTGTTTGTGATATAATTTTTGTCGGTCACACCCTCAATCACACCAAAACGGCTTTTTAAGCACCTTGCAAATTTATAAGTGGTGGACTCAAGCGGCGTTCCGTATACGGAAAAATCAATATTATGCTTTTCCTTCCACGCACGGCATGCATCGTTTAAATGCTGCATGACCTTCAGTGCAAAGGGTGTGGCGGAGGGATCTGTATGAGATTTTCCCGTCATATATCTGGTGCATTCACAGAGTCCGGCATAGCCCAGAGAGATTGTGGAATAGCCGCCGTACAGCAGCTTGTCGATCGTCTCCCCCTTCTCCAGCCGGGCCAGCGCGCCGTGCTGCCAGAGAATGGGCGCCACATCGGACGGCGTTCCCTTCAGCCGCTCATGCCTTGCCAAAAGCGCCCGGTAGCAAAGCTCCAGCCGTTCGTCAAAGATCCTCCAGAATTTCTGAAAGTCTCCGCCGGAGGAGCATGCGATATCCACCAGATTGATGGTTACCACTCCCTGATTAAAGCGCCCGTAGAACTTCGGCTTCCCGTTTTCGTCATGATATACGGTAAGGAAGGAACGGCAGCCCATACAGGTATAGCAGTTTCCGTCCTTGATCTCTTTCATCTTTTTCTCGGAAATATAATCCGGCACCAGCCGCTTTGCGGAGCATTTTGCCGCCTTTTTGGTCAGATAATAATATTCGGAATCCTCATGTATATTATCCTCCTCCAAAACGTAAATGAGCTTGGGAAACGCCGGGGTAATCCACACGCCATCCTCATTTTTTACGCCCTGGTAACGCTGCTCCAGCACTTCCTCGATAATCATGGCAAGATCCTTTTTTTCCTGCTCGTTTTTCGCCTCGTTCAGGTACATAAATACCGTGACAAACGGAGATTGTCCGTTGGTGGTCATCAGTGTCACCACCTGATACTGAATTACCTGCACTCCGCGCTCAATCTCGTCATGCAGTCTGCGCTCCACAATCCGCTGAATCTGCTCCTCATCCACCGAAGCACCGGTCTCCTTCAGCGTAAGGAGCAGCTCTTCCCGGATTTTCTCCCGGCTTACCTGCACAAAGGGTACGAGGTGCGCAAGGGAAATGCTCTGCCCCCCATACTGGGAGCTTGCCACCTGTGCAATGATCTGGGTCGCGATATTGCAGGCAGTGGAAAAGGAATGAGGCTTGTCAATCCGGGTTCCGCTGATGACGGTTCCGTTTTGCAGCATATCCTCCAGATTTACCAGATCACAGTTGTGCATATGCTGCGCAAAATAGTCCGCATCATGAAAATGAATCATTCCCTGCTCGTGCGCCTCCACAATATCAGGATCCAGCAGAAATCTTTTGGTAATATCCTTGCTGACTTCTCCGGCCATATAGTCGCGCTGTACGCTGTTGACCGTGGAATCTTTGTTGGAATTTTCCTGCTTTACTTCTTCATTATTACATTCAATCAGGCTTAGGATCTGCTCATCGGTGGAATTGGACTTTCGAATCAGCGCTCTCTTATAACGGTAGGTAATATACTTTCTTGCCACCGTGAACGCCCGCTTGTCCATCAGTCGGTTTTCCACCAGATCCTGAATGTTCTCCACACTGAGCGCATGATCTGCCGCCTTGCACTCTCCCTCAATCGCAGTTGCGATCTCCTTGATCTGATCTGCGTTCAGCCGCTCTGTGTCGACCACCTCATTGTTTGCTTTATTGATGGCCGTGATGATTTTGGTAATATCAAAATCCACTTCCATGCCGCTGCGTTTGATGATTTTCATGTTTTTTCACTCCTATCACTGAATCGCTCTCATTATATACCATATCTTGTGTGTTATGCAAGAGATTTCTACTATATTTATGAAAATAATGGACGATGGCAGTGACCATTCACAATCCCTCCACCGGCATTCGCAACCCCCGTGCCTTCGGTGCTTATCTGCCCGCGTGCGCGTGCAGATTTTGCTCATTTGGTGGAGGTTCCTATTCACATCGTTTCACGATGTGAACCTTTTGACCCTCAAATCAATATTTTTATGAAAAATTTCTTTTTTCTTCACATAATTTTCACAACCTTGGGCTATACTATGATTGTCAGCAGGAGGACAATCATCCCCCAATGATTTGTTCTCGCATGGCAAAAACTTTTTTCATAAATTTTCATAACTCCCAAAAACCACCGCATCCCCTGCGGTGGTTTTTACTGTATTCAAAACTGTTACGATTTTTTCAAAATTTGTTCATAATCTATTCATATATTGATGCTATAGTTTTTTTATCGAATAAATGATAGCCTGTTTTGATGTTTCATATTTTGTTGAACATATTTTTCATAATTAGCCTCGGTGTCTTCGGATACCGGGGCACTCCTCATTTATCCCCTGTGATATGCGATCACAGCGTTACGGTCTGCAGCAGCATCTGATAGCGGATATTTTGGGCAGGAAGAAACGGCCAGTCTACGACAGCAGTGGCACAGGACGGGCAACGCTCCCGGACATCCAGAATGCATTCCATCGCACCGGATACGGGAGTATCAAGCGCAATATTCTTCCGTTCATTCGCGAAAAAGATTGCGTTTTTTGTGCAGTGAAAAATCATATCGTTTGTGGTCTTTACAAGAGACGGGGTCTGCTCTGCGAGGTAGGACAGAACAGAGGGAGATTTATGGGGCAGCGAGGCAGTGACAGCTTCCCAAATCCAGGCAAACATGTTGTTGAGCTGGCTGTGGAGCCCAAAGGACACGCTGTAATCAAAGCTGTCCGCCGCAAAGACAACCGGGCGATCCGGCAGATGTTCATATACATCGGAGAGATAGGAAAGCGCGGTTTCGGACAACAATGCTTCCTCAGTATCTGTGCCGAACAGACGGATATGCTCAAGTAAAAGCTCGGAAAATTCCTCATAACGGTTCGGATGAATACCTGTGAGTTCACAGACGACCGTCTGAATCAAGGGATAATCGGTCAGCTGATAGGTCTGAAGCGCCTGCTTCAGTGACTCAGATTCTGAGTCAATCAGAGTGATTTTTTGGAAATGGCTGATCAGTCGGGCGAGGTCAATGTCGTTGCATGCACCTGCACCGAAGATCGCGAGATGTGTGTCTGCGCCGGTATGGGCCAGAATATAAGAGGTCATGGTATCCCGGTAGCTGCGCCAGTCTTCGTATGCATGCTCCATACGCTGCATACTGCGCAGCTGCCGATAAAGTGTCATGTGTTCAGACAAACTGATTCGCCACCGTATCGTAATAGTAGTCTGCAGAGCTGAGTTTCAACTGAATCGCGTCACTGTCCAGATCGTTTTCCTCACACAGATTGTCAAAGGTCGCATAGTGATCCCGAAGCTGGGTATTGATAAAGCTTAGCAACATCATCGGATCATTGGGTATTTTCATCGTAATCTCCATTCTGCCGTTTTTGCATCGGCGAATACTGTTTTTACACCACTCAGATCCAGTATAACATAAAAAAATTTTTGTGCAAGACCCGAAACGCTCTCTACCTCATTTGCTGTAACAGTTCAGCCATAGCCGCTATCAGATGCGAATCATGCTTGATAGAAACGGCACGTGCCGCTTTGCGTCACCTGCCAAGTCGTCGGAAGCCATTCTAAAATGAGCTGCGCTCATTGGGCTTCCTCCTCATGAATGAGCAGCTGATTGTGGCTATGAGCGGAGCGCCCGATTATGAGCAAAAGAAACTGCGTTAGCAGCAGAAAGCACTGAAAGTGCGTTTTGCGAATGGCGCGGGCTGAACTGTTACTATTTGCTATGTGCAAACTGACTGTTGTACAGCTCATGATAAAAGCCCTTTTTCTGCAGCAATTCTTCATGACTTCCCTGCTCGACAATGTGTCCGTCCCTCATCACAAGAATTACATCGCACTGTTCAATCGTAGACAACCGGTGTGCCACGATGAAGCTGGTTCTGCCCTTCATCATTTTTTCAAACGCCCGCTGAATCCTCTGTTCTGTGCGGGTATCGATCGACGAGGTCGCCTCATCCAGAATCAGCATAGGCGGCAGACACAGCATAATTCTGGTAATGCATAAAAGCTGTTTCTGCCCCTGCGACAGATTTCCTCCATCCTCCGCCACCATGGTATCATAGCCATCCGGCAGACGCTTGATAAAGCTGTGTGCGTGAGATGCCTTTGCCGCCGCAAGAATTTCCTCCTCCGTTGCATCCGGCTTCCCGATCGTAATATTCTCCCGGATCGTGCCTGCTGCCAGCCACGTCTCCTGAAGCACCATCCCATAGGCACCTCGCAGGCTTTCCCTCGTGACATGACGGATTTTTTCTCCGCTTACCAGAATATCCCCCGCTGTGGTGTCATAAAACCGCATCAAAAGATTGATCAGAGTGGTCTTTCCACACCCGGTCGGTCCCACAATTGCCACCCGCTGTCCGGGTCTGACCGACAGATTAAAATTCTCAATGAGCTTCTGTTCCGGTTCATAAGAAAAGTAAACCTTCTGAAGCTCCACGCTTCCATCCACCTCAGAGAGCGTTACCGCATCCTCTGCATCCGGAATCTGCGGCTCCTCGTCCATCAGCGCAAACACCCTCTGTGCACAGGCCAGCGCATTTTGCAGCTCCGTCACCACACCCGAAATCTCATTAAAGGGCTTGGTATACTGATTGGCATAGCTCAAAAAGCAGGACAGCTGTCCCACGCTGAACAATCCTCCGCTCGCAATGACATAGAACGCACCCACTACCCCCACTCCGGCGTATACCATCGCATTGACAAACCGGGTAGCCGGGTTGGTGGTACTGGAAAAGAAAATCGCCCGCAGGGAATACCGGCTCAGCTTCCTGTTGGTTTCTTCAAACTCCTCCAGAAACTTTGCCTCCCGCGCAAACGTTCGGGCAATCTTTTGGTTGCCGATCACCTCTTCCACAAACGCGGTCTGCACTCCCCGCGCCTCCGACTGCAGCTGAAACATCCGAAAAGTCTTTTTGGAGATAAAGCCTCCCACCGCAAAGGAAAGCGGGGTAATACATACCACCACCAACGTAATGCGTACACTGACCGACAGCATAAACAACAGCGTTCCGAGAATCGTGACAACACCGGTAAACAGTTGGGTAAAGCCCATCAAAAGGCCGTCCGCAAACTGATCTACATCCGCAATCATCCGGCTCACAATCTCTCCCTCCGAATGGGCATCGATATATTTTAACGGCAGGATTTCGATTCTTCGAAATACATCTCTGCGGATATCCTGCACGATATGATAGGTCATCCGGTTATTGCAGAGGTTCATACTCCACTGACATACGGCCGTGACAACCAGAACCACAGCCATCCTTGCCAGAATCGGAAGAATCGCTTCAAAATCCACCCTGCCTGCCTCCGCAATCCGGTCAATCACGTTTCCGGTAAGAATCGGCAGATACAGCGTAAGCCCTACGGTCACCGCTGCCAACAGGATCGAGACGCCCAGCCAAAACCAATAGCCTCTGATATAACGGAGGATTCTGCCGAGTGTCTGAAACTGTCCGCCCTTTTTTGACTTAGCCATTCTGCGTCACCTCCTCCTTCCGAAACTGGGAATAATAAATCTCCTGATACACTTCACACTGCTCCAGCAGCGTTTGATGTGTGCCCTTTCCTACCACAGCGCCATCCTCCAGCACAAGAATCTGATCCGCATGCATGATAGAAGCGGCCCGCTGGGACACCAGAAAGACCACCGGCTTGCTCTCCATACCGGCAAGCGCCTGTCTCAGCTTTGCATCCGTCGCATAATCAAGCGCCGACGCACTGTCGTCCAGAATCAGAATGTCCGGATTTTTTACCACCGCTCTGGCAATGGTCAGACGCTGCTTCTGACCGCCCGAAAAATTGCGTCCATTCTGCTCTACCGGAGCATCCAAAGCCCCTTCCTTTTTCCGGACGATCTCTTCCGCCTGCGCGATGCCAAGCGCACGATACATTTCCTCCTCCGTAGCATCTTCCTTCCCCAGCGCAAGGTTGCTGCGAATGGTTCCCTGAAACAGCACAGCCTTCTGCGGCACAATCCCGATATAGCGCCTCAGCTCCTTCAGCCGATATTCCCGGACATCCCTTCCATACAGCTTCACACACCCTGCCGCTGCCTCATAAAATCTGGGAATCAGATTGATCACAGAGGACTTACCGGAGCCGGTGCCGCCGATAATTCCGATTGTCTCTCCCGGCCGGACACGAAAATCAATATCGGTCAGCGCGTCCTCCCCTGCTCCGTGATATCGCATGGATACATGTTCAAATTCCACCACGTATTCCCCGTCCTTTGAAACCTCATGGATATCCACACTGCCGTCCTCCATATCGGACTGCATTTCAAATACCTGCTGAATCCGGTTTCCGCAGGCAATCGCCTTGGTAATGGTAATGATCAGATTGGCAAGCTTTACCAGCTCCACCAGAATCTGGGACATATAATTGACCAGCGCAACCAGCTCTCCCTGCGTGATCCCGCCGACATCCACCCGGAACGCCCCCGTCCAGAGCAAAAGGAGCAACGCCAGATTTACAATCACATAGGTTACCGGATTGGTCAGCGCCGAAATCTTTCCCACATAAAGCTGCAGGCGGGTCAGTGTGTCGTTTGCCTCCTCAAATTTGTCAATCTCATGTTTTTCCCGGTTAAACGCCCGTATCACCCGGCTTCCGGTCAGATTTTCCCTGGTAATCCCCAGTACGCGTTCCAGCGCCGTCTGAACCCTTCGGTAAAGCGGGATCGTCCAGAACATAATCCCGAACACCACCACCGACAGAATCGGAATGGCAACGGCAAAAATCAGCGCACACCGCGCATCAATGGTAAAGGACATGATCATCGCACCCAGCACGATAAACGGCGAGCGCAGAAACAGACGCAGCACCATGTTTACCCCGTTCTGCGCCTGATTGATATCACTGGTCATACGGGTAATCATAGTGCCGCTTCCGACCTCATCCAGCTTCGCGTACGACAGGGACTGAATATGTGCAAACAGTGCATGCCGAACCTCCTGGGCAAAGCCCACCGCCGCCTTTGCTGCGAAATACTGTGCCGTAATGGAGCAGACAAGCCCCACCAGTGCCAGAAGTACCAGCAGCGCAAACATTTTCAGGATATACGGTTCATCCGACCGGGCAATTCCCTGATCAATGATACGCGCCATAACTAACGGTACAAAAAGCTCAAGAGTCGCCTCGAGCAGCTTAAACAGCGGGCTGATCACACTCTCTTTTTTGTAGTTTTTGAGAAAATGCAGTAACTTGTTCATAAATAGAGCCACCTTTGATTGTTTTCCGGCAGTACATGAGCTGAGGGGCAAAAGGGTCACATTGTGAAACAATGTGACCCTTTGCACAAGAAATCGTCTCGGAAAGCTCGCTTTCCGATCCGATTTCTTGCGCAAAGAGTCATTGCCGACTCCGTCGGCATGAACCTTTTGCCCCTCAGATCATTTTTTCCAATTCTACAACTGTGTCGTCACAAATATGTCGTAGATCGCCCGGATCGCTTTTTCAAAATCCGCATTGCTGACACCGATGATGATATTCAGCTCCGAGGATCCCTGATCAATCATCTTCACATTTACATTGGCATGTGCCAATGCGGAAAAGATGCGGCCCGAGGTACCCCGCGTGGCCTTCATCCCCCGCCCCACGACCGCAATCAACGCGATGTTTGATTCAATCTCCACACTGTCCGGCTTTGCCAGACGCTGGATGGCGGAGATGACCGGCTGCTCCTTGCCCTCAAATTCCGGCTGATGTACGATAATCGTCATCGTATCAATTCCGGAGGGCATGTGTTCAAAATTAATATCATTTTCTTCAAAGGCAGTCAGCACCTTTCGGCCAAAGCCTACCTCTGCATTCATCATGTCCTTATCGATATTGACTGCTACAAAATCCTTCTTTCCGGCAATCCCCGTGATGGTAAACTCCGACTGATGGCAGGTGGTCTGCACAATCCAGGTCCCCTCGTCCTCCGGCGCATTGGTATTGCGGATATTGATGGGAATCCCGGCCTTTCGCACCGGGAAAATCGCATCCTCATGAAGCACACTGGCTCCCATGTATGCCAGCTCTCTGAGCTCCCGATAGGTAATCACCTTGATGGTCTGGGGATGATCAATGACACGCGGATCCGCAACGAGGCATCCGGATACATCGGTCCAGTTTTCATATGCCGTAGCCCGGACAGCCTTTGCCACGATGGAGCCGGTAATATCGGAACCGCCTCTGGAGAAGGTGCGGACAGTTCCGTCCTCTCCCATGCCGTAAAATCCCGGAATCACTGCCCGATCCGTCTTTGCCAGACGCCGTGAGAGCACCCGATCCGTTTTCTCGGCGTCAAAACTTCCGTTCTTATTGAAAAAAATCACCTCTGCGGCATCGATAAACTCATAGCCTAAATACTCCGCCATGATAATGCCGTTCAGATATTCGCCGCGGGAAGCCGCATATTCCACGCCGTCTTTGTTTTCAAACTTCTTATGGATTGTCTCAAACTCCTCCTTGAGGGAAAGCTTCAGATTCAAACCGTGAATGATGGAGTTGTAGCGCTCCTCAATCTTTTTTAACTCCTTGTCAAAGCTTTCCTCCGCCTCTGCCAGCTCATAGCAGGCATATAGCATATCCGTCACCTTTGTATCCTTTGCATTTCTTTTTCCCGGCGCACTGGGCACCACATATCTTCTCTCGGGATCTGCGCTGATGATTTCCTTTACCTTGGCGAACTGTGTCGCACTCGCCAGAGAGCTCCCGCCGAATTTTACAACCTTAATCATTTTTCTGCTCCTTTTTATCGTTTCTTCCATAAAAATAACATATGAATTTTACCGTATTTTTTCTGATTTGAAAAGAGTAAATTAACACCTTCTTGCTATTTCTGCGCGATTGAAGTATATTACTAGTAGAATATGATCTGTATTTTTGGTGCTGCAAAACTATAAAGGAGGCTGCCATGATCGTTTCTGTCGTTATCATTCTGATATTAATCATTGCCCTTTCCATATGCATCTATCAGCTGAAGCTGCAAAAGCATTATTATGCATATAAATCAGATAAGTCCGATCATCTGGAAAGCGCCTTAAAAACAGAACAGGACAAAAACAAACAAACACTGGATAAGCTGAACAAAATTGCCTATATTAATCCCATCAGTAAAATCGGAAATCTGGATTATTTTATCAACGAGGCCACCAATCTCTTCGTCAACACAGACGGTTCCGGTTTTACGTTGATTACCTTTAATATTGCAAATATGGGCAGCGTCAATCGGCTGTTCGGTCCCACTGAGGGTGACCGGGCCGTAAAATTTACCGCCGGAAATCTGCGCGATATCGGGCAAAAACGACGTTTTCTGTTTGCCCACCTGTACTCAAACCTGTTTGGCATGCTTATAAAAACAAGGGATCACGCGCTGCTTATCTCCATCATGGAGCAGCTTACGGAATCATTAAAGGGATTTAACGAAAGCTTTGCCCTTGAACCCACCTTTGGAATCTACGAGGTAGACAGTCTGACCATCCCGATCACAGAGATGATTAACTTCGCCATGCTGGCTCAGAATATGAACAAAAACAAGCAGGAATGCAACTACAGCTTTTACACCCCTGAGCTGGACAAACAGTTCAAAGAAAATAAGGAAATGAGCCGGGAGATGGAGCAGGCCATGGACGATCACAAATTCCTGATGTATCTGCAGCCCATGGTAGATCTGCGCACCTTCCGCATCGTCTCTGCCGAAGCACTGGTACGCTGGGATCATCCCCAGAAAGGCATTCTTTCGCCCTATGCGTTCCTGCCCTTGTTCGAAGGTACTTCCGTCATTGAGAAACTGGATTATTATATGTGGGAGGAATGCTGCAAAACCATCCGCCGATGGATCGATAACAAAATCGAGCCTACCCCCATTACCATGAATATCTCTCCGATTCATTTCGAAAGCCTGCGCTTTATCAGCAAGCTGAATGAACTGACCGAGCATTATCTGATTGACCGCAAGATGCTTGTGCTGGAGCTGCCCGAACGCAGCATTGCCAGCGGTTCTGCCGGCATCATCAATGTGGTCAACAATCTGCATGAAAACGGCTATCACATGTGTATTGACAATTTCGGCAGTATGTACTCCCCGCTGAATCTCATGAAGGATCTCCCCTTTACCAGTATCAAAATCGACCGGACCTTTCTGAACAAAAATCTGACCTCCGAAGGCGGACTTACCATCCTGCGCTATCTGATCGCCATGGCAAAGGAGGTTGATCTGACCGTAATTACCGAAGGCATTGAGACGGAGGATCAGGCAAACTTCATGGCGGAAATCGGCGCAGACGTAGCGCAGGGCTACTGTTTCTCCAAGCCCATCGATCTGAGAGAATTTGATGCACTGAACAAATCCATGGTTAATCGTGTCTACAAGGGCGATGAATACTATCCCACCTTCGAGGATCTGGAAAAGGATCTGGATCTGATTGATTATCTGTTGAAACAGAATGGGGAATAATTTGAGGGACAAAATTTAAGGGGGACAGGGGGTGTGGGAGAACAGGTCA
>JAFUTQ010000083.1 GCA_017484135.1 Lachnospiraceae bacterium
CAACTCAATTTTACCACAAACCAGTGAGGAGTTGTTCTATTTTGTAACAAAAAGAATGCCGATTTTATGCGGCTTCTGGCGTTTCGCAAACGCCTAAAAAATCAAAGAATATGCGAGGAGACTGCTGGCATAATAAAACAGCTGTCCGGTAAGAGCAGCTGTTTTATTATTTCTTGATGAGCTTATAGCTTTTCTTATACGCGGTGGTGAATTTAACAGTGTAGGTCAATCGTCAGACTCCAGAGCGGCTTTGAGGTCTGCCATGCTGGAATATCCTTTGACATCAGGATATCTGGATATTCTGCGTGCCTCTGCTATTGCGTCAAGTGTAGCTTGATTATACTGAGGGATCTCCACAGCAAAGGGAAGACCTCCATGAAGAATGCACTGACGAAGGAAGATATTCACTGCACCGGACATATCCATGCCGAGGCTTGCGAACAAACTGTTGGCCTGTTCCTTTACGGTTGTATCAATACGGATCTGAGTTGGTGTTGTAGCCATGATGATCATCTCCTTTCGAGATTAGTATAATACAAATGATTTACAATATCAATCAAAACAGCAAGAATTGTAATTTGAAACGGAAACGAAAACTCAAGCAAAAAAGTATTGCACTTCAAAGAAAAAAATGTTAGTATAAATAGGCTTGCTCGGAGGGCAAATCATTCAAGAGAAATGATTGGCTGGATAAGGCAACAGGTTGAGATGCCTGTCACTTGTCCGGCTCTTTTTTATGCGCAGGGGCGCATTAGGAAATATTTCGGCTATCGCTGAATGCGCCCCGCGCGGCGAGTAGGAGGCGAAAACCCCTCCTACTCGATCAAATAGACAGGAGGGGATGGAATCGTGGAACATAAAGACAGCTTTACAGAAGGAAAAATAGCAGGCCCCCTGATGCGGTTTGCCCTGCCGGTTCTTCTTGCAATGTGTCTGCAGTCTCTGTATGGGGCGGTAGATCTGCTTGTGGTGGGACAGTTTGGTACGGCTGCAGAGGTTTCGGCCGTAGCGACCGGCAGCCAAATGATGCAGCTTGTGACAACGGTCTTTACCGGTCTTGCCATGGGAACTACGATTGTGCTGGGACAGATGATCGGAGGAGGAAGGAAAAAAGAAGCCGGAGATGTAATTGGAAGCAGTATTTGCCTGTTCCTGTCACTGGCGGTGGCGGTGACAATCCTTATGTTCATCATAGCGATTCCTTTTGCGCATTTGATGCAGACGCCGGAGGAAGCATTTTCTCAGACGCTTTCTTATGTGAGGATTTGTTCCGGAGGGATTGTTTTTATCGTTGCCTACAATGTATTGGGTAGTATTTTCAGGGGAATCGGAGATTCAAAAACGCCGTTGCTTACCGTTGCGATTGCGTGTGTATTTAACATCGCAGGAGATCTCTTTTTTGTGGGAGCGCTCCATATGCGGGCGGCCGGAGCGGCGCTTGCCACCGTGCTGGCTCAGGCGATCAGCGTCGTGATCAGCATTATGATCATCCGCAAAAAAGGATTGCCGTTTTCCTTTGGAAGGGAAAATGTCCGTTTTTGTAAGAGGCATATTCACAGAATGGTAAAGAATGGTGTGCCGATTGCGCTGCAGGACTCTCTCGTGGCACTTTCCTTTTTGGTCATCAACTCCATTGTAAACAGCCTGGGGGTAATTTTTTCTGCGGGCGTCGGGGTGGCGGAAAAGGTATGCGCATTTATCATGCTGGTTCCGATGTCATTCTCACAGTCGCTCTCTGCATTTGTGGCGCAGAATGTAGGAGCGGGAAATTATACCCGGGCAAAAAAGTCCATGGAATATGCCATGGGAATGTCCATTGTGGCGGGGGTGATTCTTGCCTATATCGCTTATTTCCATGGAAGTCTTCTGGGAAGTATTTTCACGAAGGATCATGAAGTCATAATGGCATCAGCCGATTATCTGAAGGCTTATGCAATCGATACGCTGATGGTCTCTTTTTTGTTCTGTTTTGTGGGGTATTTTAACGGCTGTGGATATACGACCTTTGTCATGATACAAGGGCTTGCCGGGGCGTTTCTGGTAAGAATCCCGATTTCATGGTTCATGAGCCGGCTCCCGGAAACCAATCTTTTTAAGATCGGACTGGCCACGCCGGCATCCACCATTGTGGGGATGACTCTTTGTATCGTTTATTTTTTTGTTACGTCAAGAAAGGCAGATTAATTCGTATGGAGAATCTCAAAAAAATACTAAAAAGAAGTATCACATCACAGGATCAAATTTCGGAATCACTGTTTCTGAATATGTTTCTTTCGGTTAGTGGGGGACTTCAGGATGCCTATACTTATGTGTGCCGGGGCGGTGTGTTTGCCAATGCCCAGACCGGGAATGTCGTGCTGTTTTCGATGAATCTCATGGAGGGGAATCTTCATGCGGCACTCAGGTATCTGACTCCCGTCATCGCATTTTCCGCAGGGATTTTTGTGGCGGATTTTATACAGACCAGATACAAATATGCGAAAAAAATACATTGGAGGCAAATGATTCTGATTGCCGAGATTTTGCTGCTCATTGTGGTCTCGATGCTTCCGGGGACAATGGATTTTTTGGCAAATATGCTGGTTTCCTTTTCGTGTGCATTACAGGTGCAGACATTCAGAACGGTATCCGGTCATCCTTATGCAAGCACCATGTGTATCGGAAATCTGCGAAGCGGGATGGCTTTTTTCTCAAGATACTTAAGAGATCATAAACGCGAAGACAGGAAACATGCAGTATATTATTTTGGAATCATTTGTTTTTTTACAGTCGGAGCGGGAATCGGTGCGG
>JAFUTQ010000084.1 GCA_017484135.1 Lachnospiraceae bacterium
ATAATCTGTCGGAGGGGATTTCTTTCCTCGAATAAAGCGTCGAATCTACATCAGATAATCTGGATGATTCGGCCGTTAGACGGCAAGACGCAACCATCTAAAGTGACGGATGAGTCTCCATCTAATTTGACGGACAACACCACGCCATATCCTAAGATATACCGGCTTACGTTGTTCCCTTCCGCATCATGTTCGGCAAGAAGCTCCCCGTTATAATACAGGAAACCTTTCTTCTCTCCGTTTTCGGTCGTCCCGGCACGCAGATATTCTGCATCATATCGGCTTTCCAGACTGCTTCCGTCCGAATTCACTACATGGATCTGCTGATTGAACGCATTATAATGGTATTGCACTCCTCCTTCCGTTCCTGTTGCCTTTAATACATTGCCCTGCCGATCATACTGATAGCATACCTCTGCCTTTGCAGATTTCTTTCTAAGTAACTGATTCTTTACATTGTAAATATACTCCTCACAGGAGCTTTTATCTACCCTTTTTAGACGATTTCCGCACAAATCATAGCGGTACTGGACCGTTTCATAATCATATGCTTCTTCAACCAGCCGATCCATCTAATCATACCGGTAACGGATTACCGTATTACACAGCTTGTCCTCCAAATCCGCAAAGCATCCCGCCTTTGCAGTACGGATACTTTTCGTGTTCTTCTCCTCCAACTTGGCAAGTTCACCCATAATCTCCCGGACTTCCTCTGGTGTCTTGTTGGTAATGCGCTCTACCTCAAACCCGTCTGCATGGGTAATTTTCAATATCACGTCATCTGCCCCGATAGGCTCATTTGCCTTTTCGTCCATCTCCCTTTCTGCTTTCAGGTCAATCACTTCATTCTTATCTGTGATCTACCGGACATCAAGGCGGTGTTCCACAAATTCCTTTGTTTCCTCGTTGGCAATCTCCGTAGTCCATGCCCCTTTGCTCTCCAGATATGCGGAAACGCTCAGCCTGTCATCATCATTCATGACAGAAAGGGCTTCCACAACCTCCGCCGATCCATTCCCCAGACGTTTACAAGGCTATATTCTGACGTATCTATGCCGAAGTGCTGGCGCACCGTATAGGCAATGCTCTCCGCTTCCACCTCTTTGGTGTTCCTGTCCTTTTCCGACGCAAGCACATCCTCCCTGCCCGCTTCTTTATTATGCAGAATGGAATGGGCTGTTTCATGCACCATCGTCTTTAAGGTCTGGCTCTATCCCATGCCCTCCTGCACCGCAATCCGCTTTTCTTCTGTACTGTAATATCCCTTTGAATCTCCGGGAATGTCCTCAAAGCCGATTGGAACCGGGACAACATAGGTGATTGCCTTTACAAAATCCTCGTAGCCCTCCACCGTGGATAAAAGTTCCTTTGCTTCCAGCTCCGGAATCGGCTCTCCATCCGTCTGTGATATGTCAAAAACGGACACTGCATGAAAGGCGGGGATTTTAATTTCAACCTCCTCTTTCTGCGGCATACCGTCCTTGCCAAGCATGGCCTCCCCCGTCACAGGTTCTAACTTGTCCCGCTCCTCCTTGATTTTATATGGGGCAGGGGCAAGGATGCGGATTCCTTTGTCACTCTTGTTCACATGGCAGTTAAAGTTCGTCTGCCAAATTTCTATTTTTCTTTCTTTTCCACACGAAAATATCGCCCTGAATATTTCCAAGACGGTACTGCAAAAAAAGTGCATGGTCTGTAAATCTTACTTTCCATGCACCTTTCGGTTACTATATATACAATATACAATCAAACATTAGCAGTTCGATTGTCACGAATTTTTTCTTAGAGCAGCCTTAAAAGCTGTATCAGCTCATGCGGCTCATCTGTGCCTGATGTCTGTCTGGTGTCAAACTGCGAGAAACGGTTGTCACGATAAAATGATAACAGCTTTTCCTCATTTTCCGCTTCCAAGAATGTCACCATGCCGCCAAGCATATATTGTGCATTTTCGATTACCATCCACGCCAGTTCTATAAGCTCCTTCCCTGCAATCTCCTTATGCCTGTCATCAACATAATTTTTCCCAAGCTGGGCAATGAGATAAGCAGACATGGTATAGGTATCCGATTTCTCATCCAACTCACTGATTCGCAACAGCTTTCTTTTTACTGTATTGCTGATCGTTTCACCCCGAACCGTCAAAGGCTTTAATGCAAGGGTAAAATAACCCAACATTTCCCCATTTTCTTTTGAAAAAACAAGATATGTAACTGACTGGTTCTTTTTAGCGAACTCTATGGCACTTTTTTTCAAAAACCGTTCCACATCCGGGTTCTTTGGGCAAGAAAATCCGGAGAGCAGTTTCACAAGTGCAGGCTCTCCGGCTTCAAGATCATCTCCCAATGCCAAATACTTGCGGATATTGATTGCAAAAAATTTATCCGTTATTGGCATTTGATTTCTCCTTTGCTTTCTTTTCTCTGAACCTCATAAAATCTCTCAATTCATCCTCTGTTTCAATGAATTTCACATTTACCGGAGTACGGACAGGACGGTTTTTGGCAGATTCTTCAATCGCATTGACAAACATCTCCACCTGCTCCTTGCCGGAAATGACAAAATTTTTGGTGATACTTGAAGTTGCCATATAAACACCTCCTTTTCTATTATGGCTTTTTCAGCGATTACGCATACTTTCCTACCTACATTTTATTCTCTTATTGGGGCGATTGCAACAAAACTTTTGTGAATTTTTTATGCCTTGCATTTTCTACCGGATATGGCATGGGGACATCCGCAACTTTTATATACTGTATAGCCATCATTTTTAAGATAAACTTCAATAAGATCTGCTATCTCTTTTTCATCATCCACTATCAATACACTTTCAGCCATATGAACCTCCCTTTCCTTATAATCTGCATTCTATTACGCCTAATATAACATTTTTTTCTTTAGAAATTCTCACGAATTACCTACAATTTCATAAATATTTTATTATTTTTCACTTAGAAAACTGTGGATACATTCATCAATAATAGTCTCGCTCCGCCAGCATCTCCACATAATATTCGGCTTCCATTTCCGCTCTTATCTCATTCATATCATTCCTCCTAGTACTAACCTTATTAAAACTCCAAACTATCTGCATTAAGGAGAAAATATTTCATACCCATGATTACAAATCCCTCTTCATTTCTCCAAGGCTTTTTTGTACCATTCACTATAACAATCTTCTTGAATGAATCAGGAATGTTTCTCAACGAATTAAGCTCCTGCGTCTGCTTTTCCTCAGAAGTCATATCATAGGCTACTTGAATATAATACCTCTGACTACCCTGATTTACTACAAAATCAACCTCCAACTGCTTACGAGTTGTTTTTCCTTCACTATTTTTTGCATACACCTCTACGATACCAATATCCACATTATAGCCACGTACAAGCAATTCATTATACACGATGTTCTCCATAATATGCGTAGGTTCCTGCTGTCTGAAATTCAATCTGGCATTTCTAAGTCCCACATCCGAAAAATAATATTTTAAATTTGCACCCACATATTTTCTACCTTTTATATCGTATCGACAGGCTTTAGAAATCAAAAAAGCCTCTGCCAGATAATCAATATGGTTGGATATGGTTTTATTGCTGTAATTGATCCCTCGTTCACTTTTAAAGGTGTTTGATATTTTGGTTGGATTGGTAGGTGCTCCTATGGCAGAAGCAAGAATATCTACCAAAGTTGCAATTTCATCAATATTTTGAATCTTATTTCTCTCTACCACATCCTTGATATAGACATTGGTAAAAATATTTTTTAGATATTCTGCCTTTTGGCGTTCCACAGAAAATTGTGCTACCTGTGGTAACCCACCATATATCATATACTCCTCCCAGGCATCATCGTAATCTCCCTCATAAGCATTATAGACTCTGCAAAGGATAGCGGATAAATTCTTATCTCATCTCCTCTGCCTCTAAATTCAGTTACAATATCACTGGATAAAAATTTCGAGTTGCTTCCGGTCACATATACATCAATATTGCTAATCCGAAGCAAACTGTTCAGCACTTCTTCAAATCGCGGCATAAACTGTACTTCATCTAAAAGCAAATAATACTTCTGTTCATCTTTCATTGCGTCCTTGATATACTGATAACACTTTTTCGGATCTCTCAGCTCCTCATTTTCAATACCATCCAAGGCAATCTCAATGATATGGTCATTATCTACACCACTCTCCAACAAATATTTCTTAAACAATACAAATAACAAGAATGATTTTCCGCATCTCCTGATTCCCGTGATAATCTTTATCATTCCATTATCTTTTCTTATTTTTAACTGTTCAAGGTATTCATTTCTCTTAATTTCCACATTATCACTCCCTATTTTTGTGTGTTTACACATTTTTTAGTAATGCTATTATACCATCCAACGTTCATTTAATCAATAGCCATTACTATTTTATGTGTATTTACACATTTTTATGTAATAAAAAATCATATAAAATAAGCAGTAATCAATTATATAATGTAAGCGCAAAGTTTTCGAAAAATCTCAAAAAATTATTTATGGCGGGGTAGTTTCCTCAAGCCCCTCTTTCCCTTTCGGGAAATATAAATTCACAAAAAAATGGGCAACACATTGGTTGAACGTGTCAGATCATCGGTCGGAGATAGTGTTTTCCATTGAAAGTAATGCTATGTCCAACCGTTTCAATAACAAAACAAGGCTCTGATTTGCTTAACAGCGTGTATCAGAGCCTTGTTTATTTGATTAATCATTTACAAACGATAAATTTATCTTTTTCCCTTGTCGTATATTTCCCCGAGGGCGCGTGGAGCATTGTTATGTTTACTGAAGAATATCAGCAAGAACAGCGTTAGGACATAAGGCAGTATACGCACAAGATCATTGAAGGTCGAGGGCATCCCGAGCTGTTGTATGAGCACCTGTCCGCCGGATATCATGACCGCTATCATCCTTACACGGTTGACATTGATTCCCGCAGCATCTGCAGCATGAGGATTGTCACCGCAGGCACGCAGATGCATTCCGAACGGAGTGCGGTACATCACGAACCACATTAACACAGCGATAACGACTATCATTACCTCAAAGGGATATATATTGGTGAATATGGCGCCGATGACGGGTATATCCGATAATACAGGTATTGAGAAGCGCACGCTTGTACCGAGTATGAACTTGTTGGAGGTCTGCCGGAACAGGTTTTCGTTGATGCGCTTTGTGCGGCAAGCGCACCGAAGAATGCGCCGAAACCTTGATCGGCCATTTCTATTTCTACACCCTGCTGACTGCTCATATATATTGAACCCTTAGAAATAACCGTAATGAGGAATGACGAAACTGTATGTAATTCAACATTATGGACGAAACGACCTCGTTAATGTTGAACTTGTATTTCAGCCAGCCTATCAGCGCACCCACAAGTATTCCGACAATGAGGCAAATATCATAGGCGTGAGAGCATCAAGAAAGCTCATAAAGTCGGTGAACATATACTGCCGCCCGACATTGTGCGGACTATGGTGGAGTTGCCGCCCTTAAATGTGCCGTCATAGATAGTTCCGAGAACTCTGTTATTGTTTTGCCCACGGTTCCACAAAACCCCAATTCTATTATCCTTATTCTCTGTCTCTACATATATTTTCTTCGGCAGCATTCGCGGCGATAACATCTCATCACAGATTTCATTTTCACTTCTTCCAAGACCAATTTCATTATCAAACCAGTCCTCGTAATCCGATACAATATCATCACATGCATCCTTAGCAAAATATAATGATGTGAAAAATCTTAATCTTTCTAAATAGCTTTTTTTGTCATGTTTGCGTAACCGAAAAGGGAACGGATATCTCCACTACCCCGGCATGACCTGGCACTCCTTACAGCATCCCATGAAACCCTGCCCCCTCCGGCACAATCTCAAATTCCATCGGCGTCCCCTCTGTCGGGTGCAGAAAGCTCAGTCGGTAGGCGCATAAAGCCAATGACGGTTCTCCCTTTCCTGCCGTCCCATATTTGCGATCCCCCAGCAGCGGACAGCCGGCATGTGCCATCTGTACCCGGATCTGATGATGCCGTCCGGTTTTTAACTGAATGCGCACCAGACTTTTATCCTCCCGCTGTCCGAGCACCTCATAATTCAGCACCGCCTTTTTTGCCCCGGGAGTTTTCTCATCCACCACAAGGGACGTATTTGTTTTGCCGTCTTTCCGCAGGTAATCGGTCATCGTCCCGCTCTTTGGTTCCGGCATGCCCTTTGTCACTGCATAGTAATATTTCCCAAATCCGTATTCCTGCAGCTGTCGATTCAGAGCAGCCGCAGCCTCCCTTGTCTTTGCAAAAACCATAACTCCCTCCACCGGCTGGTCAAGACGGTGAACAATTCCGATGTATGGCACATTTTTTTCATTTTTTCCAGCCACATGATTCATCAGTTCACTATACAGATCCATCTCTCCCACACGCCTGGTCTGCACCGCCATTCCCGCCGGCTTCACGCACACGATCAACTGACTGTCTTCATAGATGATTTTCGCCTGCATAGTCTGCCTCCCATCAAACCCGGAACCGATAACCCACGCCCCAGACGGTTTCAATATACTGTGGCTGCGTTCCCTCCGTGTTCCACTCAATCTTCTCCCGAAGCTTTCTGATATGCACGGTCACAGTGGTGATATCTCCTACCGAGTCCATCCCCCAGATTTCCGAAAAAAGCTGTTCCTTGCTGAATACACGGTTGGGATTTTCTATCAAAAATAACAGCAGATCATATTCTTTAACGGTAAAGCCCTTTTCCTCTCCATTTACCCAGACGCGTTTATTCGCCTTATCAATCCGAATCCCCCGAATTTCTACAAAGCCCGTCTCTCTGTCATTTCCGCCGGTCAGACGATCGTATCTTGCCATATGTGCCTTTACCCGCGCCACCAGCTCACTCGGGGAAAACGGTTTTGTAATATAATCGTCTGCGCCCAGTCCAAGTCCCCGGATTTTATCAATATCATCCTTTCTTGCCGACACCAGCAGAATCGGTGTATTTCGTACATCCCTGATCTTTTTGCAAATCTCAAATCCGTCCACCTCCGGCAGCATCAGATCCAGAATATACATATCAAATACCGTGTCTATCGCCCGTTTGAGTCCGGCATCGCCACGATTCTCAATTTCTACCTCAAACCCGCTCAGCTCCAGATAATCCTTCTCCAGCTCGGCAATTGCCACCTCATCTTCAATAATCAAAATTTTACTCATTATGAAAAGCCTCCTGATATTTTCGTAATACAAAATACATAACAGTTCCCATGGACTCTTCACTGGTCGCCCATATTTTTCCGCCGTGATCCTCTATAATTTTTTTCACGATGGACAATCCGATGCCACTTCCACCGGCTGCCGAGTTGCGGGAGGTATCCGCCCGAAAGAACCGCTCAAAGATATAGGGCAGATCCTTTTGCGCAATCCCTTTTCCATTGTCTTCAATCTCTACCTGAATAAAATCTCCCACATCCTTAATGCGGATATTGATAAAGCCTCTCTGCTTGTCCAGATACTTGACGGAATTGCTGACAATGTTTTGAATGACCCGGCGCAGCTGCTCCGGATCCGCAATGATCCGGATGTCGTCATCTGCGTAATCAAAATAGGAAAGTCCGATATTTTTCGCCTCCAGCTCCAGACCAATATCCGCAGTACAATCCTCAAAATATTCCTTTACATTTATTTTGTTGAAATTGTAGGGAATCCGGTTCGTCTCAATATTCGAATATAAGGTCAGCTCGTTGATGAGCGTTTCCATCTCATTCGCCTTGTTATATATGGTTCGGATATATTTATTCTTTTTTTCCGGTGTATCGGCAACCCCATCCATGATTCCTTCCGAATATCCCTTTATGGCAGTGATCGGTGTCTTGAGGTCGTGGGCAATGTTGCTGATCAGATCCCGGTTCTCCGCCTCGTTCGCCAACTTTTCTTCTGCAGATTCCTTTAGTCGCTGCCGCATCTCTTCGAAGTTTTGTCCCAGCTCACCGATTTCATCCTTTCCATTCACATCCACGGTAAAATCAAGATTTCCTTCCTTGATATTTTGAGCTGCCTGCTCCAGTTTTTTTATCGGAATGATCATACTGCTGTAGATCCAGATCGTCAGAATACACGCAGTCAGCACCAGAATAAGAATCATGGAAATTGCGATATCCACTGCCACTTCCTTAAGCTCCGGTATCACATCCTTGCTCCTGCTGATAAGAAAGACGGTCCCGGCACTTCCATCCGCACAGGTAAAATCCAGCTGCTTGATCAAAATCTGCTGCTGTCCCTCCAGATAAATTCCTGCCTCTACCTGTTCCTGTGTGTCCTGATATTCCGGCAGATCCTCCATCACATCCAGTGCATCCTCTGCGCCTGCATAAATAAAAGTCTCCCCCTTTCGCACCAGCAAAAAGGAATACCGCTCCTGCAGCTGACGATTGATTTCCTCGAGATAATTTCGATCCTCCAGCCGTTCGGGACTCGTCTCTGCAACCTCCTGTAATTCCTCATAAATTTCTGATGTGTAATGATTCAGCAGCTGAATGGGATTCATAAGATATTGGTATTCGTCATTTTCCAGTCCATAAGTCTTCTGTATATTTTTTATTTGAATATTGTGAAATCCAAGCCAGAAGATCAGCCCCAGCAGGACAGGGACTAAAATAATACAGCAAAATGCCACCATCAGCTTTGTTTTTAATTTCATACTATGTAACTCCTCATCGTAAATAACAGTCTTAGTATAGCACACTCTATGCAAAAAACTAAATTTTTCATTGACTTTTTCTCATTTTATCTGTTAAAATACATTTTGTCGAGTAGCAGGAAAGCGTAAATCCAGATATGGATTTGCGCTTTTTTTGCGCAGGGGTGCGTATGGAATTTTTCCGGCTTACGCCGGACGCACCCCGCGCGGCGGACAGGAGAGTGTGCTCTCCTGTCCGATCACATGCAGGGGTGCGTATGGAATTTTTCCGGCTTGCGCCGGACGCACCCCGCGCGGCGGACAGGAGAGTGTGCTCTCCTGTCCGATCATATGCAGGAATGCATATCGAATTTTTCCGGAGGTAACAATCATGAATGAAAAAGAATCTATGAACAAAATGGCTGTCATGCCAATCAACAAGCTTATGCTGAACATGGGGATTCCCATGATTCTGTCTATGATGCTGCAGGCTTTTTACAACATTGTGGACAGTGCCTTTGTATCCAATATGGGAGAAAATGGGGAAGCAGCCTTAAACGCCCTTACCCTCGCCTTTCCCATACAAATGCTGATGATTGCAATCAGCATCGGCACCGGAGTGGGCATGAATGCCTTACTCTCCAAAAGTCTGGGACAGGGCAATCAGGAGAAGGCCAGCAAAGCAGCCGGAAACGCCATCTTTCTGGGGATTGTGATCTATGTTGTATTTCTTTGCTTCGGAATCTTTGGAAGCAAAGCTTACATCCATACCCAGACATCCAATCCTGTCATCTATGATATGGCAGTGGATTATCTGATGATTTGCTGCTGTGCCTCTTTTGGTACGGTATTTTACGCCGTTTTCGAAAAGGCGCTTCAGGCAACCGGACGCTCAATTCTCTCCACGACCGCACAGATTATCGGTGCCGTTGTAAATATTATTCTGGATCCGATCATGATTTACGGACTGCTGGGCTGTCCCAAGCTTGATGTCCGGGGTGCTGCCTATGCCACCGTCATCGGTCAGATGGCATCCTTTGCCTTTGCTCTGTTCTTTCATATGAAATACAACAAAGAAATCAAAAACGGACTTGTCTACCTGAAGCCGTCGAAAAAAATCATCGGCGAAATCTATGCCATCGGACTTCCCGCAATTATTGCACAGGCACTCATGTCCCTGATGACCTATGGGCTCAACATCATCTTTGGAAAAATTGATGAGAGTGTGGTCACTGCCTATGGATTGTATTATAAAATTCAGCAATTTGTCTTATTTGCAGCCTTTGGTCTGCGCGATGCCATCACTCCCATCGTATCCTTTAATCATGGAATGCAGAGCAGACAGCGCGTCAATGACGGCATCAAATACGGCATGACCTATACACTGGTCATCATGTTTGCGGGAATGCTTGTATTGGAAATTGCTGCAGAACCCCTTGCCGCTGTGTTCGGTCTGTCCGGTCAGACCGAGGATTTATGTATCAGCGCCATAAGAGTGATTTCCTTAAGCCTTCTCTTTGCAGGTGCCAACGTCGCCTTTCAGGGGATCTTTCAGGCACTGGACAGTGGTCTGGAATCCCTGATCATTTCGGTATGCCGCCAGTTCCTGTTTGTGTTGCCGGTGGCATGGCTTTTGTCCCTGCTTGTACGAAAAAATATGGATCAGGTCGGTGTAGTCTGGCTCACATTTCTGTTTGCCGAAATGCTGTCGACGGTCATCGCCTTCCTGTTTATGAAAAAAATCCGGAAAAAGAAGATTGATGTACTGGACATGGAAGGAGAGGTCGTTTATGAGTAAATCGATTATCACGATCAGCCGGGAATTCGGCAGCGGCGGACGTTACATCGGCCGGCAGCTTGCAGCCAGACTGGGCATCGCCTTTTATGACAAGGATATCATTGCAAGGGTTGCAGAGGATACCGGTTTCTCTGAGGAATTTATCGAAAAAAAAGGAGAATATTCCCCGGTAAAGAATATGTTTGCCTATGCATTCGTAGGACGCGACAGCTCCGGCATGTCCATTGATGACTATGTTTATCAGGCACAGCAGAAAATCATTCTGGATATCGCCCAAAAGGAATCCTGTGTCATTGTGGGAAGATGCTCCGATTATATTTTAAGAGAACGAGAGGATGTACTAAACGTATTCATATACGGAGAAATACCCGAAAAGATAACCCGTGTCTGCGATCTTTACGGAAAAACCCCTTCTGAAGCAAAAGCTATGATGAAGGATATGGACAAGAAACGAAGTATCAACTATCAATACTATACCGATCAGATATGGGGGAATCGGGCCAATTATGCGCTGTCTTTAAACAGCAGCGCACTGGGATATGGAACCTGTATTGACATCCTGTCAGCCATCGCCCGAAAATAGAACAACGGGATCGCTTCAATCGCATTCGGCGACAGCCGAAACATTTCCTTATGCGCCCCTGCGCATGAAAGATGGGGCTGCACAGCAAGTGTGCAGCCCCATGTTATATACCCTCTACGACACCTTTAGGGTAAACTTCTGTATTTCTTTTTCTGAGCTCACCTTCTCAATCACACCGCCTAACGATGCCATCTTATCCTCGAAGTTCTCATACCCACGTTCAATATAATAGATATCATCAATTACTGTGATTCCCTCCGCCGCCAGTCCGGCTATGACCAGTGCGGCGCCTGCCCGCAGATCCGGTGCCGCCACCCTCGCGCCGGTGTATTTCTTCGCACCGGTAATGATGGCAATATTGCTCTCCACCTTGATTTCCGCTCCCATACGGGTAAGCTCATCCACATACTTGAAGCGATTCTCAAAAATACTTTCCGTTACCGTACTGGTTCCCTCCGCCAAAGCCAGCAATGCTGACATCTGCGGCTGCATATCGGTCGGAAAGCCCGGATACGGGAGTGTCGTTACCTGCGTATGATGCAGCGGCTTACTTGCCACCACACGAACCGCATCATCGAACTCCTCCACCTCGCATCCGATTTCCAGCAGCTTCGCTGTTGTCGCCTCTAAGTGCTTTGGAATCACATTTTTTACGGTTACATCTCCTTTGGTTGCCGCTGCGGCAAACATAAACGTGCCTGCCTCTATCTGATCGGGAATAATCGAATATTCTGTCTTATGTAGCTTCTCAACTCCCACGATACGGATTACGTCGGTTCCGGCACCGCGGATGTTTGCCCCCATACTGTTCAAAAAGTTTGCCACATCTACAACGTGCGGCTCCTTTGCTGCATTTTCTATTATGGTTTTTCCCTCTGCGAGGGATGCCGCCATCATGATATTTATCGTGGCTCCCACCGAAACCTTATCCAGATAAATGTGATTTCCTCTTAAATGCTCTGCAGTCGCTGCAATCAGTCCATGCTGGATATCTACATCCGCTCCTAATGCCCGAAATCCCTTCAGATGCAGATCAATGGGCCTTGTACCAATGGCACAACCGCCCGGGAAAGCAACCTCAGCCTTTTTATATTTCCCCAGCAACGCGCCAAGCAAGTAATAGGAAGCGCGTATTTTTTTGATATATTCGTACTCTACGGTCAGCGCATGAATATGTGCGCCGTTGATTTTTACCTTATGCTCATCAATGCGCTCGATTCTGGCTCCGATCTCCTCCATTGCACTCAGCAGAACATTAATGTCCCGCACATTCGGAAGATTTTCTATCGTAACGGTCTCATCCGTCATAATCGCAGCAGCCAGAATTCCCAGTGCAGCATTCTTTGCTCCACCAATTTCAACTTCCCCAACCAGCGGATTTCCACCCTTAATCACATATTGTTCCATTTCGCACCTCTATGCTCAAAATCAAAAACCCATGTAATAGCTATCATTATATTACATCTTATAAAAATTGTAAATTATGACTTAACTTCAATTAAAATATTCCAAGGGATTCACCTGTGCTCCATCAACGATAATTTCAAAATGTACATGAGGACCCGACGAATTTCCCGTATTCCCACTCAGGGCAATCGTCTGCCCCTGGGTAACGGTCTGCCCTTCCTCAACCAACAGCTCACTGTTGTGTCCATATCTGGTCATCAGACCATCCCTGTGCTTGATCGTAATACAATTGCCATATCCGTTTACCCACCCTGCTGACACTACCGTTCCATCAAGCGCTGCCATGACAGTGGTTCCCTGTGGGCAGGACAGATCAATTCCTTTGTGCATGCGATTATTTCGCCAGCCAAACGGAGAAGAAAACACATAGCTTTTCACCGGCCAGATAAATTCCTCCCGTTCCCGGGTTCCACGCTCAATAATGGTAGGTATCGCAATTCGATTGATGCTCTCTGCTACCACTTCATGATCCGTCTCTACTCCGTTCTGCATGGTAAGTATGACATCAATCTGCCGGGATCCCGGCTGTCCCTGTGTACGAACCACCTGCTGGTTTTGATACCAGTTTTCATTGTCAATATATTCATCTTTGACGGTATAGTTTTCTTCATAGGATATTTCTTTCCTTATTCGAAGACCAATCTCGGCCTGCGGTACAGCGATAATCAGCTGATTTCCCACCTGCATAGCCTGTTCCTCGCTGTCATAATGGTTCAACTCCATGATAGATTCGATGGTAGTCATATTTTCCTCTGCAATACCTGCAAGCGTATCTCCAACCTGCACCTGATATATTGTATTCGGTTCATTCTGTTTTGTTACCTCCTGAAATGCCATACCAAGATCGCTGAGCCGTTCCTTCGGCAGATAATCCATATACAGCACGACTCTCTGGGAAAAATCCACGTCCAGCAAAACCGGCAGTTCTTTTTCCCCCTTCTGTATCTGTTCCCCTGCAAAAAGTCCGTTCAGCCAGGCTTCTTCTATCCTGTCTGACATTTCAGATCTATGCTCTTTTTCGTCTGAGACTTCCAGTTCTGCCAGCAATGCTCCTTCATAATGATTCTCTGCATCGTGAAAAAAGGTCTTGTATTGCCCCTGCACGTCCTGTTCCGCCTTGAGCCGGTTTAGAAATTCCTCCGCATGCTCCAAAGAATCAAAACAGATCTGATGCTCTCCTGCCTGCATGACATACACGCCCTTTTCCGTATTTTTCTCCTGTTCCTCTGTTATGGTATTCCAAACTGCCTCACTTAATTCCTCCGGAAACATCAGGGGCTGGAAAATTTTTCCGGATCGCTCAATGTGATACTCCGGTGCAAGCAGAAGATATTCTTCCGTCTGCTGTGCCAACGCACGCCTGTTATCATGTATCAATTCCTCCACATCCACCGTCAATGCCACGTTTCCCAAAAAGCGATCATTTACTGTTACAGAGTAATAATGCTGCCCCAGAGAATAGTGCTGCCTGACCGCACCATACAACAGCAGCAGCATAAAAACTGCAAGCATTGATGCCTGACAATATGTTTTTTTCTCAATCTGAATCGAACACCTTTTTTTCATCTTCCCTACGCTTCCGTAGACTCCGTTACTTCCGCTTCAGCCTCATCCTCTACAATATTATAGAGCTCGTCAAAATGCACCGTTTCCCACACCTCATCATAGACCGTCCAGGATGCGGCATCCTTATAGGCTTCCGTCACTTCAGAATACTTGTCCGTCTGCCTCTGGGATATGATTTCTTCTCTTTTCTCCTCCGTAGCTGCTTCGTCAAACGCAGTATCCAGGCGAACAATGAAGTAGCCGTCCCCTTCTACATAAACGGCCTCTGAGACCTCGCCTTCCTCCAGTGCATTCGCCGTCTCAATGACCTGACTGCTCAAGGCTCCTGTTACATTTCCTTCTTCATCGATAATATCTGCTCCGTAGGAATAGGTGTTTACCTCATACCCATAGCCCTCAGCGGCAGCTTCAAAATCTTCCTTTGCCAACTCTGCGATTTCACCGGCCGTATTCTCCAGATCCGCCTTTTCCTCGTCCGTGTATGCGATGTAGTTACTGTCCTCATCGTAATATCCCGCAGTGCTGACTTTGATATAGCTGATCGTTTTCTGGGCAGCTTCTTCGTCCGAAACAGTTGCATCTGCGGATGCTGTAATCGCACTGTACATTTTATTTTGAATCAAACGCAATCGGAGCATCTCCGTCACATATTCCTTACTCGCTCCCATGACCCTGATTGCCTTGTCGCTGTTTTCACTCAAAAACTCTTCTGCCGCAGCATCAATCTCATCCAGCTCGTCCTGAGTCAGCTCCACTCCATACTCTCCCATATGTGCTTCTAACAGATAATCCAGCTCAAGTTCTTCCAGAATCTCGCTTTTTACCGAATCCTCCAGTGTGCCTCCGTCTCCTGCCAAGTCCTGTTCCCACATATTTTCTCCGAAATACGACGCATACATGCTGTAAGTTACTGCCGTGTACTGCGCCATGAAATTGGCAAGACCAAGAGATATATCCTGTCCGTCCAAATTCGCCACTACAGCCGCCGCATCAATTTTACTGCCGCATCCTGTCAATGTAAGCGCTGCCGCTGTCGTAACAGCCAGCAGCATAGAAACAATTCTTTTTATTTTCATCCTGATGAATCCTCCGCAACTCTTTTTCATATTTTGAAACATATCATGTCTATTATAATTCTTTTTGCTGCCTGTCGCAACCACTTTATTGTATCAGTTAGCGGCTGCTCAGCCCTCCGCAGCAGTCAACAGCAGTTCTCTCATGTGCCCGATCAGCTCTGTCACACTGCGAATACTGTCCCCCTTGATATCCAGCATAAAATACGGACCGCTTCTATCCGGAACGAATTTCAGATCCGGCTGATATTGTGCAAGTAATACCGGTATATTGACCGTATTTACCTCTGCCCGTTCATACATCACCAGCATGACGTTTCTTTCTTTTTCTGTAATCTCCTTAATCTGCGTCTCATGCGCCATACACTTTAGCCTTGCAATGGCAAGGAGATTCTGTACAGATTTCGGCAGTTCTCCGAAACGGTCTGTCAACTCATCCAGCATTTCATCTATTTCAGCATCCTTCTCGATTGCTGCAATCCGCTTATAAACATCCAGCTTTTGTGTCTCGTTGGGAATGTAAGTCTGTGGAATAAACGCATCCACCTTCATATCAACAGAAGTTTCAAAATCTGCCGCCTCTGTCTCTCCCTTCTCGTGCTTCACAGCCTCGTTTAGCATCTTGCAATACAAATCATAGCCTACCGCTTCCATATGTCCATGCTGCTGTGCGCCCAGCAGATTTCCCGCTCCTCGGATTTCAAGATCACGCATGGCGATCCGAAAGCCACTTCCCAGCTCCGTGAACTCCCGGATGACTGCCAATCGTTTCTCCGCAACCTCACGGAGCATCTTGTCTTTCCGGTACATCAAAAAAGCATATGCCGTACGGTTGGATCGTCCCACTCTTCCTCTCAACTGATAAAGCTGGGACAGCCCCATATTGTCCGCATCCTGTATGATCATAGTGTTGACATTTGAGATATCCAGTCCGGTCTCAATAATCGTGGTGGATACCAGCACATCAATTTCCCCATTGATAAACTGATACATGATGTTTTCCAACTGACGCTCATTCATCTGGCCATGTGCATATGCCACCGTCGCCTCCGGCACCAGCTCTGCCACCTTCGCCGCAGCGTCTGCGATCTGATTTACCCGGTTAAATACATAATACACCTGTCCGCTGCGTGCCAGCTCCCGGGTAATTGCCTCGCGAACCAGCTCATCATTGTACTCCATGACATAGGTCTGCACGGCCATCCGATCCATCGGCGGCTCTTCCAAAACACTCATATCCCGAATGCCAATCAGACTCATGTGCAGGGTACGCGGAATGGGCGTTGCCGTCAGCGTCAGCACATCCACGTCCTTTTTGAGCTGTTTGATCTTCTCCTTATGCGTCACCCCGAAGCGCTGCTCCTCATCAATGACCAAAAGTCCCAGATCCTTATATCCGACATCTGCCGAGAGCACCCGATGAGTGCCGATCACGATATCCACCAGCCCCTTCTTCAAATCCTCTATCGTCTTGTGCTGCTCCTTTGTACTGCGAAACCGACACAGCAAATCCACACGCACCGGAAAGTCCTTCATACGCTGCGTAAAGGTGTTATAATGCTGCTGTGCAAGAATGGTGGTAGGAACCAGATATACCACCTGTTTTCCCTCCTGAACCGCTTTAAAGGCCGCCCGGATTGCCACCTCTGTTTTCCCATAGCCCACATCGCCGCAAATCAGGCGATCCATAATCTTGCGGCTCTCCATATCCTGCTTGGTCGCTTCAATCGCAAGCACCTGATCTTCGGTCTCCTCAAAGGGAAACATCTCCTCAAATTCCTTCTGCCATACCGTATCCGGTCCATAGGCATAGCCCTCTTTGTTCTGTCGGATGGCATACAGCTCTACCAGTTCATGGGCAATCTCCTTTACTGCGCCGCGAACCTTCGCCTTTGTCTTTCCCCACTCCGGGCTTCCCAGACTGTTCAGCTTTGGCTTTTTACTGTCCGCTCCGGCATACTTTTGAATCAACTCCAGCTGTGTTGCAAGAATGTACAGGTTGCCCCCTTTGGCGTATTCGATCTTGAGATAATCCTTGACCTTTCCGTCAACCTTGATTTTTTCAAGCCCACGGTAAATACCCAGCCCATGATTTTCATGAACAACATAATCCCCCACCTTCAATTCCCGAAAGCTTCCGATCTGTGTTCCTTCATAGGTCCGTTTTTTTCTTGTCCGTTTCTTTTTTTCCGCGCCAAAAATATCGCTCTCCGATATCACGACAAACTTCAACAGGGGATAAGCATATCCCCGTCTGAGCTTCCCGTAGGAAGTCATCACTTCTCCCGGCAGAATCTCCCGATCCAGTGTTTCCGAATAAAAGCTGCTCAATCCCTCCTCCAGAAAATCTCCGGCAAGATGCTTTGCTCTTGTTCTGGATGCGGAAAGTACAATGACCCGGTATCCGTTCTTTTTGTAATTTAGCAGATCCTTAACCAGCGTAGGATAGCTGTTGTTATACGAGCTGACCCCCTGAACCTCAATATGAAAGTGTTCTTTTATCTCCAGCTGCTTTGCCTTCATGTCCAGCGCAGCCAAGGCAAGACAATGCCTTTTCTTCAGCCTTCCCGCTATCTCCTTTCCCGAAAACAAGGTATCCGCCTGCCCCGGCAACAGATATCCCTTCTGCAGCCGCTGCTCCATGCTCTCGGAAAATTCCGCCTCCGTTACCTCTGCCTTGTTCATCAGGCGTGCCGGTTCGTCCAGAATGATCAGTGTATCCTTTTCCTCAAAATAGTCCAAAAGACTCACTGTTTTTTTGCAAAAATACCCCAGACCGGTGTCTAACCCGGCAACATCCGTCTGCTCCTCCAGTTTTTCGATGAGCTCTGCTGCCAAAGTTTTCACGCGGAATGCTTCCTCATTTTTCATGTCCCGGCGAAACGCCTCTTCTGCCTTCTTGGCATCCTTTTCAATGGCCCGCTTGCCGGTCAGACATTTGTCCTGATCCAGAACAAATTCACAAGCCGGATAAATGACCACCTCCGGCAGGTTTTCGATGGACCGCTGGCTCTCCGCATCAAAGCTCCGGATCGAATCAATGGTATCATCCCACCATTCAATTCGATACGGATTTTCCTCCGTCAAAAGATAAACATCCAGAATCCCTCCGCGAAGCGCGAACTCTCCCGGCATTTCCACCTGCGCATTGCGTATATAACCCATTCTGATCAGAAGGCTCTGCATTTCCTCCAGATTCAGTTCATCTCCCACACTGATTTTTTTCACATATGCTTTGAAACAGGAAAACTCCGCCAGACGGTTCATCAGAGCGTCCATGGTCAACACCACAGTCACAGGCTCCTCATCCGCCAGCCGCTTCAACAATCGAACCCGTTCTCTTGTCAGCTGGTTTCCTCTGATATCAGACTGATAAAAAAGGATATCCTTTGCCGGATAATAGAGAATTTCCTTCTCGAAAACACTGTAATCCTCCTGAAGTTCCCGCGCCTTTTGCTCACCAAAAGTAACGATGATCTTATTTCTAAAACCATCGCCTCCTGCTAAAATCATATGTGATTTTTGTGTATCCATACAACCGGAAAGCTGCACAATCCCGCAATCCCGCCTGACACTGTCAAGCGCATGCTGCAGCTCCTCCAGTTCCTTTACCGGTTGCAGAAAAGTATTCATTTCAGCCTCTTTCTCGCTTGCGCTCATTATAGTCATTCATTGCCTGATCGGTTTTTCCCTGCAGAATCAACTCTACTGCGGCAATCGCATCCTCCGATGCAGCCTGTACCAGCTTGTATTCCTCCTTTGGCATCCGGCCAAGCACATGATCCGCCAAATCGGATCCTTCCGGCTTTTCTCCGACACCGATTTTTACTCTGGTAAATTCCTGTGTTCCAATATGGGAAATGATGTCTTTGATGCCGTTATGTCCCCCTGCACTGCCTTTCTTGCGCACGCGAATCCTGCCCTGTTCCAGACTGATGTCATCATAAATCACAACCAGCTGCGCAGATGCCTCGATTTTGTGATACTGAACCGCCTCAAGAATACTTTCCCCGCTTCTGTTCATAAAAGTACGGGGCTTCATCAAAAGCACCTCCTGCCCCTCGATATTCCCCCGCCCGCAATAAGCCTGAAAGTTTTTTTTCACTACTTTTATATTATATTTTTCCGCCAGTCGGTCTATCACATCAAAACCCGCGTTATGTCTGGTGTGTGTATATTTTCTCCCCGGATTTCCGAGTCCTGCTATAATGTACATTTCATGTTCCTTTTCTGTATCATTTCTTCTGCTGCCTTTAATTGCTCCTGATCATTCACACCGATAATCTCCTCCCCGTTTTCCAATGCAAACGCCTCTACCTGAAGCCCCTTCGCGGCAATGGAAACCAGTGTGTCCGGCAGATAATACTCGCCCTGTGCATTGTCATTGGTCAGTTTCCCCAATGCCTCCTTCAGCTCTGCCGTATCAAAAATATACATGCCGGAATTTACTTCGTGAATATTCAATTCTTCCTCCGATGCATCCTTTTGCTCTACACTCCGGACAAAATTTCCATCCGCATCCCGGACAATTCTTCCATATCCCCGCGGATCATCCAGATATGCCGAAAGAACCGTAACTGCATTTTTCTTCTGTATATGGTAGTCTGTCAATTGTTTCAGTGCAGCCGCTGTAATCAACGGAGTATCCCCAAACAGAATCATGGTATAGCCTTCCCGATCCAGAAATTCCTTCGCGCACCGCACCGCGTGTCCGGTTCCAAGCTGCTCTGTCTGCAGGGCAAAGCTTATATCCTGATGTGCAATATTCTGTTCCACCAGCTCATGCTGATACCCCACTACGAGGCAGATTTCCTCCGCGCCTGCCCCTCTTGCCGCCTCAATCACATAGTCCACCAGACATTTCCCGTCAATCCGGTGCACCACCTTGGGGAGGTCTGACTTCATCCTTGTTCCTTTGCCTGCTGCAAGTATCACTGCTTTTAATGCATCCATCTTAATTTTCTCCCAAATCATGTTTCTAAACGGTCATTTGTATTTTATACATATCTGCCGCCTTTTTCAAGCCCAAAAACAGAAAAGGAGCAATCAGTCAGAGAGACTTTCTCCCTCCTCGATTGCTCCTGTCCATTCCATTTGTTACCAGCCCCTGCACACACTGCCAGTGCTTCTTTTATCCCAGCTCACTCTCATATTTCTCCAGAATCAGCTGTTGAATGCGATTTCTCGTATCTGAGTTGATCGGATGTGCGATATCCCGATATTCCCCATCCGCCGCCTTACGGCTGGGCATCGCAATAAACAATCCCTTTTCTCCGTCAATTACCTTAATATCATGTATCACAAACTCTTCATCAATGGTAATGGATACGACGGCCTTCATCTTGCCTTCCTTCTCCACCTTCCGTATTCTCACATCTGTAATCTGCATCCTGCAACCCCCTTTTCCCTCTCCGGGTTTTCTAAATCATAAATCTCTCGTTATGCTCCGCCACTACCTTCACTCCGTTATCACCGCAATAGTAGGTGTTGGCTCTCAGGGTTCCCCTGCTCTCCACGATACAGTTTTCAATATGCGTGTTGTCTCCGATATACACATCATTTAAGATGACTGAATTTTTGATCACGCAGTTATTCCCGACAAATACATTCTTAAACAGCAGGGAGCCCTCCACTTTGCTGTTAATAATGCAGCCGCTGGAAATCAAGCTGTTTCGCACATCCGAACCGGGATTGTACTTTGCCGGCGGATAATCGTCAATCTTGGAATAGATCTGCGGCGCTTCCCGGAAGAAATACTTCCGCACATCCGGGTTCAAAAAGTCCATATTTGTCTTATAATAAGAATCCACCGTGGAAATATTGCTCCAATAATCCTCCATTTTATATCCGTAAATATGCTTCATATTCTTGTAACGGATCAGAATATCATTGACAAAATCCCATCGGTTCTCTTCCTGACAGCGCTCCAGCATTTCAATGAGCTGCCTTCTGCGGATAATGTACACACCGGTAGAGATCGTGTTGGACTGTGCTACCATAGGCTTTTCTTCGAATTCCACAATACGGTAATCCTCATTCATTCTTACCACACCAAAACGGCTGACATCTTCATCCTTGGGCATATCCTTACATACAACCGTGATATCCGCCTTCTTTTCAATATGATAATCCAACACCTTATTGTAATCCATTTTGTAAATGCAATCGCCACCGGCAATAATTACATAGGGCTCATGGCGTTTTCTTAAGAAGTCAATGTTCTGGCACATTGCATCCGCCGTACCCCGATACCACCAGCTGTTGTCCGAAGTAACCGTCGGGGTAAACGTATACAAACCACCCTGTTTTCTGCCGAAATCCCACCATTTTGATGAACTCAGATGTTCGTTTAAGGATCTCGCATTATACTGTGTCAATACCGCCACAGTCTGTACATGAGAATTGGTCATGTTGCTCAATACAAAATCTATGCTTCGATAGCTTCCTCCAATGGGCATTGCTGCAATCGCACGCTTTGCGGAAAGCTCCTGCATACGGTTATTGTTGCCGCCTGCTAAAATTAATCCTAATGCCTTCATACACTGTCACCTTCCTTAATAATAGCCCCGCCGCTTGCCAGCATTCCGCCTGGGTAATCTGATGCTTCTGTCACGCCGGAAATAGCCGTATTTTTTCCTATAGATACATTGTCCGGTATTATGGAATTTTCCCCGATGGTTACCAGATCAAACGCATACACCTTGGGATTCAATGTGCTTGGTGCGTAGTCTCCGACACCCAGTCTGCAATTTTTTCCGATCTCGGTTTTGTCCCCTACAATTGATTTGTCAATGATCGTATGCTCACCGATCTGTACATCCTTCATGACAATGGAGTCGCGTACCACCGCACCCTTTCCGATGCTTACACCCGAACCGATCACCGAATTATATACCTCTCCGTAAATCTCAGTGCCTTCGCCTACGATACTCTTGTCTACTCTGGCATCCGCTGCAATAAATTGCGGAGACACATTCTCATTCTTTGTATAGATCTTCCAGTATTCCTCATAAAGATTAAATTCGGGGATCAGATCAATCAGCTCCATATTCGCTTCCCAGTAGGAGCCCAGTGTCCCCACATCCTTCCAATATCCGTTGTATTCGTAAGCAAAAATCCTCTGTTGCTTCTCATGACAATACGGAATAATGTGCTTGCCGAAATCACAGTTACTCTGATCCTTCATCGCGATCAGGCTTTCCTTCAACACCTTCCAGCTGAAGATGTAGATTCCCATGGATGCCAGATTACTTCTCGGATGCTCCGGCTTCTCCTCAAACTCTGTGATTTTTTTGTTCTCATCCGTAATCACAACGCCAAAGCGGCTTGCCTCCTCAATCGGCACAGGCATGGTAGCTATGGTAATATCCGCCTGATTGGCCTTATGAAAATCGAGCATTACCTCATAATCCATCTTGTAAATATGATCCCCGGACAGAATCAATACATATTCCGGATCATAGCTGTCCATGTAATTCAGATTCTGATAAATTGCATTTGCCGTCCCCGTATACCACTCACTGTTGGTACTCTTTTCATATGGCGGCAAAACCGTAACACCCCCATTGTTTCGGTCCAGATCCCACGGAATGCCGATGCCGATATGTCTGTTTAAGCGAAGTGGCTGATACTGGGTTAACACCCCCACCGTATCAATTCCCGAGTTAATACAGTTACTCAAAGGGAAGTCAATAATTCGATACTTACCTCCGAACGCTACCGCCGGTTTCGCAACGCCGGAAGTCAAAACCCCAAGGCGGCTTCCCTGTCCGCCTGCCAATAACATGGCAATCATCTCTTTTCTAATCACGTCATTCACCTCTCGTCCATAAAATAAGCCAATCAATCAATTACATTAAAAATTATATCATATGCTTTTTTACTTGTACAGCATTTTGTATAATTTTTTTTGATATTTTCGTTTTTTTTAGTTGATTTTTACAAAAATATTGTCAAATCATACCGATTCGAAACAACATAATTTTACAAACCCGCCGCATATGTTTATAATATAGGAAGAATCTTTGTTGAGGCAGGTAATATAATTATGTATCATTTAAATTTTCAGAAGCCGGTTCATGTTCATTTCATCGGAATCGGCGGTATCAGTATGAGCGGTCTTGCCGAAATCCTATTGGCAGAGGGTTTTTCCGTCTCCGGCTCAGATTCCAGACAATCGGAACTGACCGAGTGCCTGAAAGAAAAAGGCGCCATCATCTTCATCGGGCAAAAAGCGGAAAATATCGCGGCTTCGCCGGATCTGATTGTCTACACAGCAGCAATTCATGAGGAAAACGAAGAATTTGCCGCAGCCAGACGGGCGGGGATCCCCATGCTGTCCCGCGCCGAGCTCTTAGGACAGATTATGGAGCACTACCACCGTTCCATCGCGGTGGCGGGAACGCACGGCAAGACCACCACAACCTCCATGGTCTCCCACATTCTGCTGGCAGCAGATGCAGATCCCACAATCTCCCTGGGCGGCATTCTGACAGCTATCGGCGGCAATATCCGTGTCGGCCGCTCTGAGGTATTTCTCACAGAAGCCTGCGAATACACCAACAGCTTTCTGCATTTTTATCCGCGTTACAGCATTATCACAAACATAGAAGCAGAACATCTTGATTTCTTTAAAAATATTGAACAGATTCGCCAGTCCTTCCATGAATTTGCCGCCAACACTTCCCCGGAAGGTGCTCTGATCATCAATGGCGAAATCGAAGAGCTGCAAACTGTGACAGACGGCTTGTCCTGCCATGTTGTTACTTACGGTTTATGCGAAGAAAATGATTTTTATGCCAAAAATATTACATTTGACGATCAGGGATACCCCACCTATACTGCCATGTGCCGCAAAGATACGCTTGGCACAATACATCTGCGGGTACCGGGCACACACAATGTCAGCAACTCTCTGGCTGCCGTTGCGCTTTGCCATACCATGGGATTCCCCATGGAAACCATTATTTCAGGGCTTTCCGAATTTTTCGGCACCAAGCGCCGCTTTGAATACAAGGGAAGCTTTCAGGGCGCGACCATCATAGATGATTATGCACACCATCCCACAGAAGTGGAAGCCACGCTCAGCGCCTCAGCAAATTATCCCCATAATCGCATCATCTGCGTATTTCAGCCTCACACTTATTCCAGAACCCAGGCCTTTTATAAGGATTTTGGCCGCGTGCTGACACTTGCGGATGTCGTAATCCTCACAGACATCTATGCTGCGAGAGAGCAAAATCCGGGTAATGTCACATCCGAGTTGATTTTAAACGAGCTGAAAAACACAGAGACTGAATGCCACTATATACCGGACTTTTCCGATGTCGAAAAATTTTTATTAAAAAAATGCACAAACAATGATTTGTTGATAACAATGGGCGCGGGAGACATCTATCAAATCGGTGAAAATTTACTTCATACATAAATTATCCACATTATCCACATTCTTATACTTCGGATGAAGAATTTAAGAATGTGGATTTTTTGTCTATATTTTTTTTGCCACCGGATCTGTCTTTCTCTCTTTTTTTTCACGATTCTTTTCGGATACGTTTTTTTTATTTTTTGTTATCCACACTATCCACACTATCCACACACCCCTCAAACCCTTGATTTTACTGTATTCTCTCTATTTTTGGCTCTTCTCATTTTCGATTGGGTGTGCTATAATATGAGCGTTGAAAGAGGGAGTTCTTTATTTATGAGAGACATAACGCTACATATAAACAACAACACGACTGCGACCTGCGTACCAAATGTTTTCATCGATGATCTGATGCCGGATGCAAACGGAGAGTATGTGAAAATATATCTGTATCTTCTCCGTTGTATGAATTCGGCAGAAGGCTTTTCTATGTCCAAAATTGCGGACAGGCTGGATCACACCGAAAAGGATATCCGACGCGCTTTGAAATACTGGGAGAAAAAACAGGTCTTAAAATTAGAATATGATGACAATGATCAGCTGGTCGGAATCTGCTTTTTGGATTCCTCTCTTGCCATGCCTGGTTCTGCGCCTGCGGTTTCGACCGTGCTCACCGCACCGGTTGTGACAGCCGTACCGGAAGTTCCCGCCGTTCCGGCTGAAGCTGACGCAGCACAGAAGATCCCTGCACGTCATCCTTCCTACACACAGGATGATTTGCAGCAATTCCAACAGCATGAGGCGCATCGGGATCTTCTATATATTATTGAACGATATATCGGGCATCCCTTATCCTACAATGATATCGAAAGCATCATGTATTGGCATCAGACGCTGGATCTCTCTGCGGATTTGATTGAATATCTGGTAGAGTCCTGTGTGGATAACGGGCACAAAAGCATCCGCTATATGGAGAAGGTGGCATTAAACTGGCACGCCTCCTCCATACGGACCGTAAGCGAGGCAAAACAGGCGACCGGTGCCTACTCCCGCACTTATTTCGGTGTCATGAAGGCCTTCGGTATCAGCAATCGCAATTTGATTGACTACGAGCGCGCACTGATTGATAAATGGACAAACAACTATCATTTTTCTCTGGATATTATTTCGGAAGCATGCAAACGAACCATCCAGGCTACAAACCAGCCGAGTTTTCAATATGCGGATTCCATTCTGGAGAACTGGTACAAAAATCAGGTGCATCAGGCTGAGGATATTGCTATGCTGGATCAAATTTACCGAAAAAACAAGGTGCCTGCCGGTCGGACAGCCGTCTCAGCGAAAGCTGTTTCCGGTAATCGCTTTAACAATTTTCCTCAACGCTCCTACAACTATGACCAGTTAGAGAAGCAGCTCCTAAACAGCTCGATTCAATAGGATTCAATAGGATTCAATAGATAAGGAAACGATTACTATGGCACTGAACAACTCACAGTATGACACTCTGATGCGGGTCTATCAGACGCGTCGCCTGAACAACCAGCATCTCCACGAACAACGCAGGGAGGAAGTATACACAAAAAATCCCCGGCTCGGGCAGATCGACCGGGAAATCGCCTCTCTCTCTGTAGCATCCGCAAAGCAGCTGCTGGATGGCGAGTTCTCTGCCCTGTCAAATCTGAAGGAAAAACTTGCGGCGCTTCGCACAGAACGTGCCTCCATCATAAAACATCTGGGGTACTCTGAAGATTATCTTCAGCCGATATACAACTGCCCGGATTGTCAGGACACCGGCTTTATTGCAAATGAACGGTGTCACTGTTTTGTGCAGGCGGCCATAGATCTGGTTTATACGCAGTCAAATATTCGGGAGATTTTGCAAACAGAAAATTTTGAACACTTTTCCTACGATTATTACTCCAGAGAACAGATCAATCCATCCACCGGTCTCTCAGCTTACGACACAGCGGTAGAGGCAGTTGACATCTGCAAAAGCTTTATCAATAACTTTGACCGGGAATTTTCGAATTTGTTTTTTTATGGTGAGACCGGGGTCGGAAAAACTTTTTTTTCAAACTGCGTGGCAAAAGAATTATTGGATCGCGGTCATTCCGTTATCTACTTTACATCCTTTCAATTGTTTGATATCCTTGAAAAGTGCAAATTTCAAAAGGATGCCGATGCAATTGCTGCAAATCAGAATATTTTCGACTGCGATCTGCTGATTATTGATGATCTTGGTACGGAAATGTCCAATTCCTTTACGGTATCCCAACTGTTTTTGTGCCTGAATGAACGTATGCTGCACAAAAAATCCACCTTGATCTCTACAAATCTTCCTATGAACGAGTTGGCTGATATTTATTCGGAGCGCACCTGCTCCCGCATTTTCAGTGCATACACTTTGATCAAGCTGTTCGGAGAGGATATACGCATCCAAAAGAAAATTCATTAGATTCACTCTATTGAATATAGAAAGCAATTATCTGATAATCAAAAAAGAAGGAGTCACTCACATGTCAAAAAACGAAAACAACTTACCAAACATTCCATACGGAAATCTCGGAATCATTCCATTGCAGAGCTGCATGGAATTGGGCGAAAAAATCGACCAGTATCTGGTGCGCTGGAGAAAGGCCGATGAAAAAAAGCATCCCAATTCTCCGTTTCTGCAAAACAGCCAGCGCGATACCTATATTTTGAAGGCCTCGAATCCGCGTTTCGGCTCCGGCGAAGCAAAGGGTGTCTTAAAGGAAAGTGCCCGCGGGTATGACCTGTTTATCATGGTAGATGTGACAAATTACAGCATCACTTATTCCATTTGCGGACATACCAATCATATGTCTCCGGATGATCACTACGCGGATCTGAAGCGTATCATTGCCGCCTGCGGCGGAAAGGCCCGTCGTATTACCGTCATCATTCCGTTTTTGTATGAAAGCCGTCAGCATCGGCGCACGACCCGGGAATCCATGGACTGCGCACTGGCACTTCAGGAACTGGTAAACATGGGTGTTGACAACATTATCACCTTTGATGCACACGATCCCCGGGTATTGAATGCGATTCCGTTACAGGGTTTTGAATCCGTGCAGCCCGCCTACCAGTTTATCAAAGGAATCTGCCAGAACGTAAAGGATTTACAGATTGATTCCGAGCATCTGATGATTGTCAGCCCGGACGAAGGTGCCACAGGACGTGCGATTTATCTTGCCAATGTATTAGGCATTGATATCGGAATGTTTTATAAACGCCGGGATTACAGCAGGATTGTCGACGGACGCAATCCGATCGTTGCGCATGAATTTTTGGGCAGCTCTGTAGAGGGAAAGGATATCCTGATCATTGACGATATGATTTCATCGGGAGACAGCATGATTGACGTTGCCACCGAACTGAAAAAAAGAAAGGCAAACCGTATCTTTGTCGTCGCTACCTTTGGTCTGTTTACCAACGGTCTCGAGAAATTTGACAAAGCAGTGGAGGAGGGAAAAATTTTCAGAGTCGTAACAACGAATCTGACCTATCAGACACCGGAGCTGTTGAACCGTCCGTATTACATCAACTGCGATATGAGCAAATATATCGCATATATCATTGATACCCTAAACCATGATTCCTCCATCAGCGAGCTGTTAGACCCGCACGAGCGAATCCTAAAGCTGGTAAACAAATACCGCAAAGAACAATAAATGTGTGCATAAAGAAGGAACGCTGTATGGCTCAATGTCCATACAGCGTTCTCTTAATAAATGCACCATCTAAAATATCAATGTCAATTCTTAGAACAAATTCAAACGTCCAACACTCTTTTCATTAATTACATAATATGCAGTATACTCTTCCGGCTTTAAATAAATCTTTAAAGATTTAATCGAAGAAGGTCTGTGTCCTTCTGCAACAAAAGCTTCCTTTGCCTTTTCGATAATATCATTTACTCCGGCTTCGTTTCCATAGAACTGAACAAAAACCTCAGCCTCAAACTCCTTCTTGTCTGCTTTTTTTGCAGCCTCTTTCCTTGTGGTTCCCTTAGCAGGCCCTCTCTTACCGGTGCCTCTTCCAGCGGTCTTGTTTCCCTCTGTCTTTGTTGCCGTTTTGGTATCAGCTGCTTTTGCCTTTGTCTCTGATGTTTTTGTCGTCGATGCCCCTGTTGATGCTTTTGCTTCTGCTTTCTTCTGCATTATAATTCCCTCCTGAAAATTAATCACAAACTAAAAATTTTTCCATCGCCAAAATAGCTTCCTCTTCATCCACACCATCTGCCACAATATTTACCGTCATACCCTTTGATGGATTAAATGCCATAATTCCCATAATACTTTTTGCATTAATCTTTCGATTCTCGCTTTCCAAAACGATATTGCTATCAAACTGGCAAGCTACCTGAACTAATTCAGCAATTGGATTGTCATGTTTATTCGCTACTTCTGAAACCGTCACTTCTTTTCTACTCATGATTATCCACTTCCTCGCTTTTTTCAGTACAAAAAGAATATAACTTATTACTCTTTTTTTTGCAACCCCCTGTTTTATTTTTCTGTAAATTATGTCAATGAATGAATCCAAGCCCATTTTTTTTTATGCAAATTGAATAGAAAAATGCCGCTTTGATCAGCCCTGACGCTTAAGCTGTGACTGGAAAGCAAACGCATCCCGCGCAATTACCCGGCTCATTGCAAGCAGACAAATAAGGTTCGGAATCGCCATCAGTGCATTGGCAATATCCGAAAGATTCCACACCAGCTCCAATGCCGTCGTTGCACCTGCATAAGCAATCAGAGAAAAAATGATTCGATACACGAGATTAAATTTCTGTGTCTTTACTAAAAACTCAAATGCTTTTTCTCCATGATATTCCCATCCCAGAATCGTAGAAAATGCAAACAGAACAATGCCGATGCTTACCATCCAGCCGCCTTGTTTTCCAAGCGCAGACTGAAATGCCAGAATTGTAAGCGCAGCTCCTGCAACCGGAGAAGCGTACACAAAGGTTCCATCCTTCCGAAACATACATTTCTCCCCTTTTTCGTTCGTCCACCCGGTTCCTTCAAGTTCCGTTTTTCCCTCCTGCTGTGTGTCTGTTTCCTCCATCGGCAACCGTGTATATACCTCCACATGCTCCTGCTGCATCAGGGTAAGTGTCGTTCCTTCTATTGTATAGGTATATTCCTTCTCTTCCTGACCATTTTCATTTTCAAACATGATACGCAGCGTGTTTTCTTCTGCCGCATAAATACCTGCGGCTGTCTCCTGCGTACTGCCCAGTACGCCGGAACAGGCGATACACAGTCCGGTAATGGTGCACACCACGATCGTGTCAAAAAAAGTTCCCGTCATATTGATATACCCCTGACGAACCGGACTGTCTGTGGCTGCAGCAGCCGCTGTAATTGCCGCCGAGCCCATTCCGGCTTCATTGGAAAAGACTCCTCTTGCAACGCCAAAACGCAAGGCCTGCAGCATGGATGCCGTGATCGTACCGCACATTCCTCCCTCTGCTGCCCGAAGACTAAATGCCATGCGAAAAATCATCGCAAGACCTGCAGGCAGATTTTTTATATGAATGAGAATGACAAGGATTCCGGCAGCCACATAAAAAACCGCCATGAACGGAACCACGACAGAAGACACCTTCGAAATAGATCGAATGCCACCCACAAGAATAAAGAACGATAGCAGCATCAGCAATATTCCGGTAATTTGGGGCGAAATCAAAAACGTTTTCTGCAACGCCTGCGAAATAGAATTTGCCTGCGTTAGATTTCCGATGCCAAAGGATGCCAATACCGCAAACAATGCAAAGAGCCACCCCAGCACACTTCCCGCCCTTCTGTTTCCAAAGGCTTTTTTAATCGTATACATGGGGCCGCCGGACATCTCCCCTTTCTCATTGACCTCACGGTATTTTACCGCAAGCATACACTCACTGAATTTGGAAGAAAGCCCGAAAAAGGCAGAAACCCACATCCACACCAATGCTCCGGGACCGCCGGAAACCATGGCGGTTGCCACTCCCACAATGTTTCCCGTCCCAATGGTTGCCGCCAATGCCGTGGTCAATGCGGAAAACGGTGTAATATCCCCGCTTCCCTTTTTTCGGCTTCTTGCCTCTCTGCCCAAGGCGAGCCGCAGGGCATAGCCGAGATTTCTCCACGGAAGAAAATGGAGCCGGACAGTCAAAAAAACACCGGTTCCAACCAGCAAAAGCAGCATTGCCGGCCCCCACACAATCTCGTCTGCCTTCCCCACGATCTGTAACACCTGTCCCATACCCATCCGGCTTCTCTCCTGCTTTCCGGCTGCTTTTGCCCTCCATTCTTAATATATATTGTAGTCTACTCCTCCTTCAGATATGCCAGATATACATTCCCGGCCCGTGCAAATCGCTCCCGTGCCGTCAAAAAGGTGATCTTTTCCACTTCCCCCGTCAACGGGTCATAGATATGAAGGTTTTTTTCATCATAGCCCACAAGCAATACTCCATGCTCCCCGCTTTCCATGGCAAATACCGGCGTTCCCAGACTGATATAATATAATACCGCTTCCACATCACAACCGCTGAGATCCACAATCTGTCCGTCTGTCAATGATTCACTCAAAATCTGGCTGGGTGTCTCTCCTGCCTCCAGCCGCAATTCCGCCGCAATACTGATCTGTTGGCTCTGTGCCATGGCATTTAGTGCTTTTGCAAGCGAGCTGCTGTCCATGTCCGTCTCGCCGATCGTCACTTCCAAATCCGGCCGCGCAGACCGCCATGCCCGCTTCCAGATATACTGCTGGCGGTTCCCCACAACGACCCCCATATTCGCATTTGCCACGCGGATTGCGGAGGCTGCCTCCGTTGCTGCGGCAATCACCTTTCCCCGTGCATATACATAATAGTATTCCTCCGGCTCCTCTTCTCCCAGATCAATGGTGCTGTCCTCCTCCAAAAGAATCTGCTTGGGAGTCAGAAAGCGTTTTGACTCAATCTTCGCATATTCATTCATTACCAGGTGGGTTTCTGTTTCTTTCCGGTCCGTCACCATACTGCTCAGTCCGACCATCGTAAACAGTCCGCCCTCGCGATTCATGATTGTATCCCCCGGTGCTTCGGAATAATTAAATCCGTTATACTCAAGACGATTTAAATAGATGGTGTCGTCCCTGACCTCAATGGACTCCGTATAATAACCATCCTTGTGATAATCCTTGAGCACTTCATGCTCCGGCGATTCCGTTGCAATGATATAGACATCGCTCATCGGATACTTTCGGTTACCCGCCTGATCGGTATATACCCGATCTTCCTCCACTTCTCCGTAGATCAGATCGTCCCCCATAAAATTCAGCGGTCTGACATAATAATGATCATGAGGCTGGATTTCGAAGCTGCTGCCGTTTTCCAGATTCAGCACTACAAGCGGCTTGTCAATCCTTCCGTCTCCATCCTCAATATATGCAATATAATGACTGTCTGCCGACACAGTGTAGCTTTCCGGATTCAGTTCCTTCACCACCTCTGTAACCTCCCGCGTCATCAGATCAATCTCATACAGCGTCCGGTTCATCACAATGAAAAAATGTCCTGTCTCATTTTCATAAATAAGCTGTCCTAATTCCGATTTCAGCACCTCATAGGAATGAGTAGACGGAAGAAATAGTTCCTCCTCCACCGTATTAATCACACTGTCATAATGATAGACGCAGATGCCCACCTGACCCTCGTGATGTTCGCGGTTCATATAGCCATATACCACAAAATCAACGCTTCCGGTTTCATCTACCTTGACAATCCGAATGCTGTGCTCCATATGGTTTTCGCGGTCGTCCACACCCTCATATCCGCGAAAGCTGAACACCTGTGTCAGCTTCTGCTCCAATACACTGTAACACCACAGGTCTCCTTCCGCCACAAAGCAGACATGGCTGCCGTTTCCGTTACTCTTGTATTCTATATTCTGATTTCCGATCCCCAGATCAATATAATTCTCACGAAAATTGTCGCTGTCCGCGCGAAACAATTCGTTCATGGTACGTCTGTAATCCAAAAGATACATACGCTCGGGAGAATGTCTCAGCCTGTAATACTCCTCCACATTGTAATATTCCGATTCCCCGTCCGCGCCGGTAGCAGTCACCACATAATCCAGCATCACAACATTATAAAAAGGGTTGATCTCTTTCAGGCTGACGGACGGATTTCCTACCGGTTTTCCATCAAAATCTGCCCATGCCACCTGCTTTAAGGAGGAATGTATGGTCACCTCTGCCAGCGTGGTATTATCCGCCGAGGAATCGGGCTCCATATAAGTGGCAAGATTCTTATAGTCTTCTTTACTCCATGAACTGTCGTAAAAATTCCGCGCAAATTCTATGCTCTCTCTGACATAGCAGTCTGACGGCTCAATGATCCGCGTATAAAATCTGACCGTCTCATCCTCATGTGTCAGAGATAAGATCAGCAAATATTCCCGGTTTGCATCCAACAGATTCTGAATCATCAAATCCGCTGTAATCAGGCCATTGCTGTACTCATACTCATCGACGACCGACTTTGCAATGAGACGCTCCGTGTCCATACTGCGGATTTCATAGCTGATCTCATCGACCGCATACTGATTGGTATGAATACACATAGGCAGAATGTGATCCGTATCTACCGGCGTAATATCATTCCTCATATAAATCGCATTCATCTCATCCACATAGCCATACAGCCTGTTTATTTCTTTTTCCTGATAAAACATGGTGACGGTGGGCAATACTGCCTCTCCCATTTCCGTCGTCATATCCTGATTGGTCTTGTTGGTCACATAACCAAACACTTTGACAGCCGTCAGAAAGACGACTGTCAATATGATGGCCCGTATGATTCCTTTGTTCATCTGCTCACATCCTCTATTCTGCTACCATCCCGTACAGCGATGATATCTGCAGCGTCTCTGGTACATTTCATGAAACAATAAAACCTTAATTAAATCTGTCAGCCCATCGTTTCGCTCCGATGGCGGCGGTGGCGGCAGCGGTCGATCCGGTGACCCGGGCGGTCTCATCGGATCCGGTGCAGGCATATGCTGTGTTGCCTGCATATTTCCGGTTGCACGCTGATAAATGCGATCACACAAACGGTTCAAAAGCAGGCGGTCCGGATATTCGTCAAACATAAAGCTTCCTGCATATTCCAGCTGGTCACACTCATCCTCCACAATGCCCTGTACCTGCTTTGCCGAATTGGGGTACAGCTCCTTCATGCGCTCCAAATCCTTTCGGTACTCCAACTCCGACATGTAATAATCCTGCGGGCAGACGCCGGACAATATCCCATGATTCAACGTCTGCTGCATTTTCAAAAACTGTTCCTGACTATGATCCACAACATACACTCCTAATGTTATTACTTTAGTATATGCACTTTTTTGATTTTGTGACCTGCGATTTGAGGGGCGATTTGAGGGGCAGAAGGTCATGCCGACGTAGTCGGCATTGACTCTTTGCGAAAGAAATCGGATCGGAAAACACGTTTTCCGAGACGATTTCCTTCGCAAAGTGTTCACATCGTTTCACGATGTGAACCTTCTGCCCCTCAAATCGCCCCTCAAATCTCCGTACAACTCTCTCTACAAATCCGAAACAGCGTGCAAAAAACATGCGGCTGCCAGCTCCTCCGGGAAAACCGTCTGCAACATTGCCAACGCTTTGACTTCCACCCGGTCTTCCCTTAATGCGGTATAGATTCCGGCGACAATGCGCCGCACCTCGTTTTTCCACTTTAATTCCGCCAGCACACCTGCCAGTTCTATATTCCCCTTTTTCAATATTGTATCAATATCATCCACGAAGTCAACATCCTTCAGTTTTTTTAATAACTCCTTCATAAAATCCTGTATGCGGTATACGGGACGCACGTCCATCCCAAAGAAGGAGCCGCAGATTTCAGCCGCTGCCAGAAAATATTGTATTTCTGACATATAGGTCTTTCCGCTGCGCCCGGCAAGCGCCGTATGCACGCGGTTGAAATCCCCCTTTTTGTTCAGCTTTTTTGCAGGCGTATCCCGTACCACTGCCCAGTCAATATACGCCATCCAACGCATAAAACGGATCACGCTCTTTCGCCTTGCCGTAATTCCGTCTTTATAAAACGTGTAAACATATCCGTAATACTCGCCGTATACCTTCATGGCATCCCGATATCCCATGTCGGCATTTTCCATCAGAAGCTCGTGGTCAAAATTCAGCATCGTGCCCAGCGGTCGGCTGGGTTTGATATAGGTTACATAAGGGCGTTTCTCATAATTCAGATGTGCCGGCGTGGTGTGCAGATCGACAGCGATAATCTGATCCGCTCCCATCCGGATTGCCAGACTGATCGGAAGATTATCGTGATAGCAGCCATCCACATAGGTAATGTCTCCGATTTTATGCATCGGAAACAGCGGAAAAATTGCCGCCGAGGCAATCATGTAATCCTGAAGCAGTCCTTGGGGAATTTCCTCTCTTGTCATCTCACATGGTGTCATGGAAGGAAACTGTACTGTCACCAGTCCGTAGTCAATTTTTGACTCTCTGACACGCTCCTCCTGAATCATTTTGGCAATAAACGCAGAAAACGGCGAAATATCCGCCCCTTTATTTTTCAGGTATTTTTTCAGGAACGGACGAATCGCTTCCTTCTGTTCGATCATTCCCTCGATCGTGGTGGTCAGATTGATCCCATCCTCCATCATGTCGTCCATGGTAATGCTGTTCCACATCTGATAGGCTTTGTCATAATCCTCTGTCACCATCAGCGCACCATTGATGGCCCCGATGGAGGTACCGGTTACAATCTGATAATCCAGATTCAGTTCTCTGAGCGCTTTCCACACGCCCAGCTCGTAGGAGCCCTTTGTTCCTCCGCCGCTCAATGCTACTGCCCGTTTCATAAATACCTCCTAGGACAGCCAAACAGTCAGCGAATCTCCGTTAAATTCAAATTGCTGCTCCCGTCCCTTATAACGAATCGTAAATTGCCGATACACCTTAGCATACCCCTTATGAATCAATTTTATAATCAGGGTTTCATCTGCCGACAGGCTGCATTCGTATGCATTGTAACCGCCCTCCAGATAAGCGAAATCCTCTCCGTTGTCCTGATAATGAATGTAGTGTCCCTCTCCCGGATACACATCCAGCGTCAGATTGTCCACCTCGATTTCCCCCACATAATGCATCGGCGGATAATTCGGAATGATACTGCCCGCTTTAACAAATACCGGGCAGATGTCAATGGGGGCAGACTTTATCAGATACTGACCGCCGGTATGCTTTTCCATCGTATCGTAATCATACCATGTCCCCTCCGGCAGATATACCAGTTTTTTGTTCATCCCCTGCTCGACTACAGGCGCAATCAGCATCTGCGCCCCGAACAAAAACTCTGTATTGAGATTTTTGCACTCCTCATCCTTTTCATAATGCAACACCAGCGGCCGGATGATCGGCAGTCCGTTATTCCCTGTTTCGTAAAACAAATCGTACAGATACGGCAGCAGTCGGTAGCGCAGACGAATATACTTTTGATTAATCCGCAGTGTTTCCTCTCCGAACACCCACGGCTCCTGTCTGGTGGATCCCTTCGAGGAATGATTGCGAAACAGCGGCGAAAAGCAGCCAAGCTGTACCCATCTGCTCAGAAGCTCCGGCGTGGCATCCGCGCCGAATCCTCCCACATCCGTGCCGACAAAAGCCAGACCGGACAAGCCCATGTTGCACATCTGCGGAATCGCCATGCGCAGATGATCCCACAGGCTCTGGTTATCTCCCGTCCACATCGTCGAATATTTCTGAGTCCCTGCATAGCAGGCTCTCGTAATCACAAACGGTCGTCTCCCATCGTGCCTGACCAGCCCCTCATAGGTTGCCCTGCTCATCAAATGTCCGTAAACATTGTGCATCGCCGCGTGGGTAGAGGCCTCCGATTCATCCGAAAAAACGATATCCTCCGGCAACTCACCCCGGAAGCTGGCCGGCTCATTCATATCCGTCCACACGCCGCGCACCCCAAGCTCTACCAGATACTTCTGCTTATCTGCCCACCACGCGCGCACCTTTGGATTTCCGAAATCGGGGTACACCGCTTCTCCGGGCCACACTTCATTTTCGTAAACCTCCCCCTCCGGCATCTTTACAAAATATCCCTGCTCAATTCCCTCCCGGTACACATCGTAATCCGGGTCTTTTTTTACTCCGGGATCAATGATGGTCACAACCTTAAAGCCCTTTTTCTCCAGCTCCCGTATGACCTTTCCCGGTTCTCCGAAATCACGTTCGTTCCATGTAAACACACGATAGCCGTCCATGTAGTCAATATCAAAATGAATCGTATCAATGGGGATATCCAGTGCCCGGTATTTATCGGCGATCGCGCGGATCTCGGCAGAAGTCTCATATCCCCACCTGGACTGATGATATCCCAGCGTAAACAACTGCGGCAGCGGCGTCCTTCCGGTCAGATAGGTGTAATTCCTTATCACCTCAGCCATATTGGTTCCTCCGATGAAGTAGTAATCCAGGTTTCCCTGATCCGCCCCAAACAGGTAATACCCGTCCTGCTCCTTTCCCAGATCAAAATACGACTTGCAGGGATTATCAAAAAAGATTCCGTATACCGCTTCCTTTCGCAGCGTGATCAAAAAGGGAACGGATTTGTAAAGCGCCTTAAACGCATCCGTATGTGCCTGCGGAATATCGGAATTCCACATCTCGTAGTCATAATGCCGCTTGTTCAACACTCCCGTTTTGTCGCCAAGTCCGTAAAAGCATTCATCGCCCTCCATGCGCTTGATGACCTGAACCCGGTAATCCTCTGCCGATTCATGGGGCACCTCATGCCCCTCTGCAATGAGAAACTCGATGAATTTGTCGCTGATCGGAGTCGCAAATTCCCGATTTCCGCGGTAATCCGCACAGAGCAGCCTGCCCCCTTTATCATAAAAATCCACGTGAAAATGATCATACACGCGTACCACAAGGCTGGCTGTAATGATCTCGAGAAAATCCACGCCCTCTTTTACTTCGAAATAGACATGCTTACTCTTATCCCCTTCGATAGCCTTGGAGTGATGCCCCTCCCGCTCCAGCGGAGAAAACACATTGATGATTTCATCTGTCAATACCTCAATCTGACCGCAGCCCTTGTCAAAGGTCAGATACACGATCCCCTCTTTTACCTCATACCCTTTTCTCCTGCCAAACATAGCTTCCCCTCCCGGACATTTCAGATTTCCTCACACTGAGCACCTTTTGGGAAAATCATAACACATTGGGAAAAATTTGCCAAGGTCCATCCTCCTGTGTTACACTGTTTTTAGCTTCATCCTGGTCTAAATTCACTGGCGATTCGCCGCATTTTCCAAGTATGGCAAACCTTAAAAGATGCTACAGGGACAATTGATTACAGTTATCTCAATGACTATATGTTCCGGGCTGCCCTGCAGACGGATCTGACCGCACTCAAGGGGCTGGTCAGCGCAGTTCTACACTTACCAATGGATGAGATCTCATCTCTTGAGATTATGAATCCCATCGAGTTGGGCAAGTCCATCGACAACAAGACGTTCATCCTCGACATCCGGGTAAGTCTGAA
>JAFUTQ010000085.1 GCA_017484135.1 Lachnospiraceae bacterium
GCATCCAGCCACACATAAACGACATGTTTGTCATCAAAATCCACCGGAATGCCCCACTTAAAAGAAGTTCTGGACACGCACAGATCCTGCAGTCCCGGCAACAGGAAATTATTCATCATCTCATTTTTCCGGGATACGGGCTGAATGAACTCCGGATGTTCGTTGATATGCTTAATCAGCCGGTCCGCATATTTGCTCATACGGAAGAAATAAGCCTCCTCCTTGGCCGGCTTCACCTCCCTGCCGCAATCCGGACACTTGCCGTCCACCAACTGGGACTCCGTCCAGAAGGACTCGCAGGGCGTGCAGTACAATCCCTCATAGGCGCCTTTATAAATATCGCCCTGATCATACAAGCGCTTAAAAATTTTCTGCACCTGCTTCTCGTGGTCCGTATCCGTGGTACGGATAAATTTGTCATACGAAATATTTAACAGATCACATAATCCGCGGATTGTTCCCGCCACCTTGTCCACAAACTCCTTGGGCGTGACGCCTGCCTCCTCGGCCTTCAGTTCAATCTTTTGTCCATGCTCGTCCGTACCGGTCTGGAAAAAGACATCGTACCCTTCCTTTCTCTTAAACCGACAGATGCTGTCTGCCAGTACAATCTCGTAATTGTTGCCGATGTGCGGTTTGCCCGATGTGTAGGCAATCGCCGTCGTGAGATAATACTTTCCTTTGCTCTGCATTTTCCTGCTCCTCCTTCTATAAAAAAACGCCTTCCTTCCACATGCATTATCCGCATGCTTCAGAAGACGAGCTCTTCCCCGTGTTACCACTTCTGTTCACCGGACCTTCACAGATCCGGCCTCATAGAGTCGATCGATGACCACCGATAACTCTCTCCGCTATAACAGGCGGAACCTGTCGCAGCCTTACCATTCACCGCTTACACAGCAACAGTTCGGTGCGCCGCTCGGGAGCCATGTTCCACAGAATATCCCCTCCTTCCTCTCAGCCACGGGAAGGTTCTCTGTATGGTTCATAAACCATGTACTCTCTCCGTCATTGCATTTGATCATTTCACTTGAAATTATGTCAATCTTACCACACATCACGCCGAGCGTCAACCAAAGAAATGACCAAAAGCACGTGCATCACTTTTGTATAAACGCATCAAAATAATGTCGTATTTTTATGCATATTTAGCATGGTATTCTTACTGCATGGAGTATAATAAAAATAAGAAAACTTATTGTTTTCTGCCTTTTGCAATGTAGGCGCGAAACATTGCCCGATTCAAAAATGCTTCACAATGAGCAGATTATCATTGTATGAGACAAATACCCTTCGCAATGCGGGGCAAAATGCATTGCAGGCCCCATTGATTTCAATGGGGCTTTTATATAGGAAAATACATGATAGAACACGGTCTCTATTTTGGCAATCAAAATATTTATGATGCCATACGTTCTAATGGTGGACAGTGGAATGACTCCAAGGAGCGACCATTGGTAAAATATCTAAGCTACCCCGAAAAAGATATACGCTCCACATTATTCCCATCACAGATAAATACATAGAACGTGAATATATAAATACTTATACCTGAATCCGTGAAGTTGATCTGATATTATTACCGCAGACCCCAAAATGGTCGCGGCATAGTATTTATCTCTCCTCGGATTGCATTTTGGGTTACAGATCCAACAATCAAATCCCTGACTTATAACAAAAGGGCACACCA
>JAFUTQ010000086.1 GCA_017484135.1 Lachnospiraceae bacterium
ATCGTGGAATATGCAAAGCAGTTCCTTGGCAATAAATACATCATGGGAGGTTCCAGTCTGGCCGGAGGCACAGACTGCTCAGGCTTTACCTGCTTCATCTATGCGGATTTCGGATATTCCATCAGCCGGACTCCTTCCGGACAGCTGAGCTCCGCAGGCAGAAGTATCGATTACAGCGAGATTCAGCCAGGCGATATCGTCTGTTACGGAAACGGAAGCTGTTCTCACGTTGCGCTGTATATCGGCGACGGACAGATCATCCACGAGGCGAACTCCCGCAAGGGCGTTGTTATTTATAATGCGGATTATGACAATATTCTGGGTGTAAAAAATGTGATCGACTAAATGAAAGAATGCCTCTTCTGTTATAGGTGGAAGGGGCATTCTTTCATTCTATCTATGGGAATTCGCGTCCGTAAAGCTGCTATGGATATCAGTAGGGAATCGACATTTCAAATTCTCCCAGTATTTCTTTGCTCCATTTTTGCAGATCCTCCAGATGTAGCACACCGTTCCCGTAGTTGCGGATCCCGTGGGCGGCGGCCATTTCTTCCGTGTAGTTTTCCAGCGGATATACGCCTTTTATACGCACAGGCGAGCTGCTGTATTGGCATACAAGAGGAATGGCACCGGAACCGGTATGAGAGACTGTGACGGTCCGCGTTCCGTTTTCCTCATGTACGATAAAAGTCACCCATGCCATGGCTTCCAGCATGCTGATGCAATCTTTTTGTGTCGAAACATAATTTCCCAAAGAATAAAAACATAAGGCTTCGTTTCCGTTGTCGGCGGTGATCCATTCTACGGGTTCCACCACATGAGGATGGGCGCCGATGATGACGTCGGCGCCGGCTTCGGTCATCTGTTTTGCAAATTTTTGCTGATAGGATGAGGCGGTGGTGCTGTATTCAGTACCCCAGTGGGGACAGACGATGACGGCATCCGCTATGGCGTCCGCCTGCCGGATATCCTCCAGAACCTGTGGGTTGATTGTGGTAAAATCCATGTAGCCGGTCTTGCGGTCATAATTGCAGAGGACTTCCAGTCTTTTCTGAACGTCCGCAGGCATGTATCCGCTGTTGGGCGCATAAGTATAATTCAGAATGGCAAAGGACACGCCGTCAATATCCAGGAGGGGGATTTCTCTTTTGGGTGTCTGGTTGTCCGTCTGCGGTGTGGTAGGTGATGTTGCGTTCGCTGTGTCCTCGCCGGAATGCAGACCCACCATCAGCACCTCCGGATGTTTTTTCCATACGGAGACACAGTAATCCATTCCCTCCACTCCCTGATCGCAGGAATGGTTGGAAGCCTGCAGGACTACGTTAAAGCCGGCAGCAGCAATCCCGTCTGCAACCTCCACGGGAGAATTGAAGTAGGGAAAACCGGAAAATCCTTTTTGGTTGCCGGCCATGATGGTCTCCTGATTGATGATCCGGATATCTGCCAGATCCAGAAAATCGGAGATGCTTTCATACAGACATTCATAGTTGTAGGTTCCGTCATCCTGACGTCCGGTGTAGACCACGCCCATGTGCATGAGATTGTCTCCTACAGCCATCAGTGTCACCGGATATTCAAAGGGCTCCTCCTGCAGTTCCTCCAGGGGAGCTGCGGGATCCGGAAGATCCGTGCGTACGACAGGCGCCTCAACGTTGTTTGCTTCGGCCGCGGGATCAGAATGCGTAAGAATGGTTTCGTCAGCGGGATGAAAACTGGCGTAGAGTGCCAGTGACAGGCCGCCCAGAACGGTGAGCATAAACAACAGCAGCAATATGCGCCATACAGCGATCCGTTTTCGCTTTTTCCGTGGCTTTTCCTGATTCATGAAACCTGTTCCTCCATTTTCTTTTGCATGCTTTTCATCATAGACTCGAAAGCCCGCTGCTTCGCAGCTTTATTGATTTGCTTCGCAAATCAGCTTTCTCGTTGACGCATGCACGAAAAACAAATGTCTGCTTCGCAGCCGCTTGTTTTTCTTTTGCATGCTTACATTGTATCATGAATGTGTCAGGCTGGCAAATTCATGTTTGTTGGAACAGCGCAAACACTTTCTTTTTTCGCAGAATCCGTCATAATAAAAAGATAGAGAACAGAGCCG
>JAFUTQ010000087.1 GCA_017484135.1 Lachnospiraceae bacterium
GATTAAGCATATCATAAGAGACAATACTGTAATCTCGCAGAAGACAGTCCCGCCCGAAAAAGCTTAGCAGTGCCAGGGCCAAAACTATTAACAACCCGGCGAACCAGAAATGAAGCATTCTTTTTCTGAATTGGTGTGCTTTCGGTGTAAGGCGCGCCAGATGACGTTGCCGCCCGAAGATGGGATAACAATCCGGCGCCCAGGGCGGGCTGCCATAGCGTATCTTTGGATCACCGAAAAGCGGTTGATCGTTTCCATATGGCACAAGGAAGATTGGGATTACGCTCAACATCAAGTAGCAAACGGCCGGCAGAAAAAGAAGCTCTGAAGCATGTTTTTTTACTGCCAAGATTGATTGATCAGAAAAATAATACACATCTTCCAAAAGATTGATCACAAACAAAGACGCAATTAGGGCAACTATGAAAATCGCCGCACCTGTAAAATACAGCCATTCATCCAGCTTTGTCAGCGGTGGCCGCGCTGGTTTTCGTTTTTTGCGGCGTTTGGGCATGTTTGCTCATCTCCAGTTATTTATTCTCTTTTGTTTCCTCTATTGATTCCAGTATTTATGCTTCTTGCATGGGAAGCGGTATCTGTGCGGGGAAGATAAAAGACTGTTTTTCCGGGACATACTCCACCAAATAAATTGCGTCAGCCTGATCCAGAACTGCATAGACATTTTGAAGGCCATATCCGTGCTCTGTGCTCTCTTCTTTTGAGGTAAGGATGCGGTTGTCCCTGATTAAAACCGGGAAAGCCGTTGTGTTTTCAATAAACAGATAAGACGCGGACGATTCCACGCGCATCTTCAAGTCTATTACACGTCTTTCCGGGTCTTTTATTTTCTCACAGGCTTCCAGTGCATTGTCAATCAAATTGGAAAGAACCGTGATCAGATTATCGTCTGTCATTGGGAACCGGGATAGATCATCGAGCTGTGAAAGGAACAGGATCTTTCGGCTTTCAGCTATGGCAAGCTTCTGGTTGAGGAGAATGTCCACAACCATCCTGTTTGTCCTGAACGGCAGCATACTGTTCGAATCTGTCTTTTGGAGCTTCTCAATGTATTGAAGAGCTTCTCCCTGCAAGTCTTTCTGCTCAATGAGTCCATGCAAGACAAGCAGGTGGTTCTGAAAATCATGCGTCTGCCTGCGCTGATTATCGAAAGCCGCTCTCCATGTCTCCACATTATCAATCTGCCTTTTCATGTTCTCACGAAGGATAACATTATCATGGGAAAGCTTCTGCTGATGCTCCAGATAAAGCGCAAGAAATGCCGATGCGAAATCTGCAGCAAGAAGGATTGCATTGCAGATAGCTAATTCCGCTGCCAATTCGGGCACACGGATATAAAACCGGATGAGGAACAAGGAAACCGCAAGCATGGCCGCCGGGAATACGATCACCCGTAGCAGGTCCGCCAATGTGAGCGTCTCGTTGACAACATGAGAATGCAGCCAGGCACGCAGTATCACGATGCCCAGAAGCTCTGCCGTTTTGATGCAGAAGCAGAAAAGATAATA
>JAFUTQ010000088.1 GCA_017484135.1 Lachnospiraceae bacterium
GAAGTGGTGGATTGTTTTTCGACAACTCAATTTTACCACAAACCAGTGAGGAGTTGTTCTATTTTGTAACAAAAAGAATGCCGATTTTATGCGGCTTCTGGCGTTTCGCAAACGCCTAATTGTGAAACATGAGTGAGAGGTAAATTAGGAATGGACTTTCTTGAGGGTATCAAGCAGCTGGAAAATCCGGCACTTTTAATAAAAAAACATGACGATGGCACACTGGAGTCAGTTTTTGTCACGCAGAGCTTTGCTGATCTGATGGAATGCACGGTAGAAGAAGCATTAGAAATTACGAACGGAAACGGGTTTATTCTGTCAACTTTTCCGGAGGATCGCATTTTTGTGCGAAAAATGCTGCGCAAGCGCATCAGCGAGGACGGAACGCATGATCTGGTCATACGCAAGAACACGGCAAAGGGAAGAAGTATCTGGTGTAATGTACATTATGCCTTTATTGATGATGCGGACGAACATTATATCTACTGCACATATTTTGATGTGACGGTTTTAAAGGAATACGAGCAGAGACTCAGAAGCGCATATATGAGCCTGGGAGATACCTTTTATCAGGCAAGTGACCGCACCCTTGGGATGTTTCGCGTGAACCTTTCCAGAGATATGATCGAGGATATGCAGGGAAGGGATCTGTTCGGAACAGATTCCGCGATCCTGCCGTATTCGGAGGTCATGGGTCAGCGGAGTGTGAATTATCCGATTCGGGAAGAACGGGAGAAATTTCAGAAACAGTTTGATAAGGATCGCCTGATCGAAAATTATCTGGAAGGCAAGCCCCAGGTGTCTGGGATTTTTTATTCCTGCAGAACTGACGGACGATACTGCTTTGTAAGTATCACGGCGAATATTACCAGACATCCGATGACCGGGGATGTGATTGCATTTATCTCCGAAGAGGAGAGCAACCATGAAAAGGTGTACGAGACACTTTTGAACCAGATTCTGGTGCGCCAGTTTGATATGGTTGCCTATTTGACGCAAGGGACATACGGAGTGGTGATCGGAGATGCAGCGGCAATCGAAGAGGGAAGTATTTTTCCTCTTACGAGGAAGGGGAAATACCAGAGCTATCTGGAAGCACAGGTCATTCCGGCGCTTCATGGAACCGAGGAGGAGAAGGAACGGCAGAAAAGAGCGCTTATGCCGAAGACCATCGAAAGGGAGTTGAGAAAGAAAAATCCCTATGTAGTAAATATTGCCGTGGATATTGAGAAAGAAACCTATCACAAGCGGTTTGATTTTTATATGATTGATCCGGAGGCAAAGTTCTATATCATATTGAAAACCGATACCACAGATATCCAGCGGGAGCAGCTCCGGATTAACGAGCAGCTACGGCTTGCTTTGGAGGAAGCAAAACAGGCCAGTGTTGCTAAGACGGTATTCCTCTCTCAGATGAGCCATGAAATCCGCACGCCCATGAACGCAATTATTGGGTTGGACAACATTGCGCTGCAGGAGCCGGATCTCACACCGGCGGTAAAGGAGCATCTGGAAAAAATCGGCGGAAGTGCAAGGCATCTGCTGTCACTGATTAACGACATCCTTGATATGAGCCGCATCGAGAGCGGACGAATGGTGCTCAAAAAAGAGGAGTTTTCCTTCCGTGATTTTTTGGATCAGGTCAATACCATTGTGGACGGTCAGTGCCGAGACAAGGGACTGCACTATGAATGCGTGATACACGGCGCAGTGGATGAATATTATATCGGCGATGATACCAAGCTGAGACAGGTGCTCATCAATATTCTGGGAAATTCCGTCAAATTTACGGATGAGGGCGGCAAGGTGTCTCTTACGGTTGAGAAGCTTGCGTCGTTTGAAAATCAGACGACGATGTGTTTTTTGCTCAGCGATACCGGAATCGGGATGGATCAGGAATATCTGCCGAAGATTTTCGATGCCTTCAGTCAGGAGGATGCGACCAATACCAATAAATACGGAGGCTCCGGGCTGGGGCTTGCCATTACCAAAAACATTGTCGAGATGATGAACGGCGTGATTCGTGTGACCTCCAAAAAGGGAGAGGGCACCACATTTACCGTGGAGGTAACGCTGCAGAACAGTGACAGAAAAGGGCACACCGGAGAGTATGATATTCGGCCACAGGACATGAATGTGCTGATCATTGATGATGATCCGGTTGCCTGCCGCCACACGCATATCGTGCTGGAGGAGGTCGGGATCAGATCGGAGACCTGTTTGTCCGGCAAAGAGGCGTTAGAACAGATCCGGCTTGCCCATGCGCGAAGAGAAGAATACAATCTGATTCTTGTGGATCTGAGAATGCCGGAGCAGGATGGTGTGGAAGTGACCCGGGAAATCCGGAAGGTAATCGGAGAAGAAACGGCGATCGTCATACTGACTGCTTACAGCTGGACAGAGGTTGAAGAGGAAGCGGTAAATGCCGGTGTTGACGGCTTCATGTCCAAGCCGATCTTTGCCTCAAACCTTTTGATTGAGTTTCAGCAGGCGCTTCGAAAGAAGAAGCATAACAAGGCGAAGGAGAAGAAGAAGGCGGAGTTAAACGGAAAGCGTATTTTGCTGGCAGAGGATGTCATGATCAATGCAGAGATTATGAAACGTCTGCTTTCCATGAAGGGCATAGAGGTGGAGCATGCCGAAAACGGGCAGTTGGCGGTAGATATGTTTTGCGACAGCCCACAGGATTATTACGATGCGGTACTGATGGATGTGCGCATGCCGGTTTTGGACGGTCTTGGAGCCACCGAAGCCATCCGGAAGCTCGACAGAGAGGATGCGCAGAAGGTGCCGATCATTGCAATGACTGCAAATGCGTTTGACGAGGATGTGCAGCGATCCCTTCAGGCGGGAATGAACGCACATCTTGCAAAGCCCGTAGAACCGGAGCATTTGTATCAAACATTGGAAGAACTGATACAGGAGTGATTCGCGGGCGATCCGAAAAGCCGGTTCAAAGTGTGGCACATGAAAGGGAGGAACAGGAATCATGAATACAAACAGAAAACAGTTTTTGGATGATCAATTTGATGCCTTTACGATGCTGTCGGCGGGGAATTACGTTTCCCTGTATGATATCCAGGGGCATCTGACCAGATATACACCGGCAGCCGTCGAACTGTTCGGTTTACCGGGGGAATACATACAGGATGGTGCCTATAACTGGAATGACTGGGTACATCCCGAGGATCTGGCGTATTATCAGAATGTAATGTCCGGGTTGATTACCGGTGAAAGGCTGACCTACGATCTTTCCTATCGCGCCCGTCTGCGGGATGGCAGCTATGGCATGTTTCGCTTTGTGGGCGCAGTCATTCGGGATGACGATGGAAAACCCAGCATGGTGGGGGGCATCATTATCAATGAGGGATTAGTGGAAAATACAGATCCGATTACTGTACTGCGGAATCAATATGGGTTTTTCGCAGATCTTACTGCAATGCTTAAGACCGGGCAGGATTGTGTCATTCTGCTGATCGGGATCAACCGGCTTTCGCACATTAACGGAGAGCATGGATACAGCTATGGAAACAGAATCCTTCAGCAGGTGGGACTTCAGATACAGGAGATAACCGGCCAATCCGGCATTGTGTACCGGATGGATGGCTCTAAATTTGCGGTTGTTGCAAAAAATCTTTCGGAAGAAGACGCTGCGGATTTGTACGACAGAATCAGGCGGAAGCTGCGGAATGATATTTCCATAGACGGTGTGCGGCAAACGCTGCTGATCAGCGGTGGGTTGTTCCTCGTACATGATCGGACAATGAACGACCGGACAATCTATACCTGTCTGAAATATGCGTACCGCGAATCCAAAGAAAAAAAGCACGGAGCGCTTGTGGTATTCAATCCGAGTGCAAAAAGTGATACCGATGACACCCTTTCTCTGCTGGAGCGGATACGATCCTGTATGATCGAGGAATGTCAGGATTTTTATCTGGAATATCAGCCGGTATATCGCACCGGGGATAGAAATATGATCGGAGTAGAGGCCCTGATCCGGTTTCGGGATGAAGAACAGGGAGAGATCCTGCCGGAGAGATTTATGCCGGTTCTGGAGCAGGATTTTGCATTTGAAGAACTGGGAATCTGGATTATGCGCAGGGCGATGACAGACGGGAGAAAGCTTCTGGAAACAAATCCCGAGCTGGTTCTGGGAATCAATATTGCACCCTCCCAGCTGGAGGATGAGTATTTTGCGGGGATTGTATCTGAGGTGGCGCAGCAGACCAGATTTCCGCTTCGCAATCTCTGCCTGGAGCTTACCAGAGGCTGCCGTTTTTTGGAAATGGAGCTGATCAGGGAGAGAGTGGCTGAGTTACAGGAACAGGGAGTGCGCGTCCTGATTGATGATTTTGGGAGCGGTTTCGGTTCACTGGAGATTCTGAGAGAACTTCGGGTGGACTATGTAAAATTTGACATGAAGTATGTCCGGGAGATTGAACAGAATGAAACAGACAGAATGGATCTGAGAAATCTGTGTGAGCTGGCATCGGTACACGGACCGGTCATTTGCGTGAAGGGAGTAGAAACAGAGAAAATGACAGAACTGCTTGAGGATTTTCCCATTACCAGTATGCAGGGCTTTTATTTTTCACGTCCGATGGCTGCAGAGAAGCTGGTTTTGCTGTAGAAGCCAAAGCACGATGGAGCAGGTATTAAGGCAGGGAGAATTACGTGATTCTCCCTCCCACCCGATTTTCATAATCTCATGCCCAGTGAGTGGTCTGCTGCATAAACATATTCGTTGTTCCCTGTAAGCAGGGGATGCTTATGCCGGTTGTGCATAAAATCATTTTTTGCATGCATAAACCTCCTGTACCTAATTCATAAATATTTATCCAACCATATAGAATAAGTAAATTTATAGGATTTTGTGACAACTTTTTTAAAAAAATAAGAAAAAATTATCATTTTGGCTCTGAAAAGGATGAGATTTTTGGCTTTTAAAAAAAAAATTTAAAAAAGTGTCACAAAATCCATTTTTATGACTTATACATTATGAGAGGATAAATTCTGATGTGATGTCCGTACGGTTCGCAGATCACAGTCCGGTTTTGCAAAGGCAGTCTGCAGCTGCCGAAGAGAATGACACCGAATGTGAGACGATGCCCGTCTCATAAGAGAATGCGCGCAAGGGAGAAGTCTTTCACTGTGAAAAGCTGGATTTTGTACGAAATCAATCCGGATTATCTGATCAGATGCAGCTGCTTAAGCTTCAGCTTCAGCAACAAAGCTTCAAAAACAAAAAAGAAAAGGAGATGGGGTTATGGACGACGAATTGATTGAGAAACTGGTATCAAAAATATGCGTTCAGGACGCGACGTATTGGGATCATCAGGAAAAGCATCATTTTTCCAGAAAATATCGCAGAAACAAACGAAAACTGCTGAGAGAATTCCGGAAAAAAGTGCGTGCGGAACAAAAGCGTGCGGAAGCATAAAATCCCAGCAAAGTGCAATCGTCAGCCGGCTCTTTTCGAAAAGAGCCGGTGGGGACGATTGGCTGGATTTTCTTTCGCATGATATAAAAATATATCATGCGAAAACCGTATATGGAGGCAGGGACAAAGGGTTCACATCGTGAGGCGATGTGAACCCTTTGCGTTAGCTTTTACTCCCGAATCGTTGTAAAAATAATCCCATTGTGGTACACTATGCGGGAAGACTTTTTGGCGATTGAACGAAATCATGCAGGAGAACAGGTATGACAACAGAAACAGAACAAACTCCATTTATTATCGTCCGTGCGGACTTGCATTCCTTTGACAGGGATACACTGGTCATTACGGGTTTGTTTCGCGATGACAAACCGGAGGGAAGAACCATCCGGGTCTTTGTCAATGATCGGGAGGCGGAGACAGCCTTTTCGAAGCGCAAGGGGGAAGAGGTGCGCAGACGTTATCTGGGGAGACGATTAAATGCCTCACAGGAGATTACCGCAATGATCCGGCTGCCGGAGGGAAAAATAAAAAATATCAGCATATACGAATGTGTGGGGGAGAAGAAACGCAGACTGATGAAAATCAATTCTGCACGTTATAAGAAGATGCGTGAAACGATGAACGGCAATCTGGAGCAAAGCAGGCTGGAAGACGGACGGATCTGTCTGGTGGGCTGGGCCGCTTCCGCAGGGAAATTAAACGGCACCATCCGGGCGGACGGAAGGGAGATACCGGTCGTCATAGAGCGCGGATACCGCAGAGACGTGAATGGTTTGATGGTGGAGCTGGGAGAGGAATATGAAGCCGGCTATGAAATCTCCTTTGAAGATACCGGTATGCGCAGAATCGGGGTTACGCTGGAGTCTGAAGGAAGAAAGCTCAGCTATCAATTGTCTGCAAAGAAGGTTCGGGAGAGTAAACCGCGTGAGGCCTGGATTGTCAGAAGATTGCTGCATTATTGGAGGATCAAAGGGTTCAAACGCACGATACGTCTGATTGTTCGCAAACTGCGGGGATTGGAAGACAGCGATTCTTATGAGGATTTTTTGAAAAGATATCCGGTTACGGAGCAGGAGCTGCAGGAGCAGCGGCAGACGGTCTTTGCTTACCGCCCGAAGTTTTCCATCGTGGTACCGCTGTTTCGAACAAAGGAAAAATTTTTTCGGGAGCTGCTGGACTCGGTTTCGGCACAGACCTACGACAATTGGGAGCTGTGTCTAGCGGACGGAAGCGGCGGGGAGGAAAATCTCAGCCAGCTTGTAAAAAGTCTGAGCCGGTCGGAGCCGCGAATCCGATATCGTCTGTTGGAGAAGAATCTGGGGATTGCGGGAAATACCAATGCGGCGCTGGAGATGGCGACCGGAGATTTTTTGGTGCTTGCGGATCATGATGATTTGCTGGCACCGGAGGCACTGTTTCAGTGTGTCAAAGCAATCAATCAAAATCCGGGGACAGAGGTGCTTTATTCGGATGAGGATAAGGTAGATATGAACGGCAAACATTTTTTTGAACCTCACTTCAAGTCGGATTACAATGTGGATCTGCTCTGTTCCATGAACTATATCTGTCATCTGTTTGTCTTTCGAAGGACGATACTCGAGCAGGTGGGGGGCTTTGAGAGCTGCTATGACGGCGCACAGGATCATGATTTTATTTTGCGCTGCTGTGAGACGGCAAAGCAGATTTATCATATTCCGAGGGTGTTGTATCACTGGAGGTGTCACCGGGATTCTACGTCTGCCAATCCGGAAAGTAAGCGTTATGCCTTTGAAAACGGCTGCAAGGCGGTGGAGGCACATTATAAGAGGATCGGGATACCGGCTGTCGTGGAGCAGGGACCCTTTTACGGAATGTACCGGACACGATATCGTTGGAAAGAGCAGCCGCTGGTGTCGATTATCATTCCGAACAAGGATCATATTGCAGATTTGAGAAAATGCATGGATTCCGTTGAGGAGCGCTCCACCTACCGCAATTATGAATTTGTGATTGTGGAAAATAACAGCACGGAGGAGGAGACCTTTGCATACTATGATTCCATTAAAGAACGGGAAAATGTGACGGTTTTGTACTACGAGGGAGAGTTTAATTTTTCGCTGATCAATAATTTCGGAGCGGAGAAAGCCAGAGGGGAATACCTGCTTCTTATGAATAATGATACGGAGATGCTTGAACCGGACGGAATCAGGGAAATGCTGGATGTGTGCATGAGACCGGATGTGGGGATCGTGGGAGCCAGACTTTTTTATGAGGACGATACGATTCAGCATGCAGGTGTTATTCTCGGATTTGGAGGTGTTGCAGGACATGCCTTTATCGGGTTGGACCGGGAGGCAAACGGCTATTTTTCAAGAATTTTGTGTACGCAGGATCTGTCGGCGGTTACGGCGGCATGCATGATGGTAAAAAGAACCGTGTTTGAAGCGGTGGGAGGCTTGGAAGAGCAGTTTCGGGTTGCGTTTAATGACATTGATTTCTGTATGAAGGTAAGAAGGGCCGGAATGCTGGTGGTATATCAGCCGTATGCAACCTTTTATCATTATGAGTCGAAATCCCGCGGGCAGGAGAATTCGGCAAAAAAGGTGGCGCGTTTTAACCAGGAGGTGGAATTGTTTCAAAAGCGGTGGACAGAGGCTCTTGAGCAGGGAGATCCCTACTATAATCCGAATTTGTCCCTGGAGAAAGCGGATTTTTCTTTAAAAGAGTAAAAATTTATCGTTGCTTTTATGTGAAATATGATAAAATAATACTTGAACATTACGATCCGATAAACGGGAGAAATACATGAAGAAAAAATGGCTGATTATGGGCAATTTTGCTCTGGTGCTGGGATTTACGGTACTATTTATCATAGGCTTTCAAAGTGAGCCTTCGGCTATGAAAATGACGTTTACCTTTGAGGACTCCTATGGCGACCTCAATGGAAAGGAGCTTTCTTTTTATGCCATAGAGGGAGGCGCGTATGAGGAGAGAGTGGAAAACGTCCAACGGGTTGTAAACAATCAGGTGACGTTTTCGGCGAAAAACCTTGATTTTGATGATGCAGAGTGGCAGTTTACCATGAATTCTGATGTCGGACAGTTTGCAATCCGGGAATTTTCTGTCATCTATGGAGGAACCTGTATCCTGCGGGAGTCCGGGAGCGCGTGGTTTACCCGGGTGGATTTTTTTGGTAACTGCACGTGCCGGGAAGCGGATGGAACGGTCATTGTTAACGCAAACGGAGAAGACGCGTACTTCTGGATCGGAGCCGGACTGGGAAAGGGATTGAGTCAGGCTGCCCGAAGGCAGAATGTCCGGCGTACCACAGGGATTGCGGCAGCGGGATATCTGCTCTACGGCATTGTTTTCCTTGTTGTGGGAGGAGGCAAGCCTTCCGGAAGGCGAAAACGTTTCAGACCGATTTGGGTGGCGGTAACGGGACTGCTTCTTATGCTGGGAAGCGTGGCGGTGTACGGAGAGCGTTATCTGGAACATAATTTTGACGACGTTTCGGTGGGACAGCTGATTTTTCATCTGAAGACGCCGCTGGAGGGAACCAATGTAGAGGTTTTTTACGGTGCCATTACAAAGGGAGTTCTTCTGGCAGCAGGCAGCATGGGATTGGTGATCGCGGTTTCCGTTATTTTTTACAGATGGGACAGAGGGCGGGAATGGCTGATCTGGGCCTCGCTGGTCGGGGTACTTTGCCTGAATTGGGCGCTTGTGGCGGCAAACCGTCATTTTGACATCGTGGGCTATCTGAATTATACACATAAAAACTCCACGATCTATGAGTCCTATTATGTGGACGGGAGAGAGACCACGCTTACGTTTCCCGAGCAGAAGCGGAATCTGATTTATATTTATCTGGAATCTATGGAGACTACCTATGCGGACCGCGCCAGCGGAGGAGCGATGGAAGAAAATTATATTCCCGCGCTTACGACACTTGCCATGGAAAATGTGGATTTTTCCGGGGATAAAGGGATAAACGGGGCATATGCGGTGTCCGGCGCTACGTTTACCGTTGGAGCGCTGGTGGGACAGACCTCGGGTGTACCGATTAACGAGTTCCTTGTGGGAGGCAATCTGCTGGGGGAAAGCTGGGAAAAGGAGGATACGTATCTGCCCGGAGTGTGGGCGCTGGGCGATATCCTGCAGGAGCAGGGCTACCGTCAGGTATTTATGGTTGGCTCGGATGGAAACTTTGCAGGAAGGGCATCCTATTTCCATAGCCATGGAGGCTATGAGGTGTTGGATTATTATGCTGCCGTATCGAGAGGATGGATTGACCCGGATTATTATGTGTGGTGGGGATATGAGGATCAAAAGCTTTTTGCTTTTGCAAAGGAAGAACTGCTGGAGTTGGCAGAAGATGACCAACCGTTTAATTTTACCATGCTTACGGTGGATACCCATTTTACAGGCGGGTATGTGTGCGAACTGTGTGAGGACGAATTTGAAGAGCAGTACAGCAATGTGATCGCGTGCTCTGACCGGCAGGTCGCAGAGTTTGTAGAGTGGATTACAAAACAGGATTTTTATGAGAATACGACGATCGTGATTGTGGGCGATCACCCCACCATGGATTCGGAATATATAAAAAATGAGCACGCGCAAAATTATGACCGTAAGGCGTATTTTACCATGATCAATCCGGCAGAGGGATGCAGAGCCTGGGAACGGGAGAGAGTCTATACGACTCTGGATTTGTATCCTACAACACTGGCGGGACTGGGCGTAAACATTGAGGGAGACCGTCTGGGGCTGGGGGTTAATCTGTTTTCGGAGGAGCCTACGATCTGTGAAGAAATCGGAATCGATGAGATGAATACACAGCTTTTGATGAATTCAAAGCTGTATACGGAGCAGCTGTTGTATGCAAAATAAATAGGAAAGCCCGGGGACGCAAAGGCTTGAAAACGGGAGGAACAGATTGGTGAAACTTACTCCTTATCATATCAAAAAGGGTGTCCGTTATCTGAGAAATTTCGGGGTAAGGGAGTTTGTGATCCGGCTCATGGAGAAAGGTGAGCCGAAGTCCATTACCTACGAGCAATATCGGCGGACTCAAAGATTGACAAAGAAAGAGTTTGCTGAGCAGAGGACGGGATCCGGGCACTGGAAAAACCCACCGCTGATTACCTGTATTTTTTTGGAGGAGGAGCTGTCTGAACAGAGGAGAAGCGCTTGTGCCCGAAAGCTGCAGCAGCAGTCATACACGAACTGGGAGCTTGTGCTTGCAAAAAATATTTCAGAAGGGATCGGACAGGCAAAGGGGACGTATTTTGTCTTTGTGGAATCGGGAGATTCCCTTGCGCCCCAGGCCTTGTATGAAATTGCCCGGGGAATCTGCAATCCGCAGAAGCTGAGGCAGTCCGGAATGCATTGGAAAAAATGTGAGGGAAAACCGGATGTGATTTATACGGATGAGGACTGTGCGGGAAGCGAGGGGCTGTTCAAGCCGGATTATGATCCCGAGTGGCTGGCACAGGATTGTTATATCAGACATCTTTGCTGTATCCGGACAGAACTGGCATTGAAACATGTCGGCTCCGGACTTTCACCGGAGAAACTCATCGCTGCATGTGCGGCAGATACCATTCCGGAAAAAATCCTGCATATACCAAAGGTTTTGTATCATGCCCAAAAACCATATATTCTGCATATGACCGGAGAATCGGAGAAATCGGAGCCTGGTCTTAAGGATCGGCCTCTGATATCGATCATTATTCCAAACAGGGATGAATGTGATACCCTGAAACGGTGCCTGGATGCCGTTGAAAAGAGCAGTTATTCCGACTATGAAGTGATCGTTGTGGAGAACGGAAGCACACAAAAGGAATTGTTTGATTATTACGCACGGCTTGCCGCGCAAAATCCACAGGTTAAGATCGTTACATGGGAAGGAAACGGCAGTTTTAACTATTCGGCCATCAATAATTACGGAGTCTCTTTTGCGAAGGGAAGCTATCTGGTTTTCTTAAATAATGATGTGGAGATATTGACACAAAACTGGCTGGAATGTATGCTTTTACAGTGTAGGAAGGATGATGTGGCTGCCTGCGGAGTCAGGCTTTATTATCCCGATGATACGATTCAACATGCAGGGATTGTGGTGGCGATCGGCGGACATGCCCGGGGAGTAGCCGCAAATATGTGTGTGGGTCTGCCGCAGGATGCAATGGGGTATATGGGACGCATACAGAGACGGCAGAGCATGAGTGCCGTGACCGCAGCGTGTATGATGATGCGCAGGGACGTGTTTGAAACGATCGGCGGTTTTACGGAGGAGCTTGCGGTGGCGTTTAATGATGTGGACTTGTGCCTGAAGGCGCGCCGACAGGGATATCGGATTGTCTATGAGCCTGCGGTGGAGGCTTATCATTACGAATCGAAATCCCGGGGGCAGGAGGATACCGGAGAGAAGGTCAGGCGGTTCCAGGAGGAAATCGAATATATGAGGAGAACCTGGAATGAGATCATGCGTGAGGGAGATCCGTATTATAATCCGAACCTGACCCGTTACCGGAGTGATTATTCCCTCGGAGCATCGGCACGCGGATTCAGACGGAGTAAAAGAATCGGTCTGAATCAAGGTGAGTTTATTACAGTGGAGTAAAGAGCGATATGATGAAAGTGTATATATGCCCGAACTGCGGATGGGTAAGAACGGTATCCCGGAGGAAGAATGTAGAGTGTTTTAAGTGCGGAACGCAGCCGATGACATTGACACATCTTGCCTATGAGAGATACGGATCCATGTCAGAGCAGGAACGGCAGGATTATATTGACAGCTGGATGTACATTCATCGCAAGGATGTCAGACAGTAAAACGGTAATTTGGCACGCAAAAAGCATATGAGGAACGGGAACGGTTATGTATAAGAAAAGAAAAAAAAGCTGGGAGAAGCATCTGGATTTTACGATACTGGATATGCTCTGCCTTGAGCTTGCATACGGACTGGCCTATGTGATCAGACTTGGCGTAAAAAATCAATATATGAATGAACAGTACATGCGTCTGGCGATTGTACTGTTGATGGTAGATATCTGCGTCGTTTTTTTTTCGGAATCCTACAAGGGCATTCTGAGACGGAATAATTCCCAGGAGCTTCAGAGCGTTGTGATGCATACCACGGTTCTGTTTGTGGGTATGGTATTATACATGTATGTCATTCAGCAGTCGAGCATTTTTTCCAGACAGCTGATGTTTATTTACTGGGGACTTTCCATTGTATTTGAGTTTATCGGACGCTCTGCCTTAAAGGTTATCCTGAAAAGCAAAATGATAAATGAAAAACGGCTCCAGTCTATGATTGTGGTGACAACAGAGGAGCTGGTAGAGACGTGTCTGCGGGAGTTTGAGGACATTCCGTATCGGGAGTTTGTCATTACGGGTGTGGTGGTAGTAGATGCCATGCGAAAGGGTGATCAGGTGCGGGGAATTCCGGTTGTGGCGAATGCGGACGATTTTTATGAGTATGTGCGTACCCATGTGGTGGATGAGGTGTTTATCAACGGAAATACGATTGCAAGCAGCCAGGCGTTGGCGGATGAACTGCTGGAAATGGGAATTACCGTTCACTTTAACCTTGTGCACGAATCTAAGCTGATGCCCAATAAGGTGATCGAAAAGTGCGGGAAATATATGGTGCTGACCTCGAGTATGCGGATTGCAACGCCGAGACAGCTTTTGATTAAACGGACGGTAGATATTCTGGCAGGATTTGTCGGACTTGTCTTTACCGGAATTGCATTTTTGGTATTCGCACCGATCATCAAGCATCAGTCACCGGGACCGGTTTTTTTTGCGCAGACCCGTGTGGGAAAGAACGGACGTAAATTCCGGTTTTACAAATTCCGCTCCATGAATGTGGGTGCAGAGCTGCAAAAGGAGCAGCTGATGGAGCAGAATGAGATGTCCGGACATATGTTTAAGCTGCAGGATGATCCCAGAATTTTTCCCATCGGTCGTTTTATGCGGAAATATTCGATTGACGAGCTGCCGCAGTTTTGGAATATCCTGAAAGGGGATATGAGTCTGGTGGGAACCAGACCGCCGACCGAGGACGAATTTGAGGCCTATGAGATGCATCACAAGGCAAGGCTGAGCATCCGGCCGGGACTGACCGGCATGTGGCAGGTAAACGGCAGAAGCGAGATCCGGGATTTTGAAGAAGTGGTTCAGCTGGACACTTATTACATCACAAACTGGTCATTGGCATTGGATGTCAAGATTATTTTGAGGACTATTCAGGTGGTATTGTCGGGAAAAGGATCTGAGTGAGATGGGAGTAATGGACAAAGGGCGGTATCTGGCTGCCATGATAAAAAAGCATGGGATCAGAGGACTTGTGATCAAAACGGTTGAAAGAAGGAAGGATCTGGAAGAATGTCTTTATCGCATGGCGTGGCATATCAAGCTGGTGTCCGAGGAGCAGTGGAAGATACAGCGCAATACCACGTTTGATGAGATGCCGATGATCTCTGTGGCGGTTGCGGCTTATGAAACACCGGAGCCCTTTCTGGAAGCACTCATTGCCTCCCTGCAGAGACAGTCCTATCAGAACTGGCAGCTCTGTATTGCGGACGGAAGCATGACGGATCGGGTAGCGCATGTGGCAGAGCGCTATCAGGGTCGGGATTCCCGGATTTGTTACCGCCGTCTGGAAAAAAACGGCGGAATTTCGGAAAATATGAATGCGGCAGCTGCGATGGCAGAGGGATCCTTTGTGGGTTTTTTGGATCATGATGATATGCTGGCTGCAGATGCATTGTACGAGGTGGTTCGCATGATCAACAGCCATATGGATTGTGATGTGATCTACACGGATGAGGACAAGGTAAATGCAGAGGGAAACAGACATTTTTGCGCGCATCGAAAGCTGGACTTCAATCAGGAACTGCTCAGACATTACAACTATATCTGCCATTTTCTGGTGGTTCGAAGGAGCGTTTTCGAGCAAACGGGTGGCTTCCGGAAGGAATATGACGGCTCGCAGGATTATGATCTGCTGCTGCGTCTGACGGAACAGAAAAAACGCTTTTATCATATCGATAAGATTTTGTATCACTGGCGGGTACATCCGGGCTCTACGGCAGGTAATGCGCTGCATAAGGATTATGCGTATGCTGCCGGAAGGCGTGCTTTGGAGGACTATGTCAAGCGAAATCAGATTCCGGCACAGGTGCAGGAGATCCGCGGGGAGCAGAGCTATGGGCTGCGTTATGAACTGAAGGGGCAGACGCTGACGGTGGCGGATTATCAGCACAGCATGGAGAACATGAAGGAGCTGATGAAAGATATTTCTACGGAGTATGTGCTGCTGTATGACGGGTCAAAGCTGAAGGAGCCATCCGAAAAGCAGCAGCAGGAGCTGCTGCGTTATACCACCACGGGAGAGTACGGCATGGTGGGTGCCAGACTTGCACTCGGACGAAGGCTGGTCTCTGCGGGATTGCTCGTAGATGAGATCGGATGGACGGTTTATCAATTCGGATGGATGCCTGCTTACTTCAAGGGGCCTTTTAACCGTGCAGTGATTCCGCAAAATGTTTTGGCTCTGCCGTTGGATTGCTTTTTGATTCGCTGTGATTTATGGAGACAGATGGAGGATCTCTGGACAGAAGGCTATAATCTGGACATCGCATTGAAGGTGGGAGATCGTGTGCGGCAGGCAGGCTATGAGGTGGTACTGGACGCTGAATTGACGATAAAGTATAAAGGACGGTCATATGAGAGATGTGTTTATTATCGGATGTAAGGGAATACCGGCGAAATATGGAGGATTTGAGACCTTTGTGGAGCATCTGACCAGATACAGAAAGAGCCCGCAGCTTCAGTATCATGTGGCATGTGTGGGGGAGCAGGAGAAAGAGTATACCTATAACGGGGCATCCTGCTTTGCGCTGAGGCTTCCGGCAATCGGCTCTGCGAAAGCGGTGTTTTATGATGTGGCAGCATTTTGTCGGTGCTTAAAAACAATCCGGCAGGAGCATATCTCACAGCCTGTCGTCTATGTTTTGGCCTGCAGAATCGGGCCTTTTATCGGGATATTGAAGAAAAAACTGGAAAAACAGGGCGGAACTCTGTATGTCAATCCGGACGGTCATGAATTTCTGCGGGCGAAGTGGAATCGGTGGATTCGGGCATACTGGCGTTTTTCGGAGCGCGGCATGGTAAAGCATGCCGATCTTGTGGTGTGCGATTCCAGGAATATTGAGACATATATCCGCAAAAACTATAACAAGTATCGGCCGAAAACGATGTACATTTCTTATGGCACACAGGTAGAACAGAGACCGGAACCGGATGCGGCGCTGGAGACATGGTACAGCAGGCATAAACTTAAAAGCGGACAATATTATCTGGTGGTCGGACGGTTTGTTCCGGAAAACAATTATGAAATTATGATACGGGAATTTATGAAATCCCATACTACCAGAGATCTGGTATTGATTACCAATGTCAAACAGAATGAGTTTTACAGGGAGCTGCAGAAGCGGACGCAGTTTCAACGGGATCAGCGTATCAAATTTGTGGGAACCGTTTATGATGAGGCGCTTCTGGGCCAGGTTCGCAGCTATGCATACGGATATCTGCACGGGCATGAGGTGGGCGGAACGAATCCGTCTCTGCTGGAGGCATTAGCCGCTACCCGGGTAAACCTGCTTTTGGATGTGGGATTTAACCGCGAGGTGGGAGCGGATGGCGCGCTTTATTGGAGCAAGCAGCCGGGAAGTCTGTCAGAGTTGATTGACCGGGCGGATCAGCTGACCGGGGAGGAGTGCAGCGAGCTGGCGGATCGGGCAGTGCGGCGGATGAGGGAGTACTACAGCTGGGATCGAATCGTGGATGCATATGAAAGTCTGTTTCTGGACGGCTGGAAAGGTCAGGTGTGAGATGATATCTGTTGCGGTAGTGACCTATAACGGCGCGAAGTATATCGGAGAGCAGCTGGACAGCATTCTGAATAATCTGGGGGAAGAGGACGAGGTGGTAGTTTCGGATGACGGCTCCCTTGACAATACCGTGCAGCTGTTGGAACAGTACCAGGAGGGGGATGCCCGCATCCGCTGTATCCGGGGACCGGGGAAAGGAATTATTCCAAATGTGGAGCACGCGCTTCGCCACTGCCGCGGAGCGTATATCTTTCTGGCAGATCAGGATGATGTATGGATGCCGGATAAGACAGCCTGTGTGCTGGAGGTATTTGAAAAACAGAAAGCCATGCTGGTCATGCACGATGCCAGAGTCATGGACGGCAGCTGCAAGCGGGTGCTGATGCCATCCTTTTTCGCGTATCGTCACAGCAGAAAGGGCGCAGTGAAAAATATCATAAAAAACTCCTATATGGGCTGCTGTATGGCGTTTCGCCGGGAGGTGCTGGAGGAGGTACTGCCGATTCCCGAGGATATCCAGATGCATGACCAGTGGATCGGTGTGAAATGTGATCTCCGTTACCACAGAACGGTACTTTTGGAAAAGCCGCTGCTCTGTTACCGCAGACATGAAGGGAATGCTTCGGATTTCTCACATAACAGTGTGCCGGTAATGATGAAAAATCGCTTAATATTTGTTAAGAGATTATTAAAGTAAATTGGAAAATATTGACATTAGCTGAAATATTTTATACACTGAATAAGTTGTATCGATTGTATGAATCGGATCAACCGAGCATCGAACAAATAATTTAGAAATACAGGATAAATTTAAGGAGCAAAAGAGAATTATGAATACTGCAGAAAAGCGTAAATCGTCAAAAAAGAAGAAAAAAAAGCGTAAAATTGTTCTGTTTATCATAGAAATTCTTGTGCTGCTGATTTTGCTTGGGGTTTTAGCTGCAGTGCAGAAGTTGGATAAAATGAATGAAGGCGAGCTGGACAAAGAGGATCTGGAGATTAATATAGATGAGGAGACCCAGGAGCTTCTGCAGGGCTATACCAATATTGCCTTATTTGGTCTGGATAACCGGAGCGGCAACAATTACGACAGCGGAAACAGTGATGCCATCATGATTGCAAGCATCAATAACGATACGAAGGAAGTAAAAATCGTATCGGTCTATCGTGATTCGTATCTGTCGATCAACGATGAGGACAGTCTGCGCAAAATCAATTCTGCATACCAGAAGGGAGGACCGCAGGCAGCGGTCAAGGCACTCAATAAAAATCTTGACCTGAATATTACCGAATATGTAGCAGTGGATTTTCAGGCCCTGGCCATGACGATCAATAAGCTGGGAGGAATTGACATTACGGTTACAGACCGGGAGGCCAATGATATCTACACCAGAGCGTATATTGATGAAATGAACGAAAAATTCGGTGCGAAGGCATCCTATCTTCCCAGCGGTGAGAATGTCCATCTGGATGGATGGCAGGCAACGGCTTATGCGAGACTGCGCAATGTGGGGGATGATTATGCGCGCACCGAGCGTCAGCGTCTGGTAATTTCCAAGATGGCGGAGAAGGCGAAAGCGTCAGACCTGAAAACTCTGACATCCATCGTCAATGAGATGACGGATTATATCGGAACCAGCCTGACTGCATCGGAAATTCTTGGACTGGCGGCCAGTGTAAAAGAATATGAGCTGGTAGATACGCAGGGCTGGCCCTTCCGGCTGGCACCGGCTACGACCTCCGGCGGAGCTCAGGTATTGGTTCCGACTGACTTGGAGACCAACGTAGTTTTCCTGCATGAGTATCTGTTTGAGGTTGAGGATTATGAGCCGTCGGATGTAGTCAAAACCCTGAGCGGGAAGATTGCCGACAGTACAGGAACCGGAGCCTCCGCAACAACACGGGATACCACACCGGAATCACTGCTGGATGAACAATCGGTCGGTGATGAGGAAGAATAGAAACAACATGAATTGAAAACGGATATGAAGAAAAAAAGAGACAGTATGACAAAAACAGGTTTCATATGGTGCGTAAAAGCAATTGCGGCCGGAATCACAGCATTTTGCATTCTGGCTCTTTTTTGTGTCTTTTATTATAATCCGCCGATCCATGTTGTCAGCGGAGACAAAGCGACCTGCTACAAGCGGGAACCGGGAAGCTTCTGGGCGAGAGCGACAGAGGGGATGGCATGGGGAAAAATTGATCAAAACGGGTACAATAACAGCGAGAGCGTTTGGGAGACCGGAGAGGTTGATCTTCTCATGATGGGATCTTCACAGACGGAAGGTTTGTATGTGAGGGCGGATCAGTGTGCTTCCAGTCTGCTGAACGGGATGTTTTCTGAGGATGGAAGAGGATATCAGGTGTATAATATCGGGATGTCTGCGCATACCGTTTATCAGAATGCAAATAATCTGCAGCAGGCCATGGAGGTCTATCAGCCAAAGCGCTATGTGGCCATAGAAACAGGCTCAGTGTCCTATGATATCCTGCAGTATCTTGCAATCGAAGACGGAAGCTTTGAAAATCTGACCCTGCAGGAATATCCGCCTGTCATTGCCTTTGCGGAGAAAATTCCCTATGTGAAGCTGCTTTATCAGCAATGGAAAAATTACCGGAACAAAGAGGGCGGTTCCGAAGCCCTAAGTCCGGGAGAGGACGTGTATGATTCCGCCGGGGCTGCCGGGAGAACCGGAAAGCTGCTGGACTATATGAATGATAGGGTGACCGCTGAGGGGTGTACACTCATTCTGTACTATATACCTGAGGTGGCATTTGACGAGCAGGGAAATATGTATTTTGCTTCCGATGCAAATACCAGAGAAAGCTACGGTCAGATGTGCAGGGAAAAAGGAATTTTGTTTGTGGATATGGCGGATGTCCTGCAAAGGGCATATGATGAGGATCATGAGGTGGGGGCAGGCTTTGCCAATACGACTGTGGGATACGGACATTTGAATGCAAAGGGACATCGGATGCTGGCGAACGCAATTTACGAAGTGATCGCAGAAACGGAGGAGCAAAAATGACATTTGCAAGTGTGACGTTTTTGATCTTTTTTGCGTTGGTACTTCTGGGGTTGTGGCTGCTTTGGTATGTCCTGCCGCTGCACGGGGATTTGCGGCGGAGCATCAGCCACGTTTTTTTGTGGGGAGCCAGCTATCTGTTTTACGGATGGTGGAATCTTCGATTGCTGGTACTGCTTCTGGGGGTGACGCTTGTGGCGTTTTGCACTGCGGGACCCTGTGAGGAAGAAAGAAAGCTGCTCAGCAGAGTTCGCTTTGGCGTGGGCGTTGCAATACCGTTGGCTGCGCTTGGCTTATTCAAATACTTTGATTTTTTTGTCGGTTCCTTTTGTCAGGTGTTTGGGGTCCAACAAAGTCCGGGCCTGTCGCTGACTTTGCCCGTGGGCATTTCGTTTTATACTTTTCAGGCACTCAGCTATACCATTGATGTATACCGGGGAAGGATCAAGCGGGAAACCAGCTTCGTCCGTTTTGCGCTTTACATCAGTTTTTTTCCACAACTGGTAGCGGGCCCCATCGTGCGCGCGGCGGATTTTCTGCCACAGTTGATGCAGGATCGGAAGCCTACACTTCACAGGCTGGAAACTGGACTGCAGATTTTTGTATTTGGAATGGCAAAAAAGCTTGTGCTTGCGGATAATCTTTCGGTGTTTGTGGATGAGGTATACCGCACGCCGCAGATGTTTCACTGGACGACGGTGGCGCTGGCGGTGGTTTCCTATGCGATTCAGATTTATATGGATTTTTCCGGGTATTCGGATATGGCGATCGGCTGCGCCCACTGCATGGGTTATGATCTGAACCGGAATTTTAATCTGCCGTATTGTTCCAAAAATGTGTCGGAATTTTGGAAACGCTGGCATATCAGCCTGTCCGGCTGGCTGCAGCAATACCTGTATTTTTCTTTGGGGGGGAATCGCAGGGGAAGAGTACGAACCTATCTCAATCTTATGATTACCATGCTGTTGGGTGGCTTGTGGCACGGCGCGGGCTGGACCTTCGTCCTGTGGGGAGGACTTCACGGAGTTGCACTCTGCATACACAAGGCTTATTTGAAACGGACCGGAGTGGGAAAAAACGGCGCAGAGCACAGAGCCATGCGTATCCTGTGCGTGGTTGTTACAGATCTTTTCGTATGTCTCTGCTGGGTGTTTTTCCGGGCGGAAAGTACGACACAGGCTTTGGCGGTTCTAAAGCAGCTGTTTGGTCTGAAGGATGGAGTCATCCATCTCTATTCATGGAGTCTCGTGGCAATTGCAGTGACGGCGGCGGCCACGGTCTTCGCTTATGCGAGGGCGGCAAGGAAAAAGACAAGCGGCCGGAAGCCGGTAGAGATCGAGGGGTATTATCCGGTTTTGAACCTGAGCCGTTTCTGGGCGCTGGTTGTGTTTTTTGTGGCGATCGGGGGGATCCTCGGGCTGGCGTATGTGGGCGGAAACCCGTTTATATATTTTCAATTTTAACGCATAAATCTGGATTTATTGCTCATGATTTGTTATAATGCTGGGTGTATTCGGAAAGGCAGGAGGAAGTAAGAATGTGTGGAATCGTTGGTTATATTGGAAAAAAACAGGCGGCACCGATTTTGCTGGACGGTCTGTCAAAGCTGGAATATCGCGGATATGATTCCGCCGGTATGGCAGTCTATGACGGCAAACAGATTCATATGTCGAAGGCGACGGGAAGGCTGAAGGTACTCAGTGAGATAACACATGAGGGGGCAACCCTGCCGGGGTTTGTGGGAATCGGACACACCCGCTGGGCGACGCACGGCGCACCGACCGACAGCAATGCACATCCTCATTTTAACGAGACAGAAACCATCGCAGTGGTTCATAACGGGATCATTGAAAACTACCTGAAGTTAAAAAAGAAACTGATCGAGAGAGGGTACGAGTTTCATTCTGAGACAGATACGGAGGTACTGGCGCATCTGCTGGATCTGTATTATAAGGGAGATCCGCTGCAGGCCATTACCAAGGTGATGCACCGCGTGGAGGGCTCCTATGCGTTGGGAATTATCTTTGCGGATCATCCCGACGTGATCTATGCGGTTCGCAAGGACAGCCCGCTGATTGTCGGGAAAAGCGAGGAGGGAAATCTCATTGCTTCCGATGTTCCGGCGGTTCTGAAATATACCAGAGATGTTTACTTTATTGAGAATGAAGAAATCGCAAGACTTTCGGAACAGGACATTGAATTTTTCAATGTGGACGGAGAACCGGTTGAAAAGGAAGCCAAGCGAATCGAATGGGATATTCATGCTGCGGAAAAGGGCGGTTATGAGCATTTCATGCTGAAGGAAATGAATGAACAGCCCAAAACAGTGCGCGACACCATCAACCCTCGTATTAAAGACGGACAGATTGTGATCGAGGAGCTTGGAATGAGTGATGAGGAGATTCGGGCGATCCGAAAGATCCACATCGTGGCGTGCGGTTCGGCATATCATACAGGCTTTACGGCGAAATATGTACTGGAGGGACTGGCACGTGTCCCGGTAGAGGTAGATCTTGCATCGGAATTTCGCTATCGAAATCCGATTCTGGAAGAGGGAGAGCTGGTCATTATCATCAGTCAGTCCGGAGAGACGGCGGATTCACTGGCAGCTCTGCGCATGGCAAAGGAGCGGGGATGCCAGACTCTTGGAATCGTAAATGTAGTAGGGAGCTCTATTGCAAGGGAAGCGGATCAGGTTATGTATACATGGGCGGGACCGGAAATCGCAGTGGCTACGACGAAGGCTTATTCCGCTCAGCTGGTGGCACAGTATCTTCTGGCCATCAAATTCGCTCAGGTAAGGGGCGAAATCGGAGAAACACAGGTAGCAGAGCTGCTGAGAGATCTGAAAAAACTGCCGGATCAGATTGAAATGCTGCTGAGTCATAAGGAGCGCATTCAAAAATATGCGAACCGCTATCTTGCGTCAAAGGATGTCTTTTTTATCGGCAGGGGAATTGACTATGCAATTTCCATGGAAGGCTCACTCAAGCTGAAGGAGATCTCCTATATCCATTCGGAGGCATATGCAGCGGGAGAGCTGAAGCATGGAACGATTTCGCTGATTGAGGAGGGCACACCGGTCATCGCAGTGGCGACGCAGGATGACCTTTTCAAAAAGACCCTCAGCAATATTGTAGAGGTGCAGACCAGAGGTGCATTTGTGATGGCTGTGACCAATGCGGGAAATACGGAAATCGAAAAGACAGCAGAGTATGTGATCTATATTCCGCAGACGAACCCGTATTTTACAAACTCGCTGGCGATCATACCGTTGCAGCTGTTCAGTTATTATGTGGCAGTCGGAAAGGGCTGTGATGTGGATAAACCGAGAAATCTTGCGAAGTCGGTCACAGTCGAATAAGGTGATTGGAGGCAAACGGTTCACATCGGATCACGATTTGGTCAAACTAAAAACACAAAACGTACACATTTTCCATGTATGATCTGTGACATACGAAACAACATGATTCAAATGGAAAGGGGTATTTTTTATGGAAGGCAATCAATATTACAACTATAACAGTTCCTATTCAGGTCTTGAAAACACAACACAGAATACAGGCAGTTATTATCAGCAGTCACAGGAGCCGGAAAAAAAGAAAAAGAAAAAGGGCGGCTTTGGCAGAAAGCTGGCAGGCGGTGTGGCGATCGCACTGGTATTCGGACTGGTCAGCGGATCAGTCTTTCATGCGACCAATCGTTTTTGGGGCAGTGTTTTTCCCGAGCAGGAGGAAGTCAGCAATGTCGCGCTGAACAGAAGCAGTACCAGTGTGGTACAGACGAATACCACAGCGGAGAAAGCTGTGGACGGACTTCTGGATGTCTCGGATATCGTGGATGAGGTTATGCCATCCATTGTGGCAATCACCAATATGAGTGAGGTGACCTACCGCACATGGTTTGGACAGACGGCCACCCAGCAGAGCGAGAGCTGTGGATCCGGCATCATTGTGAGCCAGGACGATCATTATATCTATATTGCAACCAACAACCATGTGGTGTCCGATGCGACATCAATTACCGTACAGTTTATCGATGAGACGACGGTGGGAGCAGAGGTAAAGGGTACCGATCCGGGCAGTGATCTTGCAGTGGTAGCGGTAGCGCTTGAGGACATGTCAGCAGATACCATTGCTAAAATTCATGTAGCGACACTTGGCAATTCTGATGAATTAAAGGTGGGAGAAGCAGCTATAGCGATCGGAAATGCATTGGGATACGGACAGTCGGTGACAACCGGAGTGATCAGTGCGCTGGATCGCGAAGTGACAGTGTCAGATGAAAACACCGGCGCTACGGTCACAAACGAACTGGTGCAGACAGATGCGGCCATCAATCCCGGAAACAGCGGCGGAGCGCTGCTGAACGCAAAGGGTGAGGTGATCGGAATTAATTCCGTAAAATATGCGAGCACCGAGGTAGAGGGCGTGGGATATGCCATCCCGATCAATACGGCATCTCCGATAATTGAAAAGCTCATTAACCGGGAGGTTGTGGATGAGTCAAAAGCGGCCTTTTTGGGAATATCCGGCGTGGGAGTTTCCAGCTCGGTGGCAGAGACCTACAATATGCCGGAGGGCGTATACCTGTACCAGGTAACGGAGGGATCACCGGCAGAGGCAGCCGGTCTGATGGCCGGAGATATTATCACATCCTTTGACGGCAGTGAGGTCATTACCACATCGGAGCTTGAAAACGCCATGAAATATTGTGCGGCGGGCGATCAGGTAGAGGTGATTTACCAGAGACAGACAGAGGGTGCGTACCGGGAATATACGACAACGGTTACATTGGGCAGCAAGAACTGACCGTAAAAAACTTGCAGAACCCGGTCGATATGCTATAATAGAATAATGATATTGGGGAAAGGTTCCCATCGTAAAAACGATGGGAACACTTTTCGTATTTTGCCCGATACGGCATGGCATGACATTATCATAAAATTCAATATGGTCAGGGGGAAGATTTTGGGGACGACACTAGTGATTATGGCAGCCGGGATTGGTTCGCGCTTCGGCGGGGGAATCAAGCAGCTGGAGAAAATGGGACCAAACGGCGAGATTATTATGGATTATTCCATCTATGACGCGAAACAGGCGGGCTTTGACAAGGTAGTTTTCATTATCCGCAGGGACATTGAACAGGATTTCCGGGAGATTATCGGGAAACGCATCGGTCAGCAAATAGAGGTGGAGTATGTATTTCAGGAGCTTTCGGACGTGCCGGAGGGATTTTGTGTGCCGGAGGGCAGAACGAAGCCATGGGGAACCGGTCAGGCATTGCTGGCCTGCAGAGGAGTCGTGAACGAGCCCTTTGTGGCAATTAATGCAGATGATTACTATGGCAAAGCGGTTTTTGCGAAGCTGCATGACTTTTTGACCGCACATGAGGAAAAAGAGGGGTGCTTTCAGATGGGCATGGGCGGCTATCTGTTGAAAAACACACTCAGCGAAAACGGAGCCGTTACCCGGGGAGTGTGCAGGACAGATGACCGGAACAATCTTACCGGGATTGTTGAAACCACAGGAATCCGGGAGGAAAACGGAAGAATTGTGTGTGATGATGAACAGGTGCAGAGCTGGATTAACGCGGGAACTCATGTATCAATGAACATGTGGGCGGCATATCCGGATTTTCTGGACTGTTTAGAGACAGGATTTGCAGAGTTTCTGTCGAATCTTTCGGATAATCCGTTCAAAAAGGAGTACCTTCTGCCTGAAATTATCGGACAGCTGTTGGAGCAGGGAAAAGCGGAGGTAAAGGTATATGAAACCCGGGATCGCTGGTTTGGAGTGACCTATATGGAAGATAAGCCATATGTGGTAGAATCCATCCGTGGACTGATTGCAGAGGGAGTTTATCCGGAAAAACTCTGGGACTAGTATATCTGCTGCATATACGATGAGAACATGATTCAGGAGGGCAGGAGCCCGGATGGAGGAAATAGAATGAAAAAAAAGAGAATTGTGATTGCATTGGGGCATGAGGCCCTTGGAACGACACTTCCCGAGCAAAAGAAGGCGACCAAGCTGACGGCAAAAGCGATTGCAGACTTTATCAGGGACGAATATCAGGTGGTACTCTCGCACAGCAATGGACCGCAGGTGGGAATGATTCATACGGCAATGGCGGAATTTTGCAGAATTTATCCGGAATATACGGCCACTCCGATGTCTGTCTGCTCTGCCATGAGTCAGGGGTATATCGGCTACGATTTGCAGAATGCAATCCGCACAGAACTTCTGAACAGAGGAATATATAAGCCGGTCAGCACAGTGTTGACACAGGTAACCGTGGATCCCTACGATGATGCGTTTTATCATCCGACGAAGATCATCGGTCGCGTGATGAACGAGCAGGAAGCGGATGCCGAGGAGAAAAAGGGAAATCATGTCACAAAGCAGGGAGAGGGCTACCGCAGAATCGTAGCGGCACCCAAGCCCATGGACATCGTAGAGATTGATGCGATCCGGGCATTGGTGGATGCAGATCAGGTGGTCATTGCAGCAGGCGGCGGTGGGATTCCGGTGCTGGAGCAGGGAAATAATCTGAAGGGTGCCAGCGCAGTGATTGAGAAGGATCTTGCTGCGGGAAGACTGGCGGATCTGCTGGATGCAGAACAGCTTGTGATTCTTACCAGTGTGCAGCGCGTATATTTGGACTACGGTACGGACGCCAGACAGCCCTTGGACGAGATGACGACAGCAGAGGCAATTCAGTACATGGAAGATGGACAGTTTGAAGAGGGAACCATGCTTCCGAAGATACAGGCTGCCGTCAGCTATATCGGAAATTCCGCGGTGCGTTCCGTTTTAATTGCGAATCTGGAATCTGCACTGGATGGAATCAGCGGATTAAAGGGAACGGTGATTCATAAGTAAAAACCGTTCGGAATTGAGGCGTAAAATATGACGGAAAAAAATGAAGAGCGGAATCCCTATTCTTCGATCCGAAAAGTGATTGGTGTCGTCAGCGGAAAGGGGGGAGTGGGCAAGTCCTCGGTCACATCCTTTCTGGCAAGCGCATTGACAAAAAAAGGCTATCGGGTCGGAATTTTAGATGCAGATATTACGGGACCATCCATTCCCAAGATGTTTGGGATACACACACAGGCGACCTCAAATGAACAGGGGCTTCTTCCACAGGTGGCGCTGGATGGAACAAAAGTGATGTCGATCAATCTGCTGACCGAAAATGAGGAGACCCCGGTAATCTGGAGGGGACCTGTGGTGGCAAGAGCGGTCAAACAGTTCTGGACGGACGTGGTCTGGGGCGAATTGGACTATCTGTTAGTGGATATGCCCCCCGGAACAGGAGATGTTCCCCTCACGGTGTTTCAGTCACTTCCGGTAGACGGGGTACTGATTGTAACGTCTCCGCAGGAGCTGGTGCAGCTTATTGTGAAAAAAGCATATCATATGGCGGAAACGATGCAGATTCCGGTACTTGGCATCATTGAAAATTACAGCTATCTCGAGTGTCCGGATTGCGGAAAGAGAATATCCGTCTTTGGAGAGAGCCGGGTAGAGGACACCGCTGCGCAGCTGGGAATATCGGTTCTCGGTCGACTTCCGCTGAATCAGAACTATGCAGCGGCGGCGGATGCCGGAAGAATTTATGAGGTGGAAAATGAATATATTGCCACAGCGGTAGAGACCGTGGAACGGGCGCTGCCCTGTGCCCCGCGCGGTGAATAGGGGGAGAGAAACTCCCCCCCTGTTCAATTTAACAGGTTTCCGGTTCCGGATAGTCTGCGCCGAAGGTCTCGACTGTGACCTTTGCCATACGCTGATCCGCGAGCGGACGATCGCTGAAGTCTGTCTTTACCTCTGCAATTTTGTTTACGACATCCATGCCCTCGATGATTTTTCCGAAAGCGGCATAGGCACCGTCTAAGTGCGGTGCATTCTTGTGCATAACGAAAAACTGGGAGCCGGCGGAATCGGGTGCCATGGTGCGTGCCATGGACAATACACCCTCCGTATGCTTCAGGTCATTGGAAAAACCGTTTTGTGCAAATTCACCCCGGATACTGTAGCCCGGACCGCCGGTGCCGTTTCCGTCCGGATCACCGCCCTGCAGCATAAAGCCATTGATGACGCGGTGAAAGATCAGACCATCATAAAATCCCTTCTGAATCAGACTGATAAAGTTGTTGACCGTATTCGGCGCGATGTCCGGATACAGCTCTGCTTTCATAAGATCTCCGTTTTCCATTTCGATTGTGACGATAGGATTTTGTGCCATTGCTCATACCTCTCTTTTTTAGATTTCATCATACAGAATTATCATAAAGGAAAATACTCCAGACGTAAAGAAGGAAAATCAAATGTTTCGTTTTTTGTTCTATCCAGAAGGAAAAATCAGACAGTCCGGTGAGTGGGGACGCTGGCTGGAGCTGTGCAGGGAATTGTCTGAAGCCGGAGTCAGTGTGCATCGTATGGAACCCGCCGATAGCAGACAGGAATTGCAGAAGCAGATGGACGCCGATGGAATTTCTGCGGAGGATTCGCTGATGCTTGCTTCCTCGCAGCAGGAGCTGCTGTGGGCAGAAGCGCTTCACATCGCAGCAGTCGGATACGGGCAGAATGATGCCGGAGAGCTTTGGAATGCTCCGGTGCTTCTTCAAGGGCTTGGAGAGGCAGACTACTCTTTTTTCTATCGCATTTATCAGAGATTTCACAGGATTCCGTGGACAATTCTGGAGACGCAAAGATGTATGGTGCGGGAGCTTAGCTTAAAAGACGTAGATGCGTTGTTTGAGCTGTATGAGAAGCCGCATGTAACAGACTATATGGAAACGCTCTATCCTTATGAGGAGGAGCTTGCCTATCAGGAGAAATATATTTCGCAGATTTATTACTATTATGGATATGGAATGTGGCTGGTTTGGGACAAGACCGGAACCCGGCTCATGGGACGCGCAGGGGTAGAGCAGCGCAATGCGGGGGAGGACACACAGCTGGAGCTGGGCTATGTGTTTGCTCCGGAATACTGGCATCAGGGCTATGCCGCGGAGGTTTGCAGGGCAATTCTTGCGTGGGCAGGAGAAAATCTGGAATTTGATTTTGTGGAAGCTCTGGTTCACCCGGACAATACGGCATCCATACGGTTGCTGGAGCGTCTGGGCTTTTGTTGTCAGGGACAGCTGCAGCGGGACGGAAGTCGGCATCTGCACTATCGAAGAAAGCTGGACGGACAGTCATAATCACCGGAAAACCTCATATACATGTACTGTGAGACAAGTAGCAGACATTTAGGAATGCTGGAAAAAGGAGTGTATATGAAGGAAAAAAGAAAAAACGGAACAGTCCGGGCAGCGGTTTCGGTGGTAAAGGTATTGCTGGCGATGTATATTGCAACAGGCATTTTTCTGTTGATACTGGCGGGGCTTTTGTATCGGTTTGAACTCAGTGAAAATGCGGTAAACATAGGAATTATTGTGATTTATGTGCTGACAGGCTTTGCGGGCGGTTTTCTGATGGGAAAGCTGCAGGGAAACAGAAAATTTTTGTGGGGAGCGGTGACGGGATTGCTCTATTTCGGGCTCCTGCTTCTGGTATCCCTTGCTGTGTGGAAGGGGCTGCATTCCGGGATGACGCATGTCATAACCACGCTGGTTATGTGTACGGCCTCGGGAATGATTGGCGGGATGCTTAGTTAAAAAAGGGCTTTTCATGTGAGAAATGTTGTGGTATACTGTCCTAGAATGCTTTATGGGCATTCTAGGAGGCTCGTTGCGCGGGTCTTGGATCGGAAAGGAGAACCTAGCATGAAGCATGTGAAAACATTAAGTACCAGAAAATTACAGAGCACGATCAAAAAGGGCGGATGCGGTGAGTGCCAGACATCCTGTCAGTCAGCATGTAAGACTTCCTGCACAGTGGGAAATCAGACCTGTGAGCACTGTAAATAAGCCGTTATCGGTCATGCAGTGGACAGTAACGATTCCGTTTTAGGAGTTTAGACCGTAAGAACGTGATTTAGGAGTTCCCGGAACGGAACTCCCTTTTCTTGATGCGCAGGGGTGCGTATGGAAGAATCCGGCTGATGCCGGACGCACCCCGCGCGGCGGGTAGGGGAGAGAATCTCCCCTGCCCGATTGTGCAGGGAGGAACTATTGAAGTGGTTCATCAGTATATAAACAACGGCTATCATATTGTTCTGGATGTAAACAGCGGGGCAATCCACATTGTGGATGAGGTGACGTATGACATCATTGCACTGTGGGAAGAAGCTGATCGCGAAAAAATCATACAGAGCTTAAACAATAAATACAGTGACGCAGAGCTTGCAGAGGCCATGGAGGAGATCGAACAGCTGATTGAACAAAAGGAGCTGTTTACCGAGGATGAATATGAGGAATACATCGGAGATGTCACCAGGCGGCCGACTGTCGTAAAAGCGCTGTGTCTGCATATTGCTCATGATTGCAATCTGGCATGTCAGTATTGCTTTGCCGAGGAGGGAGAGTATCATGGCAGGCGCGAGCTCATGAGCTTTGAAGTTGGAAAAGCGGCATTGGATTTTTTGATTGCAAATTCCGGACATCGTCGGAATTTAGAGGTGGATTTCTTTGGCGGGGAGCCCACGCTTAATTTTCAGGTCGTAAAGGATCTGGTGGCATACGGGCGGCAGCAGGAGAAAATAAAGGACAAGCATTTTCGCTTTACGCTGACCACAAACGGAGTTCTGTTAAACGATGAAATCATGGAGTTCGCCAATCGGGAAATGGACAATGTGGTTTTAAGCATTGACGGAAGGAAAGAGGTCAATGACCGGATGCGCCCCTTTCGCGGAGGACAGGGCAGCTATGAGGTGATCGTTCCGAAATTTCAGAAGTTTGCCGACAGCAGAGATCAGGAGCGGTATTATGTGAGAGGAACCTTTACCCGCAACAATCTGGATTTTTCCAAGGATGTGCTGCATCTGGCAGATCTGGGGTTTCAACAGATTTCTGTGGAGCCTGTGGTGGCAGAGGAAACCGATAGCTATGCCATTCGCGAGGAGGATATTCCGCAGATCTGTGACGAGTATGATGCATTGGCAAAGGAACTGGTAAAGCGGAAAAAGGAAGGCAGGGCATTCAATTTTTTCCATTTTATGATTGATCTGGAGGGCGGACCCTGTGTGGCAAAGCGCTTGTCGGGCTGTGGATCCGGAACGGAGTATCTGGCAGTGACGCCGTGGGGCGATCTGTATCCCTGTCATCAGTTTGTGGGCAAGGAAGCGTTTCTCATGGGAAATGTGTTTGAGGGATTAAAACGCACGGATATCCGGGATGCCTTCAAGGGATGCAACGTATATTCGAAGGAAAAATGTAAAAGCTGTTTCGCACGCTTTTACTGCAGCGGAGGCTGCGCGGCGAATTCCTATAATTTTCATGGAAACATTCATGATACCTATGACGTCGGTTGTGCATTGCAGAAAAAGCGTGTGGAATGTGCAATTATGATAAAGGCCGCAGAGGCGGAAGAATAAGCTGTATAAAAAAGAAAGGAAGACGAGCATGAAAAAGAGCAGAGGCATTGCGGTTATACTGGTAATTTTGCTGGCATTAGCCGGAATCGCATATTATGCATCCATTATTATTTCATCCACGGGAAAGGGTGAGAATAAAAATATTAAGCTGGGGCTGGATCTGGCGGGCGGCGTGAGCATTACCTATCAGGTAGAGTCAGAGAATCCCACGTCGGAGCAGATGAAGGATACCATTTATAAGCTGCAGAAGCGTGTGGAGAGCTACAGTACAGAGGCGAACGTATATCAGGTAGGAGACGACCGGATTACCGTTGAGATTCCCGGGGTCACGGATGCCAATGCAATTCTGGAAGAGCTTGGAAAGCCGGGTTCTCTGGAATTTCAGGATCCGGACGGAAATGTTTACATGACCGGAGACCAGGTGGCCAACGCGCAGGCGACGACGCAGACCAATCAGACCACCGGCGCGAAGGAGTATGTGGTACAGCTGACCCTGACAGATGACGGGGCAGAGATTTTCGGAGAAATTACCACGGCGCATATCGGCGAGATCTGTCCGATTGTATACAATGACGAAGTGATCAGTGCGCCTACGGTTCAGAGCGCAATTACGGACGGAAATGCCGTGATATCCGGAATGTCTACTTTTGAGCAAGCGGAGGAGCTGGCTTCCAATATTCGAATCGGTTCGCTTGCATTGGAATTATCCGAGCTGCAGTCTCAGATTGTGGGTGCGCAGCTGGGGTCCGAGGCCATTTCTTCGGCCTTGAAGGCTGCGGCAATCGGATTGGTGCTCATTGCGGTATTCATGATTGCTTATTATTGGATTGCGGGCGTGTCGGCTGTGATCGGTCTGGCAGCATATTCCACCCTGGTGGTTGCAATCCTGTATCTGTTTGATATTACCCTGACACTTCCGGGTATTGCCGGTATCATCCTCGGTATCGGTATGGCGGTGGATGCGAACGTGATCATCTTTGCCCGGATCCGTGAGGAAATTGCAGCGGGCAAAACAGTGGGAAATGCGATTCACGACGGATTTCAAAAGGCTATGTCGGCGATTCTGGACGGAAATGTGACGACCTTTATCGCTGCATGTGTGCTGGCATGGAGAGGCTCCGGTACGGTAAAGGGCTTTGCCTACACCTTGATGATCAGTATTTTATTGTCCATGTTTACCGCATTGGTGGTAACCAGACTTTTTATGAATGCGTTATATGCTGTGGGGCTGAAGAGTCCGAAGCTGTACGGTGCACAGAAAGAGCATAAGACACTGAAGTTTATCAGTAAGAGATATTTGTTCTTTGGTATTTCTCTTGCAGTGATCATTGCGGGCTTCGTGTTCATGGGAGTGAATAAGGCAAACGGAAACGGCGCTCTGAACCTGAGTCTGGAGTTTGTGGGCGGTACTTCCACGACTGTAGATATGGGAAGGGAATATACCTTAAATGAGATTGACAACGAGATCATTCCTTATATTGAGGAGATTACCGGAGACAGTGATGTGTCCGCGCAGAAGGTAGAGGGAAGCACGGAGATTGTATTTAAGACAAGAACTCTGGAGCTGGAAGAGCGTGAGGAATTGAATGAGATGTTTGAGACGCAGTTTGGGGTGGATACCTCTACCGCTTCCTCCACCAATATCAGTTCCACAATCAGCTCGGAGATGGCAAGAGATGCGATCTGGGCAGTTGTCATTGCGTCCGTGCTGATGCTGATCTATATCTGGTTCCGGTTTAAGGATATTCATTTTGCCACCTCTGCGATTATTGCGCTGGTGCATGATGTGCTTGTGATTCTCACGTCCTATGCCGTGGTACGGCTGTCCGTGGGAACGACGTTTATCGCAGTGATGCTGACGATCATCGGATACTCGATCAACGACACCATCGTAATCTTTGACCGTATTCGCGAAAATCTGAAGCTGAAGAGAGATGTGAACAGAGAGACCCTGCAGGAGGTCGGCGACCGCAGTATCACACAGACCATATCCCGAAGCCTGAATACATCCATTACCACCTTTGTCATGGTATTGTTGTTGTATATCTTCGGCGTGTCATCCATCAAGGACTTTTCACTGCCGCTTATGGTAGGTATTGTCAGCGGTACGTATTCGTCTATCTGTATTGCAACGGAGCTGTGGTTTGTGTTTAAGACCTCTGTGGGGAAGAAGAAGGTTCAATAAACGGGTTGACAAAATAGTCAGTCATGAAAAGGGAATGTCTGGTGGGAAAGGGCCATCTGCATTCCCTTTATCTTACATTGACGATGGCAGATGAAAAAGAGTACAATGTTGATAGTCAGGAGGTCAAGGTTCAAATGAAAAAAGGAGAGAAAAAAAACATGTGGAAAAAACTTGTTGCGGCTTGCCTGTCGATCTGTATGCTGGTGTGTATTGCAACGCCGCTGACTGCAGAGGCTGCACAATGGAAGCAGGATAGCAGAGGCTGGTGGTATCGGCTTGACAATGGCTCCTATCCGGCGAATCAGTGGAAGCAGATCAACGGAAAATGGTATTATTTCAAGGCAAACGGATACATGGCAACGGGCTGGCTGTGGAACGGCGCGAACTGGTATTATATGGGCAGCGACGGAGCTATGCGTACCGGGTGGCAGAACATTGGCGGGACCTATTATTATATGTATGCAGATGGCCGCATGGCTGTAAACACCTATATAGGGGAATATTATGTGAATGAATCCGGCGCATGGGTCAGCGAAGCGGCCTCAGGAACATGGATGGAGCAGGGCGGCAGCTGGTGGTATCGGCATGCAGACGGCAGCTACACCACAAACGACTGGGAGAAAATCAATGGAAGCTGGTATTATTTTGATGCAGCAGGCTGGATGGCGGTAAACCGTTGGATTGGTGATTACTATGTGGGCGGTGACGGCGCGATGCTGACCGACCAATGGGTGGACGGCATCTACTATGTGGATGCGCAGGGAAAATGGGATCCGACCGCAACCAATCTTGACAGTACCTACACCATTAACCTGGGCAACGGACAGACAACTACTGTGGTGGGACATTTCGATACGGCTTACGCGGCACAGGTCGTGACCCTTTTGAACCAGTATCGACAGGAAAACGGGCTTTCTGCCCTCAATACCTCTGATTTTATGACGAACGCATCAAATATCCGGTCTTATGAGATTGCGTATGCTTTTAGTCATACAAGACCGGACAACACGTCCTGCTTTACTGCATTGGATGGCGGCGGATACTGGGGAACGGGAGAGAATATTGCTTATGGCTACGCTTCTCCGGCAGCTGTTATGGAAGGCTGGAAAAATTCGCCGGGACATAACGCGAATATGCTCAACGTCAACTTCAAGAATGTGGGAATCGGTGTATTTGCAAAAAAGAATACCAGTTCCTATGGATGGTCACCAAGCTATACCTATTACTGGGTGCAGATGTTTTCTTATTAATGATTGAAAAAATTTTTTCAGGAGTGTCATTCTCTCATGTCTGAGAGGATGGCGCTTTTTTTTGTACTTTAGCATAAAAGGATAGAATCGTACCATTGTAAATCGGTGTATCCGGTTGTTTTTTCTGTGATTACGTTTTCATAAAAACGTTTTCAAGAAGTGAAAAAGAAGGAAATTTGATATTTTTATACCATAAATTTGCCTATGGTAGAGTTGATAAGGGTGAATGGTGGGAACGATTTCAGAATTTTAGCTTTCGGAAAAAAACATATCATGCTAGAATCAACCGGTACTTAAGTTGGAAACAGGTAAAAAGCCGGTTTTCTCAAATTGGAAAAGCTTTTCGAAAACGTTTTAACATGAGCAGAAGAGAATGCAGCAGCACAGAAAGGAAGATAATCATGAAGAACTTAAGCAGAAAATTAATGGCAGGAATATTAATGGCAACCTTATCCTTAGGGCTTGTGGCCTGCGGTTCATCAGAAAGTAAGACGGAGACATCAATACCAAATGAGAATGAAGAAGAAACGGTTGTAGAAAATACAGAAGATTCTGAAGATACACAAGAAGATGCAGTTGACACATCGGATCTTCAGACAGTGCGAATTGGTACACCTCAGATCGGGGATCAGTATGGATTAGAGCTTGGAAAGCTGGCATGGGATGAAGGAATTTTGGAAGAAGAATTGAATAAAGTCGGCTATACTGCAGAGGTAACGGGGTTTGCCGGGGCGGGTCCCGAAATCAATGAGGCATTTGCATCCAATGCGTTGGATATTGTTATCCGTCACCTTATGTTCCCAAATAATTCTGGAAATTTTGCAAAATAAAACAGGGTTCTGCATAAAATATTCTGTCGCATTTTCTGACAGAGTGTTTTATATGGAGCCCTGTTGTGTTATCATAGCGTCTGTA
>JAFUTQ010000012.1 GCA_017484135.1 Lachnospiraceae bacterium
GATGGAACAAAATGCGGATTGCACCGATACAGTGGCAATTCTCTATGTGGATCTGGATCATTTTAAGTACTACAACGATACCTTTGGGCATGATGTGGGAGATGTGGTACTCAAAGAGTTTTCCAGAGTGTTTCTGGAGGTAGCAAAAGATCAGGGTTATGTGGTGCGCTACGGAGGGGATGAATTCCTGATTATTCTGAATCATACTGACGTTGACGGTGCCAAGGAGGTGGCAGAGAATATTTATGACCGGATACGCGACGGCTTTGCCGAACAGCTCAATGCCTATGTGGGACGTCCCATAAGGATTCCAAAGGAAATGCAGATCTCATGCTCCATCGGGATCGTGGAATCTGAGGATGCCGCGATTGAACATGTGGAGACTGCGCTGAAACGGGCGGATGAGGCGTTGTATTACATGAAACGGCAGGGGAAGGGCGGATATATGGTCTGGAATGGAATGTAGGGTTGTGAGGTTCTGACTTGAGGGTCAACAGGTCATGCCGACGTAGTCGGCATAGACTTTTTGTACAAAAATCCCTGGGGGAAAGCTGGCTTTCCCCCAGAGATTTCTTGTACAACAGGTTCACATCGTGAAACGATGTGAACCTGTTGACCCTCAAGTCAGAACCGTTGCGCCACTTTACTTTTTTCCAAATAAAGACTATAATAGTGCGAGAATTGAAAACGTATCAAGAGAAGGAGGAACATACATGGCTTTTTGGGCTAGCTTTTTACAGTATTTTATTGAGTTTGTTGTTTTGGTGGCGCTGGCAGTAGCGGGCACCTTGCTCGGGATAAAGTTAAGAAAACGAAAAGATGCTAAGTTGGAGGACTAATCGTGAAAAAGAACGGAGTCAATGAATTGCGAAGGAAGTATCTGGAATTCTTTGAGAGCAAGGATCACCTTGTGATGAAAAGTTTTTCCCTGATACCGCACAATGACAACAGTCTGCTGTTGATTAATGCCGGTATGGCACCGTTAAAGCCATATTTTACGGGACAGGAAATCCCGCCGAAAAGACGTGTTACAACCTGTCAGAAATGTATTCGTACCGGAGATATTGAAAACGTGGGAAAAACGGCGAGACATCTGACCTTTTTTGAGATGCTCGGAAATTTTTCCTTTGGGGATTATTTTAAGCGCGAGGCCATCGCGTGGAGTTGGGAATTTTTGACAGATGTGCTGGGACTGGATCCGGAGCGTCTGTATCCGTCTATCTACGGAGAGGATGAAGAAGCCTTTCAGATCTGGAACCGGGAGATCGGAATCCCGGAAGAAAGGATTACCCGTTTTTACCGGGATCCGGTAACCGGGGCATGCGATAATTTCTGGGAACACGGAGCAGGTCCCTGTGGTCCCTGTTCGGAAATCTATTATGACCGGGGCGAAAAGTATGGCTGCGGGCGGCCGGATTGTAAGGTTGGATGTGACTGCGACCGGTTTATGGAAGTATGGAACAATGTCTTTACCCAGTTTAACGGAGATGGGAAGGGCGGATATGAAGAACTGGCCCAGAAGAATATAGATACCGGAATGGGACTGGAACGGCTTGCGGTTGTGATGCAGGACGTGGATTCGGTGTTTGATATTGACACGATGAAGGCGATTCGGGACAAGGTGTGTGAGCTGTCGCACAAGACCTACCAGACCGATGCGCTGGATGACGTATCGATCCGGCTGATTACCGATCATATCCGTTCTGCGACCTTTATGGTATCGGATGGAATCATGCCTTCCAATGAGGGCAGAGGATATGTACTCCGGCGGATCATAAGGCGTGCAGCCCGTCATGGGAAAATGCTCGGCATCGAAGATTCCTTTTTGGCAAAGCTCTCTTTGACCGTCATTCAGGAAAGTGTGGATGGCTATGAGGAGCTGGGAGAAAAAAAGTATTTTATTCTGAAGGTGCTGACACAGGAAGAAGAGAAATTTGCAAAAACGATTGATCAGGGGCTTGCGATTCTTGCGGAACTGGAGGAGGAGTGTATCCGAAACGGTGAGAAGCAGTTATCCGGAGACCATGCGTTTAAGCTGTATGACACCTATGGCTTCCCCTTAGATCTGACACAGGAGATTCTGGCAGAAAAAGGCTTTTCCGTTGATGAAAAGGGCTTTCAGAAGGCGATGGAGGAGCAGCGCACGCAGGCAAGAAATAAACGGAAAGTGACAAACTATATGGGGGCGGATGCAACGGTATACGATGCGATTGATCCTTCGCTGACCACAAAGTTTGTAGGTTATGAGAGTCTGCGGATTACCTCGGAAATTACGGTGCTGACGACGGAGACGGAACTTGTGGAGGCATTGTCCGATGGACAGCAGGGAACCGTTATCACGATGCAGACTCCGTTTTATGCTACCATGGGAGGACAGCAGGGTGACAAGGGCATGATCCGTACCAAAACGGGAGAATTTCAGGTGGAGGATACCATTCCGCTTCCGGGAGGAAAGGTTGGTCATGTCGGAAAAGTGGTCAATGGTATGCTGAAGACAGGTGATGAGGCAGAGCTTTCGGTGGATGAGACGCTTCGCAAAAAGACCTGTCAGAATCATTCGGCAACCCATTTGTTACAGAAGGCGCTCCGTGAGGTGTTGGGCACTCATGTAGAGCAGGCAGGCTCTTATCAGGACAGCGAGCGGACAAGATTTGATTTTTCTCATTTTCAGGCGATGTCTTCAGAGGAACTGGCACGCGTGGAGCAGATGGTAAATGAAAAGATTGCAGAAGCGATTCCCGTACAGACGGATGTCATGACCGTGGAGGAAGCGAAGAAAACCGGAGCCATGGCGTTGTTCGGCGAAAAGTACGGCGAAACGGTGCGCGTGGTATCCATGGGGGATTTTTCGAAGGAATTCTGCGGAGGCACACATGTAAAAAATACGGCGGATATTCTCACCTTCAAAATTGTTTCCGAGAGCGGTGTGGCCGCGGGGGTACGGCGTATTGAGGCTTTGACCGGCGAAAATGTATTCACCTATTATAAAAAGATCGAAGCAGAGCTGGAGAAGGCTGCAAAAGCGGCAAAGACGATTCCGTCCGGTCTGGTGGACAAGATCGAACACCTGATGACAGAGATCAAGACCTTGTCGGCAGAAAATGAATCCTTAAAGAGCAAAGCGGCAAAGGATGCGCTGGGAGACGTGATGGATCAGGTTACCGAGATCAACGGCGTCAAGCTGCTTGCGACCGGTGTATCCGGAGTCGATATGAACGGTCTGCGGGAGCTGGGCGATCAGCTGAAGGAGAAGCTGGGAGACGGTGTGATCGTGCTTGCTTCTGATTGTGACGGCAAGGTAAATCTTGTTGCAATGGCAACGGAGACGGCCGTCGGCAAAGGAGCCCATGCGGGAAATCTGATCAAGGGAATTGCCGCAAAGGTCGGCGGTGGCGGCGGCGGAAGGCCGAATATGGCACAGGCCGGCGGAAAGAATCCGGAAGGAATACCGGCCGCACTGGCTGATGTAAAGCAGCTTCTGGAACAGCAGCTGGGCAATTCGTGAGGAGGAAGCCCAATGAGCGCAGCTCATTTTAGAATGGCTTCCGTCGACTTGGCAGGTGACGCAAAGCGGCGCGTGCCGTTTCTACCAAGCATGATTCGCATCTGATCGTGGCTATGGCTGAACTGTTGTGAAAGTTCAGCCCGCGCCATTCGCAAAACGCACTTTCAGTGCTTTCCGCTGCTGACGCAGCTCCTTTTGCTCATAATCGGGCGCTCCGCTCATAGCCGCAATCAGCTGCTCATTCATGCAAGCATGATTCGCATCTGATCGTGGCTATGGCTGAACTGTTGTAATATTTTATATAAAAACAGTTGACGTAATGTAAATTTATGGTATAATTATCTCTAATGCAAAAAAAATACCCACACAGTTGAATATGCACAATAGGAGGCTGGAGGGAGGTTAGGTGTGAGACAATGTCAAATGTGATCGTAAAAGAGAACGAAACGTTAGATAGTGCTTTACGCAGATTCAAAAGAAACTGCGCTAAAGCAGGTATCCAGCAGGAGATCCGCAAGAGAGAGCATTACGAGAAACCAAGTGTTAAGCGTAAGAAAAAGTCGGAAGCTGCAAGAAAACGTAAATACAATTAATTAATTGCACAAATTAATTTTGAAAGCTGTCACGAAAGTGGCAGCTTTTTTCGTGGTTTGTCTGACGGCGCATGTTTCTAATTATGGAACGTCGTGACTTCTTAATGAATTCTTAAACGTTTCCCCGGTTGGTTCTTAAAGCGCGTTTGATTAGAATAAGAGACATCCATATAACAAGACTGGATTGCTTTTTTTAGATGATATAGGCAATTGCGTCCTGGATTTTCATAAGTGCGGGAAAGGGAGGAGAAACATGTTTCTTATGGGTTCGTTTCAGTATTGGAAAAAGAACAACATCAAATATCTGTCCATTCTATTCACAATCATGATTGGGATTGCCGCAGTATTTACTTCCGCCTGTCTGGTAAGAAGCCGAAAAATCACAGAACTGGAAGAAACCCTCAATAACGGTGGTTGCTACGACCTTGCAATCTATGATGTATCGGAGGAACTCAAGGAAGAACTAAAAAGGGATGCCCGAATCGAAACTGCAGGCATTTTGTATGATCTGGGCAGCCTGGAAAATGAAAACGGCATTCGATGTACGGTGGGAGCCATGGAAAATCAAAGCACAGAGGAGATGGTTCATTTATCGGCAATGGAGGGACGCTATCCCGAAAAAGAAGGAGAAATTGCAATAGACCGCATATCCTTGCAATGCATGGGCGTGCAGCCTAAGCTTGGAGAGGTTTTGCAGGTCTCGAAAAAGGACGCGGATGGCAATGTGCTGGGAGAGGTGGGTTATGTAGTGGTAGGACTGATCGAGCAGACTTATATGGCGGAAAACGGGCAGATTTATACCCGCAGAAATTATACCTCTGAGTCTGCGGAGGGGTATATCAAAATTGATTGTCCCTGTGCTTATGTCTCGGTGCAGGAAAGGGACAGCTTTGGCAAAAACACAAGGGAGCATTTGTTTGTTACAGTAAAAACAGGGGAAGACTATGATGATGATACGCTGCGGCAGGAGCTTTTGACAAAATATGGCACAGCCATCGAATTAGATTACAATCGTTATACAAGGTCGCATTATGCGGATACATTGCTGGGCTATGCGGCAACAGAGGATGGCTCCATGGAAACTGCCAATGGATATCTTTCGGCCCTAAGGCGAATCGGAACCTCATCTACAGACAAGGATTTTTTGGCGAAATATATGATTCCTGTTTTTTCGGTTCTGATTGCAATTACGGTATTTATTTCTTTGTACGAGGCATTTGGTCATTATTTTTTTGTGAGAAAAAGAGAACTGGGAATTTATCGCTGCATCGGTATGAGCAAAGCGCTTATGATGAAGTTTCTTTTTGGAGAGCTCGGTATCGTGATTCTTCCGGGGATTTTTGGCGGACTGCTCTTGGGGTATGTTGCATACCGGGCGATTGTGCGCGGAATAAAAATAATCGGAGGAGCTGCCATTCTTTCCGCATTTGAGCTGGAGCCTTATTTTGCTCCGTTCATAAAAGCGGCCACTCCGGATCCGTTTATCTATTCTCTGGGGGTGGTGGGTATTGCGGCTGTGTTGGTTTTTGTGATACAGCTTTGGAGGGTGCGACGCTTATCCCCATTAGAAGCGTGCACGCAGGTTCGAATCGTTTCAAGAGAATACCGAAAATATCAGAGATTATTCGGTCTGAATGTGGTTCTTTTGCTTGTCTCCATTTCGTTTGGGTATCTGTTTTTTGCGACAGAAACCAGATATGAAAATGGACTGCTGCAAAACAGGGCGGAGGAATCCCTGTACCAAAAATCGGATTATATGATGGAAAAGAATACAGAATACAGCCTTTTGTCAAACGGAAGGGAATTACGGCATGATGCCGGAATTTCGGCAGAAAATCTCGAAAAACTAAAGCAGGCAGAAGAGACAGAGCAGCTCTGTGCAGTGATTCAATGCAAGGGAACGCAGCTGGTGGAGAATACAGACGGCGCAAAGCAAACCCTTGCTGCATCGCTTTTGGAAGATGTGATTGAATTTGAATGGGGAGAGGATGATCCGAATTATGAAAATATGAAACTTCGGTACGAGAGGGACAGGAGTAAGACCGGATTTACGGAAAAAGAAAGTCTGTATCATCTGCCGGTTTGTGCCACGAGTCAGGAGGAAATCGAGGGATTTGCCGCAGAGGTGACAGACGGGGCGGTTCACATGGAGCAGATCAATAAGGGGGAGGAAATTGTGGTAGCGTACCATGGGGAAAAACCAAAGGTATCGGTGGGAGAAACCCTGCACATGACCGAGGTGGTATATCCCGTGGAAGCGGATGTTTCGCCCGGTTTTTTTGCAAATGGTTTGCTCGAAGAGGCGGAACCGGATTATGCGGATGCTTATGGAGTACAGTACTGTGTGGGAAGGAGAAAGGATTTTTCCGTAAAGGTCGGCGCCATACTTTATGTAGCGGATGATCATTTATGGGATTTTTATATGGTGGATAACGAATCGGGGATCAACCTGCTTACCACAGTGAAAGGACTGGAGCAGTGGAAACTCCCGGACGAAAACTACACGAAGGTTTCGGTAAAATTAAAAGAGAAGTCAGATGTAGATGCGTTTGAAGCAATCTGGTATCAGACTCTGACGGATGGAAAAATCATGAAAATGCAGTCCCTGGAGAAACTCAAAGGCGAAATCAGGCAAAATTCGGCGGTCAATTACACCATTTTTAGTGCGATGGCAGTTCTGTTGTTTGTAGTCAGTCTTTTTGGCATGGGAAACATTTTGACGATGCAGATTGTTTCGGAAAATAAGAGAAATTCTGTGCTGCGTGCGCTGGGAATGCGAAAAGCGGAATTAAAGTGGCGACTGATCAAAGAACAGCTTGGCGGTTTGACATCAGGCTGCGTGCTTGCGGTTTTGGAAACAGGAATCTTACTGCATATCCGAGCCTATATTCAGCAAAGGACGGAAGCTTATCTGAATGGAGGGATTTCATTGGGACAGGATTGGTGGGGATTTTACTTTCCGTTTCAGACCATTTCACGAGCAGATTATAAGGCGCCGATCGTGTTTACACTGTTGCTGACCTTTTTGCTCAGTGTTGTCATTTGGCTTGTGTATGAGCAGAAAAATAAACATATTGAAATCGCGGATGGGATGAAGGAGGAAGCCCAATGAGCGAAGCTCATTTCAGGATGGCTTCCGACGACATGGCAGGTGGCGCGAAGCGGCGCGTGCCGATTCATCTTAATTTAGGAGGTGGATTGATATGGAACAGAGGTTGATCTATGCAGAACAGATATCGAAGATTTACAAAAGTAATGGAAGGAAAAATGCGGCAGAGACAAAAGCACTGGATGCAGTTGATTTAGAGATTTGGAAAGGGGAAATCCTTGCGATTACGGGAGCCAGTGGAAGTGGAAAATCAACCCTTCTTCATATGCTGGGAGGAATTGATACCCCGTCAAGCGGAAGGATTTACTATGGAGAGGAGGATATTACAAAATTTTCAGATAAACGGCTGTCGGAATTTAGGCGGGAGAAAATCGGTTTTGTCTTTCAGTCGTTTCAGCTGCTTCCGGAATTAACGGTAGAGCAAAATGTCATGCTCCCATGGAAATTGCAGCATCAAAAACCGGATAAGAAGGACATAGAGACAATTTTAAGAGAACTGGGAATGGAAGAAAAAAAGGAGGCATACCCGGAGCAGTTGAGTGGAGGGCAACAGCAGAGAACGGCTATTGCAAGAGCCTTGGTTCATCAACCGGATTTGCTACTTTGTGATGAGCCCACCGGGAATCTCGATTATCAAAATGGACAGGAGGTTATGAAGTTATTATTTTTGTCTCGTGAGAAACGGAAGCAGACGATTGTGATTGTCACGCATGATGAAAAGATTGCGGGAATGGCAGATCGGATTTATAAAATGCGGGATGGGAAGATTATCCAGTAAGACTTGAAAGTACCGTAGTTGGAGAAACTATGGTATTTTTTTGTGCAGAAAAAAAGCATAAGAATGGCAGTCATAATTTTGTAGACAAGTCATATACTTGTAACAGTTCAGATCACAGAGGCTGCTGAACCGGAAAGGAGGAGAGGTATGTCAGAGCAGATTCTTTCTGTTTTTCCAATTCATATGCGGGAAAAATTAAAAAAAACCCTGGAGACAACAAGGGTGGAAGAGCTTCGGGTACGAGTCAATCGTCCCTTTGTGCTTCGTACGCAGGCACAGGATTATTTCTGGGATATCCAGAGCGGGCAGTGTATTACCAGCCCCGGGCAGGCCTATTTTATTACAGAAAAGGATATTTCGGACATGCTCACATTTTTGAGCCGTTATTCCATTTACGCTTACGAGGAGGAACTAAAAAGCGGATATCTGACGCTGGAGGGCGGACACCGGGTAGGCGTTGCCGGACATGTTCTCATGGAAAACGGGCATGTGGGAAAAATGTCCCGGATTACTTTTTTGAATATCCGTATCGCACAGGAATACAAGGGCTGCGCAGAACAAATTTATCCCTATCTGCTGAAGCATGACCGGATGTATCATACGCTGCTCTTGTCTGCGGCGGGAATCGGAAAGACCACCTATCTGAGAGATCTGATCCGCCTTTTGGCAACCGGCGACGGTCAGCATGCCCCGCTGCGGGTCGGAGTGGTAGATGAGCGGTCGGAAATTGCCGCGGGATATATGGGAATCCCCCAGCATGATGTCGGAATCCATACCGATGTGATGGACGGGTGCAGCAAGCCCTGCGGGATGCTGATGCTGCTTCGCTCCATGGCACCGCAGGTAATCGCGGTAGACGAGCTGGGAGGGGAAGCAGATTTTCTGGCAGTGGAGCAGGTCTTAAACTGCGGCTGCAGTATTCTCGGCACCATCCATGCCGCAGATATCAACGAAATGATGCAGAAGACAAGGCTAAAGGGCTGGCTGGAGCAGGAGATTTTTGAACGCTTTATTGTGCTGGAGTATGGAGAGAAAAACTGCAGAAAAATATCCGTCTATGATGAAAAGCTGGAGCAGCTATGTTAAAGACGTTTGGAGCAGTGCTGATTCTTTTGGCGACTGCGGGATTTATTTGCTGTATGATCCGGCAGCTGCGTGAGCATGACAGGCAGCTGCTCCTGTGGAAAGAGTATTTATGGAAGCTGCAAAATGGGATGGAAGGCTGGAACAGCTTGCTGACGGAGCTGTTCGAGGAGCTGTCCCATACAGCGGAAGCGCCCTTTGCCGAATTTTTTGAAGAGATGGCAGAGAACCTGAAAAAATACGAGAGATCGGACATTGACCGGCTCTGGTGTGAGATCGCGAAAAACTATCAAAAGCAGTTTATGTGGCGGAGAGATGAGTGGGAAATCTTTTTAGACAGCGGAAAGCTTTTGTCTCTGCACGATAAGGAAATGATCTTAAAGGAGGGGAAGCTTCTTTCCGACCGTATGAGCTTTTTTATTCAAAAAGCACAAAAGGAGACCAGGGAACGGGAAAAGGTCAGCATTTATCTGAGTCTCTCAGCCGGAATTATGCTGATCCTGCTGTTGGTATGAGCGGTTTGCCGAAAAAACGATATGATTCACGGAGTGGAAAAATAAATTCCGTGAAATTTGGAGGAACTATGGGTGTTGATTTGATCTTTAAAATTGCCGCGGTGGGTATTCTGGTTGCCGTGATCAGTCAGGTGCTAAAGCATAGCGGGCGGGAGGAACATGCGTTTATGATCAGTCTGGCAGGGCTTTTGATTGTGCTGTTCTGGATTGTTCCATACATATATGATCTTTTTGAAACCATGAAAGAATTATTTGCTTTATAGGAGGCAGCATGGAAATCGTAAAAATAGGGCTTCTGGCCATTACGGCGGTACTGCTGGGGCTGATGATCCGCTCGGTAAAACCGGAGTTTGGGATATTGATCGGAATCACTGCCTGCACCTGTATTTTTATCTTGCTGATACATAAGGTGGAAATGATTCTCGACTACATCGATACGATCTGGCAGCTGATTCCGGTAGACAGTCGGTATATCGGACTGATCCTGAAAATGATCGGAATCAGCTATATTGCGGAATTTTCTACGGATATCTGCAAGGATGCAGGATATCAGACCATCGCGGGTCAGATTGAAATTTTTGCCAAGCTGTCGATTGTTCTGGTCAGTATGCCGGTAATGATGAGCTTTCTGGAAGTGATTGGAGAGTTTTTATGAGAAAAAAAACGGTTGTATTTTGGCTGCTGCTCTGGGTTCTTTGCTGCAGTCAGCCGGTCTATGGGGCAGAAGCTGAGGACATACAAACCTATGAGGAGGAATTGCTGGAAAAGCTTGATGTGAAGGACCTGGAGGAATATCTGAAGGGCAATGAGTATACCGGGGATGTATCCTTTATGGACCTCGTGGGATCGCTTATGACCGGACAGATTCCGTTTGATTTCCAATCCATCGGCACATATCTGGCAGATGTTCTTTGGGGAGAGCTGTCGGCGAACAAGGGAATTTTGCTGCAGGTGCTTCTGCTGGCAGTCTGCTGCTCGTTTCTGCATCATTTTTCGGATATCTTCAAAAACAGCTATATCGCGGACACCTGCTTTTTGTGTCTGTATATGGAACTGATGGTACTGCTTCTGCGTTCTTCCGCGATCATGTACGAGCTGGTTTATGATACCCTGCAGGAACTGGTGGAATTTATGAATCTGCTGATTCCGATCTTTACGCTCAGTCTCTCCGTGAGTATGGAACATTTATCCGCAGCCGGATTTTACGAGCTGGCATTTCTCGTGATCTATCTGGTGCAGGTGATTCTGCTTTTGGTGCTTGTTCCGGCGGTAAAGGTCTATGTGATACTTGAATTTATGAACCACTATGTCCCGGGAAAAAAATTTCAGAAGCTGTGTGAACTGATCCGGGACGGCGTACAATGGTGCCTGAAATTTCTGGTGGCGGTTGTCGTCAGCCTGAATGTGATTGAGAGTATGATCACACCGGCGGTGGATCGTCTGAAGGCGAATGGCATTGCAAAGACCGTACAGATGCTTCCGGGTGTCGGAAATGCAGCCGGGGTATTGGGAGAGATGCTTCTCGGGTCAGGAACGGTAATCAAAAACAGTGTGGGCGTGGCGGGGATTTTGATTCTGCTTCTGCTGCTGGCGGGGCCGGTCATCAAGCTGTGGCTGCTGTCCCTCTTATATCGCGTGACCGCAGCCGTGATTGAGCCGGTGTCGGATCCGCGGATTGTGGGCTGCATGCAGGGGGTCTATACGGGGAGTGTGCTGCTTCAGAAAATTATTCTGGCGGCAGTCACACTGTTTGTGACCACCATTGCAATCATTACCGCAGCCGGCAGCCGGATCTGAGGAGGATCCGATGAGATAATCGATTGCAGGAGCCTGCTGCCTGCGGGAAAGAGAGGAAGGGAGGGTGTGGGATGGAGCAGCTGATGACATGGCTGAAAGGAATTTTGATCTTGTTTGTGGCAGGGAATCTTTTGATTTATCTGGTTCAGGGAAAAACGTACGAAAAATATATTCGTTTTTTCTTTCAGATGGTACTCCTGTTTGCAGTGATTGCACCGGCGGCTTCGCTGCTTCAAAGCCGGGATAATTTCTTTGACCGGATTTCTTTTTACGAATGGAAGCAGGAACTGGAAAATGAGCGTGTGGATATCCTGCAGTTTCAGACGGAATATGATGACGATTACAGAGCAAAATGTGAGGAACTGCTGGAAAATGAGATTCGGTCGTTTCTGAAATTACATGGCTGGGAGGTGACTAAGATTCAGGCGGTTCTCACAGAAGATTATTCCATTGAGGAGGTTCTCGTAGAAACAGAAAAAGAGGAAGAAAAGCAGGAACTGTTTCGTCTGCTTCAGGAGCAGTATCAGCTCACAGAAGGGCAAATACGATTGTTGGTCACGAAGTGAACAGTAATCAAAGCCGGGCGGGCTGAGGAAGGAAGGTGTATGTGATGCCGGACAAGGATTTTTTTGAAAAACTGAGAAAGAAAAAGTGGAAAAAGGGCGATTTTATTGTGTTGGCACTGATCGGGGTGCTGCTGCTTGTGATTGCACTGCCGGTAAAAAAGGAGGAGAAGCAGGCAGAGACGACGGTGACTGTTTCGGAAAGCGGGGAAACCGCAGCGACACGGGATCTCGAGAAGCGTCTCGGACAGATTTTAAGCAAGGTATCCGGTGCGGGAAAGGTGGAGGTGATGATTACCTATAAGGATACCGGAACCTATGTGGTGGAAAAGGATCAGACTTATTCCAAGGATAGCAGCACAGAAACGGATCTGCAGGGCAATGTGACCGGGCGGGAGCAGAGCCAGAGACAGACAGAGACGGTTTATGATTCCGGAAAGGATCCGTTTATATCCAGACAATTAGAGCCGGAAATTGAGGGCATTCTGATCGTAGCGGAGGGCGGAGAGGATGCAGTGGTAAGACAAAATCTTTCCGATGCGGTTTTGGCATTATTTGACGTGGAGCTACATAGAATTAAAATAGTAAAAATGAACTGACTGGAGGGTTAGCATGAAGAAAATATTCAGAAAAAACCAGCTGATTATAACGGCACTGGCAGTGATGGTTGCGGTGGCAGGGTACATCAGCTTTGTGGGAGGAATGGGAAATGACAGAGAGATTGCAAAGGAAGCAAGTGCCGATACGATGGATGAGGCATATACCTATGATATTGCTTTGGAGGATGAGCCTTCAGAGGAGGATCTCTTTACGGATACAAGTGACCAGAGTACCGAGACCGTAGCGGAGAATTCGGAAATTTCAAATCCCGGGGAGGCCGTGCTTGCCAGCACGTCTACCGCTGCCGTAGATTACGCGGCAGAGATGAAGCTGAACCGGGAGCAGGTGCGCTCCAGAAGCAAAGAGACTCTGATGGAAATCATCAATAATACGGCGATCGAGGACGCACAGAAGCAGGAAGCGATTGATCAGATGGTTGCATTGACCAATATTGCCGAGCGGGAGGCTGCGGCAGAGACGCTGCTGAAGGCAAAGGGCTTTCAAAGTGTCATGGTAAGTATTACGGACGAACATGCGGATGTGGTGGTGGATGCAGGGGATCTGACCGATGCGAAAAGGGCGCAGATTGAGGATATCGTGAAGCGGAAGACCGGAATTGAAGCTGCCAATATTGTCATCACACCGATTGAAACACTGACAGAGGCAGAGGCAGAAGCCGATGAGGAGGTGGATGTAGCAACCTATGAATAAAAGCGCTTGTTCCCACGCTTGCATGGAAGCCGAAAAAAAGGTATAATACGGTTACTGTTCTCACACGTATGCGTTGCAGCGTTGCGGGAAACGAGGAGGAATCTGCGAATGAAACGAATTTTTCTGATTGTATTGGACAGCGTGGGAATCGGCGAGATGCCGGATGCAGCAGAGTATCACGATGAAGGGAGCAATACCCTGCTTGCGGCATCCAAAAGTCCGTATTTCTCCATGCCCAACATGAGAAAACTGGGATATTTCAATATAGACGGAGTAGAGATCGGAGAACGAGAGGCACAGCCTGCGGGGGCGTTTGCCCGTTTGACGGAGGTCTCAAAGGGGAAGGATACCACGATCGGGCACTGGGAAATTGCGGGGGTTATTTCAAATCATCCGCTTCCCACTTTTCCGGATGGATTTCCCGAGGAGGTGCTTGCGCCTTTTCGTGAATTGACCGGCAGAGACATCCTGTGCAATCGGCCATATTCCGGCACGGAAGTCATCCGGGATTACGGGAAAACACATTGTGAGACAGGCAGTCTCATTGTATATACCTCTGCGGATTCTGTATTTCAGATTGCAGCCCATGAGGATGTGGTGCCGATAGAAACACTTTATGAATACTGCAGGATTGCCAGAGGGCTGCTGACAGGACAATATGGGGTGGGACGCGTGATTGCGCGGCCGTTTATCGGAACGGAGAGCTCATATGTCCGTACGGCACGACGGCATGATTTTTCTCTGGAGCCGCCGACTGGCACCTGTCTGGATCTCTTGAAAGAAGCAGGCTTTGGGGTGCTTTCGGTGGGAAAGATCGTGGATATTTTTGCGGGACGCGGAATTACGGAATATGTGCGCACGGAAGGAAATGCAGACGGGATCGATAAGACCATTGCCTATATGAAAAAGGATTTTACCGGTTTGTGTTTTACGAATCTGGTTGATTATGATATGCTGTATGGACATCGCAATGACGTGGACGGCTACGCAAAGGCGCTGACCTATTTTGATGAACGCCTGCCGGAGCTGCTTGCACAGCTGGGAGACGAGGATGTTCTGATGATTACGGCAGATCACGGCTGTGATCCCAGCACACCGTCCACCGATCATTCCCGGGAGTATGTGCCGCTTCTGATGTACGGAAAACCGGTTAAGGCAGGGACAAACTATGGAACCCGGTCAAGCTTTGCAGACATTGCGGCCACCATATTACGATATTTTGATGTGCCGCAGCAGTGCGCCGGCGATCCACTGATACTGTAGGAGGAACCATTTTGGCTGATTTAAGAAAAGAGATAGAAAGACGAAGAACCTTTGCAATCATATCCCACCCGGATGCGGGAAAAACCACCCTGACAGAGAAATTTCTTCTGTATGGCGGAGCCATCAATCTGGCCGGCTCGGTAAAGGGAAAGGCAACTGCCCGCCATGCAGTCTCTGACTGGATGGAAATCGAGAAGGAGCGCGGAATTTCCGTTACCTCCTCCGTCCTGCAGTTTGAGTATGACGGGTATTGCATCAATATTCTGGACACGCCGGGACACCAGGACTTTTCGGAGGATACCTATCGCACGCTGATGGCGGCGGACTCCGCAGTCATGGTAATTGACGGCTCGAAGGGTGTGGAGGCGCAGACGAGAAAGCTGTTCAAGGTGTGCGTGATGAGACATATTCCGATCTTTACCTTTATCAATAAGATGGATCGGGATGCCAACGATA